>PLIQ01000650.1 GCA_003140115.1 Actinomycetota bacterium | reverse complement strand
ACGACGTCGGCGGAGCTCAGGTTGAACTCGACCGTCTCGTTGGTCGGGATCTCCAGCACCGGCAGCGGGCCCTCGCCCCACATGTCGCCCACGTTGGTCACGCTGCCTTTGGAATTCAGCAGGTGGTACTGCGGGTAATTGAACTGCCAGCTCCACTGGAAGCCGAGTACGTCCACGATCACTTGCGGATGGGGCGAGATGTTGTCGATGTAGTTCTCGTCCTTGGCCGTGTAGTAGAACAAGATCGCGATCAGGATGAACGGCACCGTGGTGAACGTGATCTCGATCGGCATGTTGTAGCGCGTCTGCGGCGGCAGCCTGTTGCCACGCTTGCGGTGGAAGATCACCGCCCACAAGATCAGGCCCCAGATGAGCGCCCCGACGAGCAGCCCGGCGATCCAGGACCCCTGCCAGAGCGTGACGACGGTCTTGCCCTGCTCGGTGATCGGATTGGGAAAGCCCAGCCGGGTGAACGTGTCGTTCGCGCACCCGGTCAGGACGAGGACCGAGAGGACAAGCGCGACCGTCATGCCCAGCGTGCGCGCGACCCGCACCCGGCGGGGACCAGGGGAACCGGGTCTTGGAGAACCCTGTCCGGCGTGATCGGTAGTCAAGGCGAGGGCCTTCCTCGGTTCTGCTACAGCGTGTCGTGCAAACAGTATCGCGCGCCGACCCCAGGCCTTCGGCGACCCCCACATGTTTTCGTCATCTTTGCGCTCCGCGCGCGTACGACACGCGGTGGCGGGCATGATGAGACAGTGAGGGTGCGCTCATGACCGGACGCCGACTTCGCCTGTTCGGTCGCAATCCCGCGGCCCGCGGCACGGATTCCCTGAACGCTGCCGTCAGTTCCGTCCCTTTTCCTGAGTCCGAACGGACCGTGGCGCCACCCCCCGGCCTGGCTCCCGCGCTGACCATCGACGCGCTCGGCCGCAAGTGCCCGATCCCCATCATCATGCTGGCTGAGCAGATCAGGGACGTTCCGCGGGGCGCGATCATCTCGGTCCTGGCCGACGATCCGGCGGCCTACACCGATGTGCCGTCCTGGTGCGCGATGAAGGCACAGGAGTTCGTCTTCGCCCAGGACCTCCCCCGCGGCTGGGCCCTGTTCATCCGCCGCACCGTCTAGGCCCGCTGCCCGCTGCCCCTCAGCGCCGAACGCCTTTGCCAGCGCTGCTGTCGTGCCCGCCGACCTGATCGTGCTGAGGCCAGGGCCTGGGTGCGCCGCCCGGGTAAGCGGCCGCGGGCCGGCGCGGGTCAGGCCCGCTGGCCAGCCGGGGCGGCTCACCCCCGGCGCAGGCACCTCACCCGTCCCGCGATTCATCAGTATATTCGAAGAACTGGAAATTAATGCGGAGGATATAGCTTATGCGGAGTATTTTGGCTGCTGGAGCTGCCCGGATCCTCCGCGTAAGCCGGATCCTCCACAGTAATGGGACGCTGACGTACTAGCGGGGCCTGCGGGACGACGGCATGCGCGGGCATCGCGGCCGCGGCAGCACATACGACCCTTCGGCACCCGACCCCCTAGTACGAGGGCTGAGTTCCACACGCCCCGAGGGCTGAGCGCGAGCGTTTGGGGTTGTGGCACCGCGGAGTGTGACTGCGGAGCTTAAGAGGAGGGCTTGAAGCGGCTGGTGAAGCGAGGGTCGTTCTCCCACCAGAGTTGCGGCTCCTGGGGCTCATTGCTGTCGCTGAGGTCGCCCTCGTCGGCTCGGTCGCCTGGGGTGNNGCTGGGCTTGCTGGGCGTCTAGTTCGGCGTCGATCCGGGCCGCGTCCGACTCGTCCTCGCGCATCAGGTGGATCAGCTGGGCGGCGAGGAACGGCAGGCCGACCAGGTCGCCGAGGATCCACAGCACTCCCCCGGCGATGACCTGGTCAGTGGCCAGCGCGGGGCCCCAGGGCCGGGCCAGCGCGTGGTAGTACGGGGCGCCGATCAGGTTCTGGTCGGCGATGACCGCGATCCCGAAGAACGCGTCCCCGATCACCTCCGCACCGGTGATCCACATGGAGACGGCGTAGGAGTACTCCTTCGGCACGGGGTCGACGCGCAGCAGCGTCCAGAAGAACACGTAGCCGGGCGCCATCAGCACCAGGTAGGTCAGCTCCCGCACCGTGGTGCTGTGGAAGACCGCCGTGTACCAGGACGTGAAGTACATCACGAACGGCACGGCAACCAGCGCGAACGTGGTGATCGCGGGGAAGGTCAGGATCTGGGCCAGGCGGCAGCGGATGACCGCCTCGAGGCGGGCGCCCGCGCGCGGGAATACCGTCGTGGCCAGCGTCAGCGGGCGTCCCAGGGCCAGGAACAGCGGGACCAGCAGGACTAGCAGCACGGTCTGAACCGCCCGGGCGTACATCAGGACCGGCTGGTAGACGCCCACCCAGGACATGGTGGCGATGACCAGGAAGCCGAGACCGAAGCCGCAGAACCAGATCGGCCGGGCCACCGACCAAGTGGTGTTGTCTCGGGACTGGGACTGCCTGCCCCGCCGTACCCTCCTGACCCCGGCGAGGTAGGCGCCGCCGAGGAGGACGATGAGCACCAGTATCCACGGGTCGAGCGTCCACTCGGTCAGGGCCCGGGTCACGGTCAGCTTGGGAGGCCCGTGATACCCAGATGCGAGAGCACGGGTCAGCCCGGGCGCGCCCGCGGCAACGAGGGCGGTTCTCATGCCGACACGCTACCGCGCTGCCCGTCGACAGGTTTCCCGCAGGCGACACTGCCAGGCGATCAGAGGTGCTCAAGCGTGCGCACAGACACCCTCAGACCCTGAGGGAACAGGAAATACAGGGCGCAGGTGATCAGAAATTCTCACCAAGAATAATTCGCGTATCCGGCTTGAATCGCTATATAGCACGCAAAACGCGTCTTGCCGGATCGGGCATTCGGACGGAAGCTGACTCCAGCGACTCAAAAGAGACCATATCTCGCCGTGTCCGATCAGTCGGCATCTCGTCACTAGGACACAGGTCTCTCCCGTCCCGGTGAGCGCGGAAGCTGGATCGGTTACACGGATCTAAGGAGCGGAACTAGTGCCCTACGTAACCAGAGGATGGCGCGCTGGTCTCACGGCGGCCGCTGCGGCCACGCTCGCGGTCGGCGTCCTGACCGCGGCCGCGGCGGCGCAGCCCAGTATGGGGCAGCTGGGTACGGGGCAGNNGGCGCGGGCCGGGATCGCCGACACTCATCCGGGCTGGGCCACTGCGTCCGCGCGCACGTCCTCCCAGCTGGTGACCTCCCGGACCGTCTCCGCCCGGGTGTACCTGGCCGGGCAGGACCCGGCGGGGCTGGCCTCCTACGCCACGTCGGTGGCGACGCCGGGCAACGCGCTGTACGGCCACTACCTGACGACCGGGCAGGTGATGGCGCGGTACGGGCCCACGCAAGCCCAGGTCAGCGCGGTGAGCAGCTGGCTGACCGGGGCGGGCCTGAGCGTGACCGCGGTCAAGAATGAGATCGGTGGCTACGTTGCGGTGCGGGGTTCGGTCCAGGCCGCGGCGCACGCGTTCGGGGTGACGTTCGGGACGTTCCGGGGACCGGACGGCCGGGCCGACCGCGCGCCTGAGCAAACCGCGAGCGCGCCCGCAGGCGTGGCCAGCGCGGTGCTGACCGTCACCGGGCTCGACACGGCCAGCCACGACATGACCCCGGCCGACACGGCCAGCCACGACATGACCCCTGCCGACACGCTGCCGCCGCCCGGCCCGAACTACTGGGTCGCTCCCCCGTGCTCGACGTACTACGGCCAGAAGGTCGCGGTCGGCGAGCCGTCTGCGTACGGAGCCAAGCAGCCGTGGACGAACTGCGGCTACACGCCGCACCAGATCCGCGGCGCGTACCACGTGAGCCAGTCCGGGATGACCGGCAAGGGCGTGACGGTCGCGGTCGTGGACGCCTACGCCTCCCCGACCATGCTGAGCGACGCGAACCAGTACGCCAAGATCACCGGGGACAAGC
The DNA here is from genome assembly GCA_003140115.1 of Actinomycetota bacterium. The sequence continues at coordinate 11,721 of PLIQ01000650.1, read as the reverse complement.
CGTTCGCGGCCGGCCAGTACACCCAGGACCTAGCCGCCAGCTTCACCGACACCGCGGCCAACGAATGCGACGCGCCCGGCTGGTACGGCGAGCAGACGCTGGACGTGGAGGCGGTACACGGCATGGCGCCGGACGCCAACGTGGTCTACGTCGGCGCGGCGAGCTGCACCGACCAGGACCTGGGCGACGCGCTGGCGCTGATCGTCGACAACCACCTGGCCAGCATCGTCAGCGACTCGTGGGGTGAGCCCGCCGACCTGAGCAGCGAGCTTCCCGTCTACGAGGCGATCTTCCAGGCGGGCGCGGCCGAGGGCATCGGCTTCTTCTTCTCCTCCGGTGACTCCGGCTACGAGAACCCGGTCGAGGACCCGGGCTCGGACATGCAGCAGACGGACTTCCCGGCCGAGAGCCCGTACGTCACCTCGGTGGGCGGCACCAGCCTGGCCATCGGCCGGCACAACAACTACGAGTTCGAGACGTCATGGGGCAGCCTGCTCGACCCGCTGGCCGCCAACCACCGGTCCTGGCGGTCCACGCCGCCCGGCCAGTGGCCGGCCGGCTATGACGGCTCGGGCGGCGGCGGCGTGAGCTACGACTTCGCGCAGCCGTCCTACCAGCAGGGCGTCGTTCCGAACAGCCTGGCCACGGCGCTGCCGAACGGCTCTACCAGCCCCACCCCGATGCGGGTGGAGCCGGACGTGTCGGCGGTGGCCGACGCGAGCACCGGCATCCTGGTCGGCGAGACCACGCTGCAGCCCAACGGCACGACGTACGCGTTCTCGCTGAGCCGGACCGGCGGGACCAGCCTGTCGGTCCAGATCTTCGCCGGCATCGAGGCGGACGCACAGCAGGCGGCGGGCCACCCGCTCGGGTTCGCCAACCCGGTGATCTACGCGCGGTATGGCACGTCCGGGTTCCATGACGTGACCGACCACCCGTTGGGCAGCCGCAAGCTGGCCGAGGTGCGCAGCAACTACACCGACCCGGACACCAAGACCGGCCCGCTGGTCACGTACCTGCGCACGCTGGGCATCGACGGCGAAGGCACCGCCGCGCTGCCGGCCGTGAAGGGTTACGACGACGCTACCGGGGTCGGCTCGCCCGCCTGGTACATCCAGTCCTTCCAGCAGTACTGACGCGCGCGGTTACGAAGCGCTGCCCGAGCCGGCCTGGACCGCACTGATGAACAGGGTCTGGACCGGCTGGGCGCAGGCCTCCGACGCGTTCGCCAGGTAGACGGGGGCGGTCTGGTTGGGCGGGTAGACGCGCAGATAGGACGCCTTGGCCGGGGCGCACGTGGCGGTCGGGAAGTTCAGCGCGTCCACGATCTGCAGCAGCGCGTTGGCGGTCGCGCCCGGGGCCAGCGTGATCAGCTTGACCGGCGTGGTGCTGCTGCGCTTGGCGGCCAGGCCGAGCTGCGTATAGGGCGGAGCGGACACCAGCGACACCCCCGGATAGCCGTACAGGGTGCACGTGGCGCCGGAGGTATTGGTGAAGACGATCGCCACGTACACGCCGCCCGCGTAACCCTGCGAGATGCCCAGCGACAGCTGCAGGCCGCTGGTCGCGCAGGCCGGCGTCCCGGTCACGGCCGGGGACAGCGACGTCGACGGCGCGGAGGCCGGGGCGGTGCTGCTGCCCACAGCGGGCGGGCTAGACGAGGCCGCCGAGCTCGCGGAGGTCAGCGGCGCGGTCGGCGAGCTGGCCGACGACGAGGAGCAACTGGCCACGGCCGCGAGGACGATCAGCACCGCGGCCACCTGGGCGACCCGGGTCCCGGCCAGGTGGGCCGCACGTCGGTTCCCGCTACCTGAACGCTCACCCCTGGGAAACACTCCCGTGCCTCCTATCTAGTGGCGCGACATGCGCCGTCCCGCACAGTATGACGGCCGCGCGGGCACGCCGGTTGGAGGCGGGCGGCATCGACCGGAAACCGGTTGGCCTCGCCGCCATCACGTTTCGGTGACGGTGAGCAAGCACCACGGCCGTCGGCCAAAAAGAGAATCGATCAGTCGGGCAGGTGCGTGGCGACCTCAGCCGCCGCGGCCGGTCCGTAGGCCGCGGCGAAACGGTCGGCCAGGGGACCGGGCTTGAGGTTGTACTCCTGCGGGCCGGTCGATTCCAGGGCGTGCACGGCCATCAGGTTGCCGAGCTGGGCGCAGCGCTCCAGGGACAGGCCCCACGCGACGCCGGCCAGGAAGCCGGAGCGGAACGCGTCGCCCGACCCAGTCGGATCCACCGGGTCCGCGTCCGGCACGGCCGGCACGTTCACCGGCGGCTGCCCGGACCGTTCGACCCGTGCGCCGCCCGGGCCCAGGGTGGTGATCCTGACCTTGACCCGGGCCAGGATTTCCGCACTGGTCCAGCCGGACTTGCGCTCGATCAGCGCTTCCTCGTACTCGTTGCCGAACAGGTACTCCGCGCCGTCGACCAGCGCTCGCACCTGCGTGTCATCGAGGATCCTGGCCAGCTGCTGGGACGGGTCGGCCGCGAACTTCAGACCGACCTCGCGGCACTCCGTGGTGTGCACCACCATGGCTCCCGGGTCCCCAGCGCCGATGATGACCAGGTCGATGCCGCCATGTTCGGCGGCCAGGGGCGCGACCTTGATCTGCGCGTCCTCGGCCATCGCACCCGCGTAGAACGAGCCGATCTGGTTCCCGTCCGCGTCGGTGGTGCAGACGAAGCGCGCGGTGTGCCGCAGCAGCGACTCCCGTACTCCGGCGGTGCTCACCCCATGCTCTTCCAGCCAGTGCCGGTATTCCCCGAAGTCGGCGCCGACCCCGCCGATCAGCAGCGGGCGCAGGCCGAGCACGCCCAGACCAAAGGCGATGTTGGCCGCCACGCCGCCGCGCCGGATGGCTAGCTCGTCAACGAGGAACGAGAGCGAGACCTTGTCCAGCTTGTCCGCGATGAGTTGGTCGGTGAACTTGCCGGGGAACGTCATCAGGTGGTCGGTCGCGATCGACCCCGTGACGGCGATGCGCACGGTGGCTAAACCCCCCCGGGCTTCAGTGGAACGAGTCGCCGCAGGCGCAAGAGCCCGTGGCGTTCGGGTTGTCGATGGTGAAGCCTTGCTTCTCGATCGTGTCGACGAAGTCGATCGTCGCGCCCATCAGGTACGGGGCGCTCATCTTGTCCGTCACGACCTGCACGCCACCGAAGTCCGTCACGACGTCGCCATCGATGTCGCGCTCGTCGAAGTAGAGCTGGTAGCGAAGCCCCGAGCAGCCGCCCGGCTGAACCGCGATGCGCAGCCTCAGGTCGTCCCGGCCCTCTTGCGCGAGCAGGCCGCTCACCTTGGCGGCCGCGCCATCGGTCAGGTTGATGCCCTGTGTGGCCTCGTGCTGACTCTGTGTGGCCTCTTGCTGAACAGTCACCTTAGCTCCTGCCTGGTTCGTGTGCCGCAGCCTGCGGCGTGGGGGACCCCACGTGCAATCCCAACGATAAGGGGTGCGGGCGCATTCCAGCTACTCGCACCGGGTCTTGGTCTTCTACAGCCCGGGGGCGCCCCAGACGGGGAACCAGCGGGCCAGGTCCGGCTCCCACTTCAGGTCGTCGCCGATGACCCCCTTGACCTGCAGTTCGAGCGCGTTGTCCCGGCGCTCGCCGTCCTGCGGCGCGAACGGGTAGAACGTGCCCCGCTTGTACAGGTAGACCAAGGCCAGGCGGCGCTCGGAGTCGTCGCGGAAGGCGACCAGCGTGCACAGCAACTGCGGGCCGAAGCCGGCGTCGACCAGCGAGGAGTTCACCGCGTGCAGGTCGGTGACCAGCGCGTCGAGCTGGTCGGACATGTGTGAGCTGACCAGCCAGGTGAAGTTGTAGGAGTCCTTGGTCACCTCGACCGGCAGGCCGCCTTCGTCGCCGGCGCTCATATCGAGCAGCTCCTGCACTTCCTTCTGCACGTCGGCGAAGGACCGGCCCTCGACCGGGCGGAAGCACACCGAGCCGGAACCGGTGGGCTTGAACCCGGTTCCGGCCTCCAGTGTGATCGCCGCCGACGGCAGCGCGAACAGGTCATCCAGCTTGGGCGGGACCGGCTTGGTCCGGCCCAGGAGGGTGTCCAGGAAGCCCACTGGCTACGTCCCTACCGGCCCTGGTTGAGCTGCTGCTGAACCTTGTCCAGCTCGGCCAGCCTGCGCTCGAGGCTGGGGTGGGTGGAGAAGATCGAGGACAGGCTCTTCCCGCCGGTCAGGTGCGCGGCCGGCGCGAAGAAGAACGCGTTCAGCGGCTCGGCGGCGCGCAGGTCCCTGGTCGGGATCCTGTTGATGCCCTGGCTGACCTTGATCAGCGCGCTCTTCAGCTCGCTGGGCTGGCCGGTGAGCAGCGCGCCGCTGCGGTCCGCGGCCAGCTCACGATATCGGGACAGCATCCGGATGAGCAGGAAGCTGACCGCGTAGACGACGATGCTCACGCCCATGATGATGAGGAAGATGGGCAGGGCGCCGCCGTTGTTGTTGCCGCCCCGGCCGCGGCCGCCGCCACCGAAGAGCTCGCCGTAGAACGAGAACCTGATCAGCAGCGCGGCGACGATGGCCAGGAACGACGCGATCGTCATGACCTGAACGTCCTTGTGCGCCACGTGCGACATCTCGTGTGCGATGACGCCCTCGAGCTCCGCGGGCGTAAGCCTGTCCATCAGGCCGGTGGTCACGCAGAGCACCGCCTTGTCGGCGTTGCGCCCCGTCGCGAAGGCATTCGGCAAGGGGGATCTGGCGATGGCGATCCGCGGCTTGGACATGTCGGCCAGCGCGCACACCCGGTCCACGATGCCGTGCAGCTCAGGCGCCTGCTGCGGGCTGACCTCGACCGCGCCCGCGGTGCGGAGCGCGATCTTGTCGGAGTAGAACAGTGACCCGATGGCGAAGCCGCCGGCGAGAACCACCGCGAACAGCACGATCACGGCGTCGGACGCGTGGGTTGCGGCCCCGATACCGATGATCGCAGCGACAAAACCGACAAAAACCAGCCCGAGCAGGAACATCGTCGCGGTCATCCGCGCCGTCAGCCCCCGGTCAGGCGCATACCTGGTCCGCGCCGCCATGGCGCCACCTCCGTTCGGCCCCGGCGGGTGTTGCCCTCCGGGTGCCACCAGCATTACCTAGCAGTAATGTATCCGACGGATGCTGAGCCTTTGCTGTACCTTGTCCGCGAGTCTGCTCTAGGGCTAGCCCGAGTGCTGAGTATCCCCGTATGACCTCGGGTTATGCCTTGTTTATGCCCTTGGCTTAGGCCCTTGGGTTGGGCCCTTGGGTTGGACCCTTTGGGTCAGCCCGGAATGAGGCCTTCGTCCGTGAGTAGCTTGCGTACCTCGTCCATGCTCGAGTCCTCGTGAGGAAGGATCAGGTCCGACGATTCAAGGATAGCCGGGGGCAACGGTGATCCAGCCGCGCGAACCTGAGCTAGCAGGTGGGCCAGCGCGGCGGTAAAGGCGGCCTGGTCACCGTGCTCCACCGCGGTCTCGAGTTCGGTGTCCATCTGGCTGAGCTCGGCGGCGACCGCATCGTCGACCTTGAACTGGCCCTCGCCCAGGATTCTGACGATCACGGTCTATCACCATCTTGCGGCTCGTCCGCCAGGCCGGGCAGGTCGGAGACGGGCAATCCGGCGGGCTGCGCCTGCTGCGGCGACTGGACCTGGGACGGATCGGCCTGCTGGGGCGGGGCGTACTGGGGCGGCGCGGGAGGCGCGTACGGCCCTTGCGGCTGCTGGGAGGGCTGGTATCCCTGGGCTCCCTGGCTGGTGCCGTTGGGCGCGGCACCTTCGAGCTGCTTGGGGGCGCCCGTGGTGAGCTCGCCCTTGAGCATGGCCAGCTCCCGCTCGACGTCACTGGTGGCGCTCAACTGGTCCAGCTCGGACTGGATGTCGTCGCGCTTGCCGCCCACGGCGTCGTCGAGCGCGCCGGAGGCCATCAGCTCATCGATCGCGCCGGCCCGGGCCTGCATCTGGGCAGTCTTGTCCTCGGCGCGCTGGATGGCCATGCCAACGTCGCCCATCTCCTCGGAGATGCCGGAAAACGCCTCGTTGATCCTGGTCTGCGCCTCGGCCGCGGTATAGGTGGCCTTGATGGTCTCCTTCCTGGTGCGGAAGGCGTCCACCTTGGCCTGCAGGCGCTGGGAGGCGATGGTGAGCTTCTCCTCCTCGGCCTGCAGCTGGGCGTACTGCGTCTGCAGCTCGTCCAGCTGGGTCTGCGCCGACGCCTTGCGCCCCAGCGCCTCCCGGGCGAGGTCCTCGCGGCCCATCGAGAGCGCCTTGCGCGCCTGGTCCTGGAGCTTGTTCGCCTGTTGCTGTAGCTGATTCATCTGCAGCTCGACGCGCTTGCGCGAGGTGGCGACGTCCGCGACCCCGCGGCGGACCTTCGTCAGCAGTTCGAGCTGCCGCTGATATGAGTAGTCCAGGGTCTCACGCGGGTCTTCCATTTTGTCCAGGGCCTTGTTGGCCTTGGCCTTGAAGACAAGTGAGACTCGCTTCATCACGCCCATACGCGCGGCCGTCCCCTTCATTACAATCCAGCCGCCGACGAAGCCGCGCATCCGGGCCGAAGGTGGCCGGGCGCCCGGCTAGACGGCGGACGAGCCCGTGCGACTAGTCGCATTCCACCCTACGCGGTCGCCGGCATGCGAGCTACCACGTCCGGCCCGTGCGTGATACCTGTGTGTAATACAGGACTAAGCTGAGCGCGTGTTCCGACGCCGTAGCGCCGGGGCGACGGACGGCACGTCCCAGGATTCCCCGGGCGCGCAGAGCCCGGACAGCCCGGCCGAAGTCAAGCAGCCTCGTTCCGCCGCACAGGCGGCCAAGGGGCGGCCCACGCCCAAGCGCAGTGTGGCCGAGCGCAATCGCCGCCAGCCGATCACCGGATCCCGACCGCAGGCCGCGCCGCGCACCCCTGAGGACAAGGCCAAGGCCCGCACCGACCGGGCGCGCAAGTACGAGGCGATGAAGCAGGGCGAGTCGTGGGCGCTTAACCCGCGCGACCGCGGCCCGGTCCGTGCGCTGGCCCGTGACTACATCGACTCCAAGCGCCGGATCAGCGAGTTCTACATGTACATCCTGGTGCTTTTGCTCGCCGCGGTGTTCCTCCATAACAAGACCGAGCAGGAGTACATCTCGCCGCTGGTCCTGGTGCTGGTCGTGATCATCCTCATCGACGCCCAGCTCATCCGGCGCGGCCTGGTCAAACTCGTCGCTCAGCGGCTGCCGGGCGAGTCCACCCGGGGCTTGACCATGTACTCGGTGATGCGCGCGCTGCAGATCCGCCGGTTCCGGATGCCGGCCCCGCGGGTCCAGCCGGGAGACAAATTCTAGTCTTCGGGGTGCAGGGTCATCGGGCCGTATTCGGCCCGGGAGTCCTCCAGCAGCGTGACCTGGTCCACCCCGACCGCGAGCAGCGCGCGCCAGTTCTCGCCGAGCCAACTCTCCGCGTCGCCCTGGCTGACGAAGATTGCCTCTTGCAGGTCATCCGCGGCGACCGCGGTGCCGTCCGCCTTCTCGTATCGCCACGTCCAGGGCATCGATGCCACGCCTCTCTCGCCGTCTGCGTTCGGCCCCCAGGGTAATGGTTCGCGCGGGGCAGCGGTATCAGGCGCAGAAGAGGATGGCCCAGACAGCCTTGCCGCGGCCGGTCACCGGGCTCCAGCCCCAGACGTCGCTCAGCGCGTCCACCATCTGCAGGCCGCGTCCGGCCTCCTCATCCCGATCGGGCATCCTGAGCACCGGCGCGCGGTCGGACGGATCGAGCACCGCGCACATGACCTCGCCGGTCCGGCGCAGCAGGCGCAAGCCGAGGGGCTGCCCGGGCAGATCCTTGTGCTCCTGCGCCGCCCGGGCCGCGTGCGAGACCGCGTTGGCCACGAACTCGCCGACGATCGCCTCGGCGTCGTCGGCCAGCGCGACCAGGCCCCATTCACGCAGGGTGTTGCGGGTGAAGCGGCGCGCGCTCCGGGCGGACTGCGCGCTGGGGCCGAGCGAGAAGGCCGCCACGGCGGGCGAATCCCACCAGTCAGAGGGCATCCGGACGACCCGCGGGCGGCCCGGAGCACAGTGCAGCCTCGCACTCAGGTCCAGAGGCCGACGGAAGGCGGGATCCACCTTCGTACGTATCGGCAGCCCTACTTGGCTCATGCCCATTTGCGACCCCGCCAAGCGTTATGCGCCAACCCCTGCTGATCGACGCATTTGACATCCTGCCCGACATCCGGCACTTCATGCAAGGCCATCTGCACGTTCATTTGCAACGTGCACCCGCGTCGGCCCCCGGCTACGGACACTACAAGTAGAGTGCTGACTCTGGAGAGAGCCCAGAGCCGTTTTTGCTGTGGCAGGAGCCGCTGATGCTGGTCGCAGGGGTAGATTCATCCACCCAGTCCACCAAGGTGCTGCTCTGCGAGGCCCAGGACGGCACCGTGGTCGGGCAGGCCAGCGCCCCGCACCCGGACGGCACCGAGTGCGATCCGGAGCGGTGGTGGGAGGCCTTGGCTGCGGCCGGACGCGGGCTGCTGGACCGGGCCGACGCGATCGGGGTGGCGGCCCAGCAGCACGGCATGGTGGTGCTGGACCAGGCCGGCCGGGTGATCCGGCCCGCCCTGCTGTGGAACGACATGCGGTCCGCGCCGCAGGCGGGGGCGCTTATCGCCGAACTCGGCGGCCCGGCCGAGTGGGCCCGGCAGACCGGGAGCGTCCCCACGGCATCGTTCACAGTGACCAAGCTGCGCTGGCTCGCCGAGCGCGAGCCAGCGTCCGCCGAGCGCACCGCGCACGTGTTGCTCCCCCACGACTGGCTGACCTGGCGGCTGACCGGCCGGGGCGGTGGGCCTGTGGAGCCGACTACCGATCGCGGCGACGCTTCCGGTACCGGCTACTTCTCCCCGGCTGTGAGTAGGTGGCTGCCGGAGATCGCCGCGGTCGCGCTCGGTCACCCGGTGGGGCTGCCGCGGGTGGCGGCCCCGGCGGAGATCGTGGGCCGGACTCCAGGGGGCGCGGCGCTGTCCGCGGGGACCGGTGACAACATGGGCGCCGCACTCGGCCTGGGCGTGGGCCTGGGCGAGGTGGTCGTCTCGATCGGCACCTCGGGCACCGCGTACGCGGTCGCGGCCGAGCCCGCGGCCGACGAATCGGGGCTGGTGGCCGGGTTCGCGGACGCCACCGGGCGGTTCCTGCCGCTGGTGGCCACGGTGAACGCCGCCCGGATCCTGACCGTGACGGCACGCATGCTCGGCACCGATCCCGAGGGTCTGTCCCGGCTGGCGCTCGCCGCGCCGGTGGGGGCGGGCGGGCTGACCCTGCTGCCCTACCTGGACGGCGAGCGATCGCCGAACCGGCCTGACGCGACCGGCGTGCTACGGGGCATGACCAGCACGAACACCACTCCGGAGAACCTCGCCCGGGCGGCGGTCGAGGCCTTGCTGTGCTCGCTGGCGGACGCCATCGACAACCTGGCCGACACTGGGATCACCGCGCAGCGGGTCATCCTCATCGGCGGTGCCGCCCGGTCCGAGGCGGTGCGCCGGATCGCCCCGGCCGTCTTCGGGGTGCCGGTGACCGTGCCGCAGCCGGCCGAGTACGTGGCGCTCGGCGCGGCCCGGCAGGCGGCCTGGGCGTTGTCCGGGGCGGCCTCGCCGCCGGACTGGCCGCTGCCGGGCTCCAGCGCCGAGTACATCGCCGAGCCCGTGCCCCTGGTCCGCGAACGATACGCAGCACTGCGCGACGCCACCGCCGGGTGGGGTTCCTGAGGCACACAGTCCCACTCCGTCCCCTCTCCGTCCCGGCCGGGCGATGTCACAGCCGGAGGCGAGAATCGCAACTAGGGACATGAGCATTGAGGCAAAAGCACCGATGCGGGAGCGACCGGTCACCGTAAGGGAGCGGTCGCGCGAGCGACCGCCGACCACGCCGCTTGAGGAATTCGAGCAGGTGTATCTGCGCAACGTCGACGTCCTCATGGGCTACTTCGCGCGCCGCTGCCGCGAGCCGCAGACGGTCGCCGATCTCACCTCCGAGACGTTCGTCCGAGCCGCGGAAGGCTTCGCCAGGTTCGATGCTGGCCGGGGATCGGACCGGGCGTGGCTGTTCGGCATCGGCGCCCGCGTGTTTGCCCGCCACTGCGAGCAGTCGGCGGGTGGCCGAGACGCGGCCGCGCGGCTCGGCGGCCACCGGCCGCTTGACGAGGACGAGATCGAGGAGCTCGCCGGGCGGATCGACGCCGAGCGCGAGGGCGCCGCGCTGATGCGGCGGTACGCGCAGCTGCCCGTGGTCGAGCGGGCGGCGATCGAGCTCGTCGACCTTGAGGGGCTCACTCCGCAGGAGGCGGCGGTCGCCCTCGGCGTCTCCCGGGTCGCATTTCGAAAGCGCTTGTCCCGGGCGAGGTCCCGGCTGAGAAAGGAACACGAAAGCAATGACTAAGTTCACAGACAATCTCTGGCGTGATCTCGCCCGCGAGCACGGCGCAGCCCTCGTGCAGGCCGGCCATCCCGGACCGGGTCGGGCCCGTCGCCCGCGCGCGATCGCGGGCAGCACGCTCGCGCTGGCGGGCGCCGGCGCGGCGATCGCGCTCGTCCTGACCTCAACCTCGAGCACGCCGGCGTCCGCCGCCGTTACCGTTGCGAAGGTCAGCGATGGCTCGATACTGGTGACGATCAATCAACCTGGATCCCAGGCGATGTCCCAGGCAGACCAGAAGCTCGCCGCAATGGGGTTCCACGAGGGGATCGTGATTTACATGGGGGGCGGCCCGGCAGTCGTCAGCGGCCCGGTCACCTGTACGCCGGAGCCGGGTATACCGAACCAGCCAACGGTGAAGGTGCTCGTGGGCTCGAACGGCACGGAGGTCATCAACCCGGGCAACACAGGCGTCGGGACCTGGCACCTCAACACCTGCAACCTCGCGAGTGACACCGGCGGCACCGGCAACACGGGCGCCGGGTGACCTGGTGAGGATGGCCGGCGCTCGCCCGGAACGGGCGTCGGCGATAACCCGGCTAGCGGTTCGGCCCCCGGCTGATGGCGGGGGCCGGACCGCTGTGTGGTGGGCGTGGTCGATCGTCNNCACCTGCCGCTCACGAGCTGGTTCCCGTTCCTCGGGGAGGGGTCGCCACAGTTCCTGCATTACCAGAGCCTGCCGGCGATCCTGACCGGGCTGGCGGGCCTCGCGGCTGGCCCCGACGTGGCGTTCCGCTGGTCGCTGTACCTGCTTTTGTCGCTGTGGCCGATCAGCGTGTACGTGGCGGCCCGCGCGTTCGGGGCGGGCCGGCCGGCAGCGGCCGCTTCGGCCGCGATGGCTCCGTTCCTGATGAGCGCCACGGGGGTCGGCTACGAGCAGGGCGCCTACGTGTGGATGGGGTACGGCGTCTGGACGCAGCTGTGGGCGTCGTGGACGCTGCCGCTCGCGTGGGGCTGGAGCTGGCGGGCGATCCGCGACGGGCGCGGCTACCTCCGGGCGATCGGTCTGACCGCGCTCACCGTCGCGCTGCACTTCGAGACCGGCTACCTCGCGCTTTCGGTACTGCTGGTCTGGCCGTTCGTGGCCGGCCGGCCCCTCGTGACCCGGCTGGGGCGGGCCGCGGTCCTCCTCGGCGGTTCGCTGCTCGCATCGGCGTGGGTGATCGTCCCGCTCCTGACGCAGCGGCCGTGGGCGACGGTCAACGAGCCGCTGCAGGGCAGCGGACTCGTCAACGGCTACGGCGCGCGCCAGGTGATGCACTGGCTGCTTTCGGGGCAGCTGCT
>PLIQ01000527.1 GCA_003140115.1 Actinomycetota bacterium | reverse complement strand
ACCTGGTCTCCGGCCCGGGCGGGGTGGCCAGTTTCCTGCGGACCCGGCTGCTGGGTGCCCGCCTGGCCGGTCCCAGCCTGCCGCTGGACGTCGGCCGCAGCGCGGAGATCCCGGCCGCGATCCGCCGGGCGGTGATCCTGCGCGATCAGCACTGCCGCTGGGCCGGCGGCTGTGATCAGCCCGCGGCGGCGTGCGAGGTCCATCACGTGACCCACCTGGCCGACGGCGGCACGACCAGCGTGGACGGCTGTGCCCTGTACTGTTTTTTCCACCATCATGTGGCGATCCATCAGTGGGGCTGGAAGGTAACCCTGAACCCCGATGGCACCACCACCGCCCGCAGCCCCGACGGCACCAAACTCCTGCACAGCCACGGGCCGCCGACTGCCCGCGCCGGGTGAGCCCGGCCCATGGTCTGCTCTTCCGACTGGCGCGTCCGCTCGTACGACTAGCGCGTCCGCAGGTCGTCTAGACTCCTGCGCATGTCCCGGCTTCGCGTCCTCTCCGGCATCCAGCCCACCGCTGACTCGTTCCACCTAGGTAACTACCTCGGCGCGCTGCGGCAGTGGGTGGCCTTGCAGGACGACTACGACGCCTTCTACTGCGTGGTGGACCTGCACGCGATCACCCTGCCGCAGGATCCCGTCCTGCTGCCGCACCGGACCCGGGTCGCCGCCGCCCAGTTGCTCGGCGCCGGGCTGGACCCGGACCGGTGCACGCTGTTCGTGCAGAGCCACGTGGCCGAGCACACCGAGCTGGCCTGGGTCCTGGGCTGCATGACCGGATTCGGCGAGGCCAGCCGGATGACCCAGTTCAAGGACAAGTCGGCCAAGGACGGCACCGACCAGGCCTCCGTCGGCCTGTTCACCTACCCCATCCTGCAGGCCGCCGACATCCTGCTCTACCAGGCCGACCAGGTGCCGGTCGGCGAGGACCAGCGGCAGCACCTGGAGCTGAGCCGGACACTGGCCCAGCGGTTCAACCATCGGTACGGTCAGACGTTCGTGTCGCCGCAGCCCTACATCCTGGCCGAGGTGGCCAAGATCTACGACCTGCAGGACCCGACGGCCAAGATGAGCAAGTCCTCGTCCTCTCCGCAGGGCATCGTCGACGTCTTGGACGAGCCAGACGTGATCCGCAGGAAGGTCGCCCGGGCGGTCACCGACCCAGGCTCGGAGATACGGGCCGACCCGGAGACCAAGCCGGGCGTGACCAACCTGCTGCGGATCTACTCGGCGCTGTCCGGCGAGCCGGTCGCCACCCTGGAGGCCCAGTACTCCGGCGCCGGCTACGGCGGGTTCAAAAAGGACCTGGCCGAGCTGATCGTGGCCAGCTTCGCCCCGATCAGGGAGAAGACCCAGCAGATCCTGGCCGACGAGGCTGGGCTCGACCGCGTGCTCGCCCACGGCGCGGCCCGGGCCCGCCTGGTCGCCGGCCAGACCATGACCGCCGTCCGCGACCGCATCGGCCTCCTCCGGGCCGTCCCCGGCCCTGACGGCGCATAGCGCCCCACATGCGGGCACCCCGAAATAACTCGGCTGACCCGAGGCCTCGGAGCTCCTTTAGTGACTGAAAGTCACGTCATTGTTACTATTAGCCATGCCACGATCCGTGCCCAGGCAACTCGCCAGAACCGCGGCAGCCAGCCTGCTGGTCGCCGTCGCCCTCAGCTCCGCCCAGCCCGCCCTCGCCGCGCCGGCCGCGTCGGCCGCAGCCGTCCGGGTGCCGTGCAGGCCCACGGCGCTGGCCGCCGCCATCACCGGGGCGGTCAGCGGTGAGACGCTCCAGCTGGCGCCGTCATGCCGGTACGTCCTGACCGCCCCCTTGCCCGCCGTCAGCCAGAACCTGACGATCCAGGGCCGCAAGGCGACCCTGGAGCGCAGCTCCCTCCCGGCCACTGCGCAGTTCAGCATCCTCACCGTGGCCGCCGGCAACCTCGCTGTCAGCCAGCTGAACTTCCGCAACGGTAATGGCGGTGCCATCACCTTCGACCCGCTCACGACTGGATCGCTGTCCGTCACTGAGGCGTCCTTTACCGATAACACCGGCGGTGCCGTCAACTTCGGCCAGTTTGCTAGCGGGGCACTGTCCGTCATCCAGAGCGCCTTCACCCGCAACACCGGCGGCGCGATCAACGCCACCCTGGAGTAACTACGGCGCCACCCTTACCGGCGATACCTTCACCGGCAACACCGGCGGCGGCATCAACTGTGAGGATGACACCCCGGACTGCGAAGCTTCGATCACCCGTAGCACCTTCACCCGCAACACCGGTAGTGCCATCACCAGCGTCAGCCCCGTCGGAGACATCACGGTGACCGACAGCACTTTCAGGGTCAACTCAGCCGCTCATGGGGGCGGCATCGACGTCAACGGCCAGAACGGCGTCACGCTGACAGTGACCGGCGACACCTTCACCGGNNCCGGCGACACCTTCACCGGCAACACCGCCCCCTCCGGGGGCGCCATAGCGAACGAGGGCGAGGCGACGGTGACGGTGACCGGCAGCACCTTCCGCCGCAACGCCGCGGCCTCCGTAGGCGGCGCCATCTACAACCAGTGCGTAGCGGCGGTGACCGGCACCACCTTCGACCAGAACACGGCGGGTTCGGGCGGCGGCGCCATCGAGCAGGAAGCCGGCTGCTTCGGCATCCTCTCGTTCACTCTGACGCTGTCGCTGACCCGCAGCCAGGTGCTGGGCAGCCGCATACAACCGGCTCGATGGAAGGAACATCGAGCCGGTGATTATGCCTCCCACCCGGCGTCTCTGCGTCCAATTTGTTCGCTTTGTGACGATATGTCAGCCACCCTCGACGGGATCCAGCACCATAACCGAAATGGCCCTCCAGCTGGCCGGTAACCAGTGTGGCGCCGGGCTTGCCGCGGTACGCAGGAGCCGGACCGGTGCCCTAAACCCGGTGCCGCGCCGGCCGCTCCGGCCGCTCGGGACGGCCCGGCCGCTCCGGACGGCCCGGCCGCTCCGGGGAACGCTCGACGCGCGAAGCCCGCGGCCGCTGGCGGCGGCTGTACATAAAGCCGAGCGCCGCCGCGAGCACCGCGGCGCAGCTGAACCCGGCCGCAGCCAGCACGGACGGGCTGGCTACCGAGTGCGAGCGAGAGACGACGTCGGCCCGGCCCGCCGGAGCGGCGGCAGCGGCGCCGGCGCCGGCGCCGGCCGGTGACGCCGAGGGCGGCAGCAGCGGCCCGACCAGCGTACCGACCGGGGTGACCTTCCCGTCAGCGGCGAAGCCCCAGTTGAGCAAGCTCTCCGCGGAGGTGATCTCGGTCAGCGCGGGAGCGTGCAGCAGCGTCACGATGAGCGTGACCCCATGCCGGGTGGCCATCCCGACGTAGGTGGCCCCCGCGGCGCTAGTCCAGCCGATCTTCCCGCCCACGGCCCCTGGGTAGGTGGTGAGCAGGGAGTTCTGGTTGTACAGCTCGACCGCCTTGCGGCGGGCGACCACGAACCGCGCGCTCATGGTCTGGTCGTACTTGAGGAACGCGGGCAGCTTCAGCGCCTGCCGGGCGATCAGGGCCAGGTCGTAAGCCGAGGTGCGCTGGCCGGGCGCGTCCAGCCCGTTCGGATCGACGGCGACCGTGTCGTCGGCCTGCAGGTGCCGCGCCTCGGCGTTGATCAGCGACATGCCCTCGCTGAACGACCCGGTGGCCTGGGTCAGGGCGATCGCGGCGTCGTTGGCCGAGATGGTCAGCAGCGCGGTGAACAGGTCGGAGATCTTGTACGCGTGCCCGGGGAGCAGGCCGACCACGGTCGGCGAGACCGAGGTGGCCTGCTTGGTCGCGACCACGGTGGCGTTCGGGTTGAGCAGCGGGATCAGCGAGATCGCGGTGAGCACCTTGAGCGTGCTGGCCGGCCGGTACCAGCCGTGCGGATCCTTGGCCGCGAGCACCTGCCCGGTGTCGGCGTCGGCCACCACGAACGCCGAGGCCTTGATGTCCGGCAGCCCGGGCACCGAACGCGATGGGTGGTTGACGATCACGCCCCGGGAGGCCAACTGCGGCCCGCCGATGGCCTGCGCGACCGGGGCCGCCGTCGGCGAAGGGCCGCCGAGCACTTCAGCCGACGCCGGGGCGGCCACACCGAGCCAGGCCGCGAGTACGGCACACGCAGCGACCAAGACGGCCCGCGGCCTGATCCGGTCCAGCATGACCCTCCAGCTCTTGGCGTGGGGCTACCGGTCTGTCCCGAAGTAACCTGAGCGTTATGGAACGAACGCCGGAGTCCGGGCTACGCATCGACGACAGCAAGCTTACGGACTTCCGGCCCCCAGAAAAGCTCGGTCAGCCACGAGAGTATCCGTTCACTCGCGGAGCGTGTGGGCGAATGTATACCGAACGGCCGTGGACGATGCGCCAGTGCGCCGGCTTCGCCCCGGCGGAGGGGTCTAACCGCGAGCTGATCGAGACAGGTACGACCGGGCTCGACCTGCCTACCCCGATGGGGCACGACGGCAAGCGGGTAGCAGCCGGAGTGAGCCGATTCACCATTAACGGCCGCACCATCGTCGACCTGAAGAAAGCCGCGGAAAGCGCGGACAACGTCCTTTACCCGCTCCGGGACGCGCCGTACGCGGAAGGCACCCCGGGAACGGAAGGCAGCCTAGGAACGGATGGCACCCTCGGAGAGGTCTGCGACGCGCTACGTGACGTATGGGGCGAGTACCAGCCCGGCGAACTCTGACGATTCAAACAATTCCGGGCCTGGAGGTCGGGCATGGCTATCGATTGGAATCCTTCCCGTGGCGCGACGCTCGGCGTCGAATGGGAGGTACAGCTCATCGACTCCGAGAGCCGGATGCTGCGTCAGGAAGCGGGCAAACTGCTCGCCGACCTGCCGGTAACCGGCGACACGGGCGAGCACCCGCAGATACGCCACGAGCTGATGCAGTCCACCCTCGAGGTGGTCACCGGCATTTGCAGCACGGTATCGGAGGCCAAAGAGGACTTGGCCCAGACGATCGGCGATCTCCAGCGAGCCGCGTCCAAGCACGGTATCCTTCTGGCATGCGCCGGGACCCACCCGGTGAGTGAGTGGCGCGACGCGAGCATGGCGCCTATCCAGCGCTATGCGGAGCTCGTCGAGCAAATGCAATGGCTTGCCCGCCGGATTCAGACCTTCGGCGTACATGTACACGTGGGGATCCGGGACGGGCGTAAGGCGATTCCGATCGTCAATGCGCTCGCCGGGTATCTCCCGCACTTTCTCGCGATAACCGCGTCGAGTCCGTTCTGGTGCGGGGACGACACCGGGCTTGCCTCCAGCAGGTCCGTGATCTTCGGGGCCCTGCCGACGGCGGGTCCGCCGGCCCGGCTGACGGACTGGAAGCAGTTCGAGGACTATATGGACACGCTGCTGCGCGCTGGGACCATCCGCAGCATCAAGGAGGTCTGGTGGGACATCCGGCCGCACCCGGACTTCGGCACCGTCGAGATTCGCATGTTCGACGGGGTGCCGACGCTCCGCGAGGTCGGCATGGTGGCGGCGCTCTCGCAGTGCCTGGTCCAGCTGTTCGACGCGCAGCTGGACCGCGGCTACACGCTGCCGTCCCCGTCGGCCTGGGTAGTCAGGGACAACAAGTGGCGCGCTACGCGATACGGGCTGGACGCGATCGTGATCACTGATGAGGCCGGCGCCACCGCGCCGCTCCGCGACGAATTTTACGAATTGCTCCGTGAGCTGGAGCCGGTGGCTTCGAGGCTGGGCTGCCTCGAGGAGCTCTCGGTGGCCTTCGAGGTGCTCGAACGGGGCGCCTCGTACGAACGGCAGCGGGCCGTCTACGCGCGCACAGGGGACCTGGTCAGCGTGGTAGACGCCCTGATTACGGAGTTCGCCGACGATAGGTTCTGCACACAGGGGGGTGCCGGGCATGGAAGGAAATGATCAGGCCGCGGATCTGAAGGCGTTCCTGGCCAGACACGAGGACGAGCTGATCGCGTTCCGCCGCGACCTGCACGCCCATCCGGAGCTGGCCAACGCCGAGCACCGCACGACCCGCCGGGTCGCGCTGCGCCTGACCGCGGCCGGCTTGCGGCCGGTGATCCTGCCCAAGGGCACCGGCCTGATGGTCGACATCGGCACGTTGGACGAGGAAGACTCTTATACCGAACGGCCCGTGGTGGCCCTCCGCGCGGACTTGGACGCGCTGCCCATGGCCGACGAGAAGGACGTCCCCTACCGCTCCACCGTGCCGAACGCCTGTCATGCGTGCGGCCACGACGTACACACCACCATCCTGCTCGGCACCGGCCTGTACCTGGCCCAGCAGGCCGCCGCGGGCTCGCTGCCCGGCCGGGTCCGGCTCATTTTCCAGCCCGCCGAGGAGGCCGCCAGCGGCGCCCTTGACGTGCTCGCCGCGGGCGGCATCGCCTCGGTCGGCCGGATCTTCGCCCTGCACTGCGACCCCCGGCTGGACGCCGGCCAGCTCGGCGTGCGCTCCGGCGCGATCACGGCCGCCTGCGACCGGATCCAGGTCCGGGTGTCCGGGCCCGGCGGCCACACCGCCCGGCCGCACCTGACCGTGGACCTGGTGTACGCGCTCGGCAAGATCATCACCGAGGTGCCCGCCGCGCTGTCCCGCCGCGTCGACCCCCGGTCCAGCCTGAGCCTGGTCTGGGGCCGGGTCAGCGCCGGGACCGTGGCCAACGCGATCCCCGACGGCGGGATCGTCGAAGGCACCGTCCGCTGCCTTGACGATGAGGCCTGGCACCGCGCACCCGACCTGCTCAAGGGGCTGATCGACTCGGTGGCCCTCGCCTACGGGATGAACACCGAGTTCACCTACGAGCGCTACGTGCCGCCCACGGTCAACGACCAGGCCAGCGCGGCCATGCTCGCGGCCGCGGCGCTCGACGTGCTCGGGGCGGGCTCGGTGGTGCAGACCCCGCAGAGCCTCGGCGGCGAGGACTTCGCCTGGTACCTGGAGTCGATCCCCGGCGCGCTGGCCCGGCTCGGCACCCGGGTACCCGGTTCGACCGCCTCGGTCGACATCCACCAGCCGACCTTCGACGTGGACGAACGGGCCATCGGGATCGGCATCAAGGCGATGGTGGCCACCGCGATCAACGCGCTGTGGGACGACGGCGCGATCGTCGCCCAGCCCCTCCCCGGCGTCACCGGCGCGTAGGTCCAGTCGGCGGCGGCGCCCTTTGGCTCGGGGGTGAGGTTAGGCTGAACGGGTGGAAACCGTGCCGGTCGGGCGCAAGAAGCGCGCCGACACCGCCGGAGGCCCGCAGACGTTTCGCTCGCCGACCGCGGTGGTCGTCTGGTGGGTCTGGCTGCTGTTCGCCGCGGCCAACCTGATCGACCTGGCCGTCCAGGGTCGCGATCACTTGTCGCTGGTCGCGGCGGCCGTCTTGGTGCTGGCCACCGGCGTGGCCTACGTCACCGCCCAGCGGCCCCGGATCATCGCCGACAGCGCCGGGGTCACGATCGTCAACCCGATGCGCACTCACCACATCGGGTGGGCGGGCGTGACCAAGGTCGACCTGGCCGACCTGCTGCGTGTCCACACCCGTCGGGACCCGGACGACACCAAGATCATCTATGCCTGGGCGGTGCACTACTCGCGGCGCCGCAAGCTCACCACGGAAGCCAAGACGCGCCGGACCGCCGACCGAGCGAACTCCAGCCGCCCGTCCCTCGGCACCTTCGGCCTGGGCGGCGGCCTCGGCGGCGGCGGCCTCCGTGGCGGCGGCCTCGGCGGTGGCGGCCTCGGCGGTGGCGGCCGCCGCGACCTCGGGTACGCCAGACGCCCAGGCAGCGACCCCACCTCGTCGGCCGAGGCGGACGCCGAGCGGATCGTCCGGGTACTCAGCGAGTACGCGACCGCGGCCCGAGCCGAGACGGTCTGGGCCGAGGGCACCGTGGAGATCGCAGGCATCGGCCCGACCGACGAGCCCGAACCCGTCGGCGAACGCGAACCCGAGCCCGCCGGCGAACCCGACCCCGAACGCGAGCCCGCCGCCGAACGCGAACCCGAGCCCGAGCCCGCCGCCGACGACGTCGGACTGGCCACGGGCAGTACCGCAGATCCCCGCCTCGCTGCCTGGCTCGAGCCCCTCACCAGCACCTGGAGTCGGCCCGCGCTCCTCGCGCTGCTCATCCCCGCGCTAATCCTGCTGGTCATCGCCCTGGTCTAACCGCCAGCGACGGTCTAGGTCCAGGGTGGCTCGGACTCCCGGGGCCAGGTGTTGGC
The DNA here is from genome assembly GCA_003140115.1 of Actinomycetota bacterium. The sequence goes on along the minus strand of PLIQ01000527.1, from coordinate 11,153 downwards.
GTCCCCCATTTTCCCGCACGGCAGGGCGCGCAGGGCGGTCACGTAGTCTTCGGGCGCGCCCGCCTTCTCCGCGGAGTCGGACAAGATGCCGATGGCCCGCGCCGAGGGCAGCCCGCCCTCGTAGAAGTTGAGCACGTACAGCCAGGCCAGCACGTCACCGTCCAGGGTCTGCACCCGGACCTTCGCCTTGCGGTAGTAGCCGAGGGTCACGCCGTCCCAGTTGTCGAGTTCCTTCTCGTCGGTCTCGAACATGTCGTACAGCGCCACGAACACCCGTGACTTCGCGTCCTCCACCACCGTGGCCAGCGCCCCGTCCCAGCCGATGTCCTCGCCGCCGAACGTCAGCCGCCAGCCTTCCAGCCAGCCAGTGCCCCGCTGGGGCGAGTGCGGGCAGCGCAGGAGCATCTGCTCCGGGTCCATGTTGCTGCCGTAGGCTGCGTACAGTGCCACGGGGGCAAGCGTACGGCTTCCCGCCGCGGTCCGCCGGGCATGCCCCGCGCCCGATACCTGACTGCGACCCGCGCGAGGGGAGAAACCATGTCACCGCACAACATCGCGATCCTGGGCGGCGGGCCGGGCGGATACGAGGCCGCCCTCGTCGCGGCGCAACTCGGCGCCGACGTGACCGTCATCGACTCGGACGGGCTCGGCGGGGCCTGCGTGCTCACCGACTGCGTCCCGTCCAAGACGCTCATCGAGACGTCCAACGCGATGACCATGCTCAACCGGTCGGCCGGGCTGGGCATCGCCACCGGCGGCCTGGCCACGGTCAATGCCGCCCGGCTGTACGAGCGGATCACCAACCTGGCCCGGGCCCAGTCCGCCGACATCACCGCGCGGCTGGCCGTCGAGGGCATCCGGGTGATCAAGGGCCAGGGCCGTCTGGTCGGCCCCGGCGTCGTCAAAGCGGGCGACACCGAGATCAAGGCCGACGCCGTCCTGATCGCCACCGGCGCGCTGCCCCGGGTGCTGCCCGGCGCGCAGCCCGACGGCGAAGCCATCTTGACCTGGCGCCAGCTCTACGACCTCACCGAACTCCCGCGTGACCTCATCGTCATCGGCTCCGGCGTCACCGGCGCCGAGTTCGCCAGCGCCTATCAGGCCCTCGGCTCGCGGGTCACCCTGGTGTCCTCCCGGGACCGGGTGCTGCCGCAGGAGGACGAGGACGCGGCCAACCACATCGAGGACGTCTTCCGCCGCCGCGGCATGACCGTGCTCGGCCGGTCCCGGGCCCAGGCGGTGACCCGCGACCGCGACGGCGTGACCGTGACCCTGGACGACGGCCGCACTCTGACCGGGAGTCACTGCCTGCTCACCGTGGGCATGATCCCGCGCACCGAGGGCTGCGGCCTGGACGAGGCCGGGGTCAAGGTCAACGCGCACGGGTTCATCCAGGTCGACCGGGTGTCGCGGACCTCGGTGCCGGGCGTGTACGCGGCCGGGGACTGCACCGGCGTGCTGATGCTGGCCTCGGTCGCGGCCATGCAGGGNNCCATCTTCACCGACCCGGAGATCGCCACTGTCGGCGTGACCCAGCGCGCGGTCACCGCGGGCGAGGTCTCGGCCCGGGTGCTGAACCTGCCGCTGGCCACCAACCCGCGGGCCAAGATGGCCGGCGTCGCCGACGGCTTCGTGAAGCTGCTGTCCAGCCCGGGCACCGGCGTCGTCCTGGGCGGCGTCGTCGTCGCCCCCCGCGCCAGCGAGCTCATCCTGGCCGTGTCCATCGCCGTCGAGCAGCGCCTCACCGTCGAGCAGCTGGCCCAGACCTTCGCCGTCTACCCGTCCCTGTCCGGCAGCATCACCGAGGCGGCCCGCAAACTGATGGAGTTCACCCCCGACACCCCCTAGTGGGAGGGTCGGCCCAGGTCGGGGTCGTCGGGAGCCGTGAGCCCGTTTCGGCGCAGCCGGGAGACCCGGATGTCGTCCGCGTACATGGCCACGATGCCCAGACTGGAGATCAGGAACAGCAAGGGCACCATGATGTGGATGAACAGCGGGCCGGGGAAGGCAGCCAGCACGGCCGCGATGGGCACCGTGATCACCAGGTGCCGGGCGACCAGCCGCCCCCGCCACCCGGCGTCGGTCAGCTCGTGCCGGACCCACTCCCGGTTCCGCTCCGGGAGCCGGGCGCCGAACGCGAACAGCAGCTTGCGGCCTGCGCTGGGATCGCCCGGGAGCCTGCGCACCGCGGATCAGTCCTTGAGCTCGCAGATGGGCGCGCCCGCGGTCACCGTCTGGCCCACCGCCACGGCCAGCCCGGTAACGGTGCCGTCCTTGTGCGCGGTCAGCGGCTGTTCCATCTTCATCGCCTCCAGGACCACGATCACGTCCCCGGTCGCGACCCGCTCCCCGTCCGCGACCGCGATCTTGACGATCGTGCCCTGCATCGGGCTGACCAGCGTGTCGCCGCTGGCCGCGCCGGCCCGCGAGGGACGACCCCCCGGGCCAGCAGAGCCAGACCCGCCCCGCGCACGAGCGGGCGGCCGGGCCCCCCCGGAGCGGGGCACCACGACCGACAGTCGTTTCCCGCCCACCTCCACGGTGATCGTCTCCCGGTCGCCCGCCTCGGCGGTCTCGGCTGGTTCCTGGGCCGGCATCGGGGCGGTGAACTCGGTCTCGATCCACCGGGTGTGCACCCGCAGCGGCGGTTCGGTGAACGCGGGGTCGGTGACGACCGCGCGGTGGAAGGGCAGCACGGTGGGCATGCCGCCGACCTCGAACTCGCCGAGCGCGCGGGCGGCCCGCTGCAGCGCCTCGGTCCGGCTGGCCCCGGTCACGATCAGCTTGGCGATCAGCGAGTCGAACACCTGCGGGACCGTCATCCCGCTCGCGTACCCCGAGTCGAGCCGAACGCCCGGGCCGGACGGGGGTTTCCAGGTCGTGATCGTGCCCGGGGCGGGCAGGAAGTTCCGGGCCGGGTCCTCGGCGTTGATCCGGAACTCGATCGAGTGCCCCCGGGCGGGCGGGTCGTCGTAGCCGAGCGGCTCGCCGTCGGCGATGCGGAACATCTCCCGGACCAGGTCGATGCCGGTGACTTCCTCGCTGACCGGATGCTCGACCTGGAGCCGGGTGTTGACCTCCAGGAAGCTGATCGTGCCGTCCTGGGCGACCAGGAACTCGCACGTGCCCGCGCCCACGTACCCGGCCAGCCGCAGGATCGCCTTGGAGGCCTCGTACAGCGCCTCGACCTGCTCTGAACCGAGGAACGGGGCCGGGGCCTCCTCGACCAGCTTCTGGTGCCTGCGCTGCAGCGAGCAGTCCCGGGTGGAGATGACCACCACCTGGCCGTGCGTGTCGGCCAGGCACTGCGTCTCCACGTGCCGCGGCCGGTCCAGGTACCGCTCGACGAAGCACTCGCCCCGGCCGAACGCCGCGGTGGCTTCCCGGACCGCCGACTCGTACTGCTCGGCGACCTCGTCCTCGCCCCAGGCCACCTTGAGGCCGCGGCCGCCGCCGCCGAACGCGGCCTTGATCGCGATCGGGTAACCGTACTCCGCCCCGAACGCCCGGATCTCCTCGGCGTCGTGCACCGGGTCCTGCGTCCCGGGGGTCAGCGGCGCCCCGGCCTCGCGCGCGATGTGCCGGGCCCGCACCTTGTCGCCCAGCGCCTCGATCGCCTCCGGCGGCGGGCCGATCCAGGTTAGGCCGGCCGCGGCCACGGCCCGGGCGAAGTCGGCGTTCTCCGCCAGGAACCCGTACCCGGGGTGCACCGCGTCCGCGCCCGATTCCAGCGCCACCTTGATCAGCTTGCCGATGTCCAGATACGTCTCCGGGCCCGTCGTCCCGGACAGCGAGTACGCCTCGTCCGCCATCTGGACGTGCAGCGCGTCCAGGTCGGGTTCGGCGTACACGGCCACGCTGGCCAGGCCGGCGTCACGGCACGCCCGGACGACACGCACCGCGATCTCGCCGCGGTTCGCGATCAGGACCTTGCGCAACGACGGCCTCCCTGGTTCGCCTACCTGGCCAGCAGGAGTCTAAATCAGGTCCCGGGGCACGCCGCACGTCGGCTCCGGCCGCGAGCGATCAGGCGGTGACCGGCTCGCGTAGCCGGCTGAGCAACTGGTCGCCGACGCGGACCACTTCGTGCAGGTACGGAGTGTCGGACAGGACGAAGTGGGTGATGCCGAGGTCCTGATACTTCCGGAGCGCCGCGGCCACCTCGTCNNTGGCTGCCGACCAGCCAGGTCGTCCACGCGCCGCCGGCGCCGAACTTGCCGGGAGTGGTAAACAGGCAGGAGTCGAGCACCTCGCCCCGCTCCGCCAGGTCGAGGAGCCGGGCCTGGCCGACGGCCCGGCGGTGATGGCCGTCGTTGAGGTTCTTCCCGCTGCTCGCCGCCATCTGGGCCACCTTCGCCTCGGCGTCGCGCCAGGCTTCCTCGGTCGTGTCGCGGACCAGCGTGGTGATCCGCAGCCCGAACTCCAGCGGCGCGAGCGACCGGCCGAGGGACTGGGCCAGTGCCTTGAGCCTGTCGATCCGCTCGGCGACGCCGTCCAGCGGCTCACCCCAGAACAGCTGCACGTCGGCTTCGGTGGCGCAAACCTGTTCGGCCGCGGCCGAGGCGCCGCCGAAGTAGAGGCGCGGGTGCCGGCCGTAGGGCCGCGGGCTCACCGTCGACCCTTCGACCGCGAAGTACCGGCCCCGGAAGGTGACCCCTTCCTCGGTCCACAGCCGCCGGACGATCTGCATGAACTCCCTGGTCCTGGCGTAACGTTCGGCCTGGTCGCCCTCGGCGTCGCCGTACGCCGCGAGGTTGTCCTGGCCGCTCACGATGTTGACCAGGACGCGTCCCTGGCTGAGCTGGTCGAGCGTCGCGGCCGCGCTGGCGAAGTGGGCCGGGTGCCAGTAGCCCGGCCGGGTCGCGATCAGCGGTTTGAACCTGGTCGTGCGCGCCGCCAGCGAGGTGGCCAGGGTGAAGGTGTCAGGACGACCCCAGCCGGTGCCGATCAGCGCCCCGCCCCAGCCGTGCTCCTCGGCGCTCCGTGCGAGCTCGGCGGACACGTCCAGGCTCGTCCACTGGTTGGTGTCGTCGTCGCCGCGATGGCCCGCCTCGACGGTGTTCGGGATGTACCAGAGGAATTCCAAGCTCACGTCATGGCTCCCAGTCGCTACCGGCNNTCTACCGGCCCGTCTCTACCGGCGCTGCCTGCCGTGCACCGCCGCCGACCTAACCAGGATAACCGATAGGAATAGTCGACTTATGGAGTAATCAGGAGCCCCGCGTAGCCTGGGATAACCGTCAGCGAATTGTCATGGTCTCTTCCGGGTTCCGGTGCCTTACAGTTCCCGCGCCTCAACCGAAGTGTGACCTCGGGTACGTAGAGTGAGCGCCACACTGGTGACGAGGCCGTCGTGGGCTGGGATCCCGGTGGCCGCCGGTGCTCGGTGACACGCCGCGCCGGCGACAGTTCGTTACGACGAGGTAACGAAAAGCGTGACGCAGCTATCTGTACTTGCCTGGCGTGCGTTGAGCATTTTGTTGAGCTTTTGAGAACTGAGGACAGCAAGGACAGCACGGTGGAACGGAAGGAGCCCAGGTGCGCCTGATCATCTCGGGGTACCGAGCATGAGCGTGCTTGGCATACTGGCGTGGTTCGCGGCGGCGGTGAGCCTGTGGCTCGGCGCGCGCCGGTATGACAACGCCTTCGGCCGGGGCTACCGGTGGCTGGCCGGGGCCGCTGCCTTGTACTGCGCCGGGCTCATCACCCAGCAGGTGCTCGGCTCGGCACTCAGTCCCGGATCCGGGCTGTCGTTCGCCGACCTGCCGCCGCTGCTGGCCGTGGTCGCCGCCGCCGTCGGCATCGTGATGCTGACCACGGCGGAAAAGGAGGGCCAGGGCTCCGGCCGCGCCGCTCAGGGCGGCGACGGGGCCAATCCGCTGGACAGCGCCCCCGCTCCGGTCCTGCCCGGGCTGGCCGACGGCTACGTCATGGCCGTCGCCCTGCTCGTGATCGGCTGGGTCACCCTGTTCAGCGCCGAGTTCCACCGGTCCGGCGAACGGCCCGGTACCTTCTTGCTCGCCCTCATCCACCCGCTGGCCGACCTGGCCGTGCTGGGCGCGCTGCTGCCCATGGTCACCACCGCCTGGCGGCGGGTCATGCTGCCCTACCTAGCCCTGCTCGCGGCCCTGGTCGGGGACGGGCTGGCCGTGGGCCAGCGGGCCCTGGGCGGGCACCCGGGGGTCGCGACCCAGCTGCTGGCCCTGGTCGCGGCGCTGCTGCTCGGCGCGGCCCCGTGGCGGGTGGCCGAGGCGGGCTGGACCCGCCGGGCCTCGAGCTCGGCCGCCGCCACCATCGTCGCCGCGCTGACCGCCGCCGTGGCCACCGTAGTGGTCATCGCCAACGGTTTGGCCGGCGCCCCCGCGTCCGGGGCCGCGCTGGTCGTGGCGGGCGGAGCAGGCGTGCTGGTGCTGGCGGTACGGGTCTTCATGCTGGTCAACCAGAACGGGATCATGCTCGGGATCTGGCGGGAATCGAGCCGGAGCCTGCGCGAGCTGGCCACCCGGACCAGCGACGTCGTGCTGGTCTGCGACCTGGAAGGCGTCATCAGCTACGCCAGCCCGGCGGTGGGGGACTACGGCTACCCGCCGGGGGACCTGACCGGGCGACGGCTGCTGGACTTCGTGCACCCCGAGGACCGCGACGCCGTGCGCGCCGCGTCCCGGCTCGCGCTCGCCCCGGGTGAGGCCCTCGGGTCGGCCCGGCGGTTCCCGGCCCGCGTGCGCGCCGCCGACGGGACGTGGCGGCACGTCGAGTCCACCGTGCTGCGGTACCAGGTCCCGGGCGCGGCCCTCGCAGGCGGCAAGGGCCCCGTCCCCCCGGATCGGCACAGCCAGATCATGGTCACCGCGCGGGACGTCAGCGACCAGGTGGCGCTCCGCCAGCAGGTCGCGCACCTGACCTTCCACGACGGGCTGACCGGCCTGCCCAACCGGGCCTACGTCGAGGAGCGGACCCGGGACCTGCTCCGCGACGATACGACGGCCGGCCGGATCGGCGTCATCTTCCTCGACCTGGACCGCTTCACCGCGGTCAACGACTCGGTCGGTCACGGCGCCGGCGACCTCGTGCTCGCCCAGGCCGCCCGGCGCCTGCGCGCCACCGTCCCGGTGCACGACACGGTCGCGCGCTGGGGCAGCGACGAGTTCGCCGTCCTGATCGAGAACGCGGGTAGCACGGCGGAGGCCGCCGAGATCGCCGAGCGGCTGGTCGGCGCGATCGCCGCCGAGCCGTTCCGGGTGGCAGGCCAGCAGATCGCGCTCACCGCGAGCGCGGGCGTCGCCCTGGCCGGGCGGGAACCCCAAAGCCCAGGCGCCCCGGACGGTGACCCGACCGGACTGGTGCTGCGCAACGCGGACGTGGCCATGTCACGGGCCAAGGACGCCGGCGGCGACCGGGCGGCGGTCTACGCCCCGCACATGCACGCCGACGTGCTCCGCAAGCTCGAGATCGTGACCGACCTGCAGCGCGCCCTCAACAACGACGAGCTCACCTTGCAGTACCAGCCGGTCGTGGAGCTGGCCACCTCGCGCGTCGTCGGCGCCGAGGCGCTGGTCCGCTGGTGGCGCGCCGACAATCGAAACGGCAATGGAAACGGAGAGGGAAGGTGGGTCGGCCCGCGCGAGTTCCTCGGCGCCGCCGAGGAGTCGGGCCTGATCGTGCCGCTGGACGAGTGGGTGCTCCGCCAGGCCTGCGCGCAGGGAGCCGCCTGGCGCCGGGCCTCGTGGGACATCGGCGTCGCGGTCAACCTGTCCGCCCGCCAGATCACCTCGCCCGGCTTCATCGCCCGGGTGGCGGCCATCCTGGCCGAGACCGGCCTGCCCGCGACCGCGCTCACCGTCGAGGTGAACGAGCGGGTCCTGGTCGAGGAGGACGGGCTGATCGCCGACCGGCTCGCCGAGCTGCACCAGACGGGCGTGCGGATGGCCATCGACGACTTCGGCACCGGGTACGCCTCGCTGGCCTACCTGCGCCAGCTGCCGCTGGACATCATCAAGATCGACCCGTCGTTCGTGGCGGGCCTCGGTCACGACGACACCTTGACCCTGCTGACCAGGACCGTGGTGCAGGTGGGCCGCGAACTCGGCCTGCGGGTCATCGCCGAGGGCATCGAGCAGCCCCGCCAGCTCAGCGCGCTGCGCGAGATGGGCTGCGATTACGGCCAGGGCTTCCTGGTCGCCCGGCCGATGGCCGCCCCGGGTGTCGAGGCCCTGATCAGGACGGCAGGGATCAGGACCTCAGGGGAGGCGCCTGAGGAGCCGACACCGCGCGAGCCCACCCAGCACGAGCCGAATGAGCCGGCCCGTCTCGGAATGTGAGACAAGTTGTGCCTTCTGTTGACGTTCCGATCACCGATCGCAGTAAGGTGTTACCTGTGAAGCTCTCGCAGATCCTCGTACTTGGCCGGCGCGCAGCCAGCTGACCAAGCCAGTTCCTGCGCGCTCCCCTCGACTGCCGCCCGGCACGAGGGGATTTTTTATGCCGCTCGCCCCACCAGCCAACAGACCCAATCCAGGGGAGACTAACCGATGACCGAGCAGATGACGGGCCGCAAGGGTACCGCCGGCCCGGAGAGCCCGGCGGGCAGTGCCGCGCCGCCGGCCTCCGCCGTGCCCAGCCCGCGGGACCTGGCCGCCCGCTCGCCGCACCGCGACGCCGCGCACTCCCACGCCGAAGCGCCCGCCCAGCCTGGGTCGACTGAGCCCGCTCCCGCCCAGCCTGGGTCGACCGAGCTCGCCCCGGCCCAGCCTGGGTCAGCACAGTCGGGGTCAGCAGAACCGGCGCGGGTGGCGACGACGAGCCCCACCCGGGTCCGGGCCACCGGCGCGCAGGCGCTGGTGTACGCCCTCGAGCGAGTCGGCGCCGACGTGGTGTTCGGCATCCCGGGCGGCGCCGTCCTGCCCGCCTACGACCCGCTGCTCGACTCCAAGATCATCCGGCACATCCTGGTCCGGCACGAGCAGGGCGCGGGCCACGCGGCCACCGGGTACGCGCAGGCCACCGGGCGGGTCGGCGTGTGCATGGCGACCAGCGGGCCGGGCGCGACGAACCTGGTCACGCCGATCGCCGACGCCTACATGGACTCGGTCCCGATCGTGGCCATCACCGGGCAGGTGCCCTCCAGCCTGATCGGCACCGACAGCTTCCAGGAGGCCGACATCTCCGGGATCACGATCCCGATCACCAAGCACAACTTCCTGGTCACCAAGCCCGAGGACATCGCCCGTACCATCGGCGAGGCCTTCCACGTGGCCTCGACCGGGCGGCCGGGACCGGTGCTGGTGGACATCTCCAAAGACGCGCTGCAGGCCACCACCGACTTCAGCTGGCCGGTATCCTTCGAGCTGCCCGGCTACCACCCGGTGACCAGGCCGCACGCCCGGCAGGTGCGCGAGGCGGCCCGGCTGATCAGCGAGTCCCGGCGCCCGGTCCTGTACGTCGGCGGCGGCGTGATCAAGGCCCGCGCCGCGGCCCAGCTGCGCGAGCTGGCCGAGCTGACCGGCATCCCGGTGGTCACCACGCTGATGGCCCGGGGCGCGTTCCCCGACCGGCACCCGCTGCACATGGGCATGCCGGGCATGCACGGCTGCGTGACCGCGGTCGGCGCGCTGCAGCAGGCCGACCTGCTCATCGCGCTGGGCACCAGGTTCGACGACCGGGTGACCGGCAAGCTGGACACGTTCGCGCCCGGCGCGCTGATCGTGCACGCGGACATCGACCCGGCCGAGATCTCCAAGAACCGCCGGGCCGACGTGCCGATCGTGGGCGACTGCCGGGAGGTGATCGCCGACCTGGTCGCGGCCATCCGGGCCGAGCACGAGCAGGGCCGCCAGCCCGACCTGGGCGCGTGGAAGGCCCAGCTCGATTCCTGGCGGACGACCTACCCGCTCGGCTACGACGAGCCGGGCGACGGTAGCCTCGCGCCGCAGTACGTGATCCAGCGGATCGGGAAGATCGCGGGCCCGGAGGCGGTGTACGTGGCCGGGGTGGGCCAGCACCAGATGTGGGCCGCCCAGTTCATCGACTACGAGAACCCGGGGACCTGGATCAACTCCGGCGGCCTGGGCACCATGGGCTTCGCCGTGCCCGCCGCCATGGGCGCCAAGGTCGGCCGCCCGGACGCCACGGTGTGGGCCATCGACGGCGACGGGTGCTTCCAGATGACCAACCAGGAGCTGGCCACCTGCGCCCTGGAGGGCATCCCGGTCAAGGTCGCGATCATCAACAACGGCAGCCTCGGCATGGTCCGGCAGTGGCAGACGCTGTTCTACAACGAGCGCTACTCCAACACCGACCTGCACGTGACGGCGGAGCCGCGCAAGACGAGCGGCACCCGGATCCCGGACTTCGTCAAGCTGGCCGAGGCGTACGGCTGCGAGGGCATCCGGTGCGAGGAGCCCGGCGAGGTTGACCGGGTGATCGAACGGGCCATGGCCATCGACGACCGGCCAGTGGTACTGGACTTCGTGGTGCACAAGGACGCCATGGTCTGGCCTATGGTCGCGGCCGGCACGTCCAACAACGACATCAAGTTCGCGCGCGGCCTAGCGCCCGACTGGGGAGGTTCGGAAGAGTGACGTACCACACGCTGTCCGTGCTGGTGGAGAACAAGCCGGGCGTCCTGGTCCGGATCGCCGGGCTGTTCTCCCGGCGCAACTTCAACATCGACTCGCTGGCCGTCGGGCCGACCGAGCACGAGGAGATCTCCCGCATCACGATCGTGGTCAACTGCGAGGAGCACCCGCTCGAGCAGGTGACCAAGCAGCTGAACAAGCTCATCAACGTGCTGAAGATCGTCGAGCTCGAGCCGGGCGCCACCGTGCAGCGCGAACTGATCCTGGTTAAGGTCAGGGCCGACGCCGAGAGCCGGTCGCGGGTGCTCGAGACGGTCAACCTGTTCCGCGCCCGGGTGGTGGACGTGGCGCTGGACGTCATCACGGTCGAGGCGACCGGCGACCGGGAGAAGCTCGACGCGCTGATCAAGGTGCTCGAGCCGTTCGGGATCAAGGAACTCGTCCAGTCCGGCATGGTGGCCATCGGCCGCGGCGGCCGCTCCATCACCGACCGCGCGCTGCGCCCCGTCGAGCGCAGCGCCTGACAAACAGCAGCGCCTAACCAACACAGGCTTAACCCAACACAGAACAGAAAGGCCC
>PLIQ01000398.1 GCA_003140115.1 Actinomycetota bacterium | reverse complement strand
GGAATCCGATGAACACTGCGACGCTGGTGGAACCGTGTGGCGGGCGCTGGGTGGTGTGTCTTAAACTGAGATCTGAAGGGGAGTAGTTCCTCGCTGGCTGATCGACATGCTGGTGCGCGATCGCACCCGGTCGTCAGGCCCCGAGACACGGGGTGAATGAGACCTTCGCCGATGAGTTCAGCTCATCTTGGCGGGGGTCGTTTTTATTCCTGCCGGGACGGGCTGAACCGGAGAGGCTCGCCCTGGTGTCCAGCTGGCTGCTGCTGGTGACTGTCTTCGCCGTGACGTTCGTGGCGGAGCTGCCCGATAAATCCTTGTTCGCTTCGCTGGTGCTGGGCACCCGCTACCGGGCGGCCCACGTCTGGCTGGGCGTCGCCGCCGCCTTCGCCGTGCACGTCGCGCTGTCCGTCGGGGCGGGGGGACTGCTCACCCTGGCGCCGGAGCCGGTGATCGATTTCGTTTCTGCGGGGTTGTTCCTGGGCGGGGCGATCTGGATGCTGCGGTCCGCTAAGGAGGACGAGAACGAGCCCGGGCCAGATGCGGCGCGGATGGGGGCACCACCTCCGAGCTTCGGCCGGGTCTTTGCCACCAGCTTCACGGTCGTGTTNNTGCTGCAGCGCGTCCCGATCCGCTGGGTTCGCCGGGCCGGTGCGGTAGCGCTCACGGGCCTGGGAATCTACAGCCTGGTCAGGGCGATCGCAGGCCTGGGCTAAAGCCGCGCTATCAAGCCGAGTGGCTGCCGATCAGGTGCCCGACACCGAAGGTCACCGCGACGGCCAGGCCGCCGAGCAGGAGCTGACGCAGGCCCGACCGCAGGACTGGCCGTCCGGTGATCTTGCCGACGACCATTCCGCCGGCGAGCAGGGCTGTCGCTGCGATGACCAGGGTTGCGGCTAGCTCGGGAAGGCCGAGGAGGTAAGGCAGCAGCGGGACGAGCGCGCCGAAGGAGAAGGCGAGGAGGGACGCGGCGCCCGCTAGGAGCGGGGAGGGCAGGTCCTCGGGATTGACGCCCAGTTCCTCGCGGGTGTGGATACGCAGCGCCGTGCTGGGGTCAGCGGATACCGCGGCGGCCATCCGGGTCGCCGTCTCCTCATCAGCGCCGTACGAGCGGAAATAGCCGGCCAGCTCCTCGCGTTCGGCGGCGGGGAACCGGTCGAGCATCTGGCGCTCCAGGGAGACCTCGGAGTGCACCAGCTCGTTCTGGTTGGTCACCGAGATGTACTCCCCGGTCCCCATCGAGAACGCTCCCGCGACCAGCGCGGCCACGCCGGTCAGTACCACCGTGTGCGCCGCCGCGCCGCCGCCGCCCAAGCCGGAAATCAGGGATGCGTTCGTGACCAGGCCGTCCACCGCGCCGAACACGGTTGGCCGCAGCCAGCCGCCGGACACGTCATGGTGCGAATGTGACCAGCCCGCCTCGAGTGCCGCCCGCCCGGTCGCGTGCGATGGCCGACGTATTTCCTCCTCGGTCACCTGCGAGATCCTTCCACAATCGGCCAGCAGCACGGCGGTTCCGCCAGAGCCACCGCCTAGCCTGGCAGGATTTGCCGTGCTGTGGGTACCCGGCCATCCTGGCCGTATGCATAAAACCACCGGCGTGCGGGACCCGGCCGCCGCGTTTCCCCTGCCAAGCACGCGCGACGACGCGCAGGAACGCCGCGAGGCCAACCGGGCGATCGCGGTCAGCGCCATCGGGCTGGCCGCGACCGGCATCGCGGAACTGGTGCTCGCGATCCTGACTGGCTCGGTCGGCCTGCTGGGCGACGCGATCCACAACCTGTCTGACGTGTCTACCAGCGCCGTGGTGTTCGTGGGGTTCCGGCTCTCCCGCAAGGGGCCGACCGAGCGGTACCCCTACGGCCTGGACCGGGCGGAGGACCTGGCCGGGATCGGCATCGCCGTGGTCATCTGGGCCAGCGCGGTGTTTGCCGGGTACGAGAGCATCCGCAAGCTCGTCGATCACGGCACCACCAGCCACGTCGGCCTCGGCATCGCCGGCGCGGCGCTGGGCATCGTCGGGAACCAGGTCGTGGCCCGGTACAAGCTCATGGTGGGCAGGCGCATCAAATCCGCGACGCTGGTCGCGGATGCCCGGCACTCCTGGCTCGACGCCCTGTCCTCAGCCGGGGCTCTGGCCGGTCTGGTCGCAGTGTCGCTCGGTTTCCGGCTGGGCGACCCGATCGCGGGAATGGCGGTGACCCTGTTCATCTGCCACGTCGGCTACGAGGTCACCAAGGACGTCGTGCACCGCCTAGCCGACGGCGTGGACCCGGCCGTCATCACTGCCGCCGAGACGGCAGCCGGATCAGTCGACGGGGTGATCCACGCCCACGCGCGAGCACGGTGGACCGGCCGGACCCTGCGGGTGGAAATCGAGGGCTGGGTCGATCCCGATCTCACGGTCAGCAGCGCCGATGCGCTCGGCCAGCAGATTGCCCAGGCCATCGCCAGCCAGCTACCCGAAGCCGGCAGCTTCACCTGGACCCCCCGGGCAGCCCCGGCCCGATAGCAGTCGCACCGAATCCGCCGATGGTCAGGCCGGTGCGCATGACAGCACTGTGCACCCTCGCCCTGGGGAGACTCAACCGGCCGGCCGGGGCTTGACCCTCTCCCCGCGGGAGACCGCAGGCTGGCCCTATGACCGATGCAAATCTCACCGCAGCCCTGCCCGCCCCGGTCGCGGAGTACGTCCGCGCCAGCAACGCATTCGACGCCGACGGCCACCTCACCCTGCTGATCATCACCCACAACAGCCCGACCCCCGCCTGGGCGTAAGGACGACACATGAACCAGCCTGGGAATACCAGTCGCGAAAAAGAGTTCGCGGGACGGCGGGTGCTGGTCACCGGCGGCACGAGGGGAATGGGCCGCGCCGTCGCCGACCTTCTCGCCGGCGCCGGCGCCAGCGTGGTGACCACCGCCCGTAGCATGCCCGCCGACGGTGCTCCGGGCGGCCTGTTCGTCCCAGCCGACGTAAGCACCCCAGAGGGAACCGCGACGATCGCGGGCTACACACTGGACCGGCTGGGCGGCGTGGATGTCGTGGTGCACACGGCCGGCGCGTCGCTATCCCGCAGCGGCGGCGTGCTCGCGCTTGATGACGACGCCTGGCAGCGTAACCTCGACGTCAACCTGCTCGCCGCGGTGCGCCTGGACCGCGCGCTGCTGCCATCCTTGCTCGCCCAGCGCAGCGGAGTGATCATCCACGTGTCGTCGGCGCAGTGGAGACGGCCGGACGGTACCGCGCCCGCCTACGCGGCGGCCAAGGCGGCGCTGACCAACTACAGCAAGGGCCTGGCCCGCGAGATGGCCCCGCACGGTATCCGGGTACTCACCGTGACTCCAGGTTTCATCGAGACCAGTGCTGCGCAGGCGCGCATCGAGCGGATGGCCGCCGAGAACGGCACGGACGTGGCCGCGGCCCGGCAACAGCTCGTGGACGGGATCGGCGGCATACCGCTGGGACGGCCGGGACGCCCAGAGGAAGTCGCTGAACTAGTCGCCTTTCTCGCCTCGGACCGCGCCTCCTACCTCACCGGAGGTGAATTCGTGGCCGACGGTGGCAACATTCCGTCCATCTGAGGCGCGATTACGACCTCCACGTGGGCGCGGGCGGCGACAACTCAGGGTTGACGATGTCAACATCGACAACTTAAGCAGGCGGCGCGCAAGCGATTTGTGCCGAAGGTTCCCGGCGAGGCAACTGGGATCGACGCCAACGACGGCTTCAGCCGATTCACCCTGCGCGCCAAGAACGTCGTCATATCCGCTCAGAACGAAGCTCGCGCCGCCGGTAATGACGAGATNNTGGTCCGCAAGCCAAGAAGGCGCTGGAACTCACCTTCCGCGAAGCCCTGCGTCTAGGCCACGACTACATCGGCACCGAACACATCCTGCTCGCACTGCTCGAACTCGAAGCTGGCTCAGGCATCCTCACCGGACTCGGCCTCGACAAGACAACGACCGAGACGAACGTCACCGACGTGGCGGGCAGCGGCGTACCCGGCCGGTCCGCGGTAGGCGCTGCCGGAGCCGTTCCCGCCTAAGAGCGGGCGCTGGCGGCGCCGCACAGTCGCAGCGTGCTGTCCAGGGTAAAGGCGGCCGCCTTGCCGGTGGTGAGGCGGCCGCCCTTAGGCCTGACCCGCTTTCGATGTGTAGCCGTCCGGGACGAGCCGGTGGTGAGTATCGCTCCTGTCGCAGGAACGATTAGAACTGGCCGGCCATATCCACAGCGTCGAGCACCGTTACCTCTGGCTCTCCGACGACGCCTGCTCCGCTGAGGAACTCTCCCATCCTCGCGGCACCCGCGAAGAACTTATTGAACGTATCTGCGTCCGGCCACTCGTCAATCACGACAATGTCCTTGCCGTCGGTGAGCATCCTGTGTCCTAGTTGACCCAGGCTTTTGCCGTACGCCGTGATGTCCTCGGCTATATCTCCGTTGGCCTTGCCCCACTCGAGAGCCTTGCCCAGATCAGAAACCGTACAGCGAACAATGACGAAAACGCTCACAGTAATCCTGTTCCTCCCCTTTGCACGGCTGATCACCAGCCGCAACTGCCCAGGCCTGACCGGCGAGGTGCTAGTCGAAGTATGCTCCCTCCGCTCATCCGGGAATAGGGCAAGCGGCATATTCCCGGATATTCCTCGCCGCCTGATGCACGCGTCCGGTATGACACCCAGGGAGGGTCAACTTCATGCACGGCGGCCGTTGGTGATTTGCCATTAGGTCGGCGTCGTGGCCCTCGCAGCAGTCCGGGCTGAAATCAGGCGGCGCCGACGACGGCCGGCGGTCACCATCTTCGAGCCGACTGCTGGTGCCGAGCGACCGCTGTGCGCCGGCTGCCCTGTCCAGTTCGGCGCCAGGGACAGGATCCGTCGGCGAAGCCAGGTGTGGCCGGCGTCGGTTTCGGCGGAGCCGGTCAGCTCGCGTGCCGACCTGGTCCACTGGCAGACCCGCACAGTTCCGGAAGGGAAGGTACTCTGGTAGAAGATCAGGGTAGAAAGGTGGAACATGAGCCTCAACATTAAGAACGCCGAGACTCACCAGCTGGTCCAGGAACTCGCCGCACTGACCGGCGAGACCCAGACGACGGCGGTGACTGTCGCTGTCCGCGAGCGCTTGGACAGGGTACGGCACCTGCGCGAGGCCGGCCTGGCTGACCGGCTCCTGGCTATCGGCGCGGATACTGCGCCCCGGCTCCGCGAGCCGTTCCGCAGCGCCGATCACGGTGACCTGCTCTACGACCAGCACGGGCTGCCCGTGTGATCATCGACACCTCCGCTCTCATCGCCATCTTGCGCGCCGAGCCAGACGCCAGCGAGATGGCCCATGCCATCGAGAGCGCACTGGATAGGCGTATCTCCGCCGCGAACTGGCTGGAGACCGCGGTCGTCATCGACGCAAGCCGGGACCCGGTCGCGAGCCGCCGCTTTGACGAACTCGTCCAGACCGCGGAGCTGCACGTCGAACCAGTGACCCACGACCAGGCCCGCATCGCCCGTGATGCATACCGCGATTTCGGCAAGGGCAGCGGCCACAAGGCCGGCCTGAACTTCGGGGACTGCTTCGCGTACGCCCTAGCCAAGACCGCCGGAGAAGCACTGCTGTTCAAAGGGGACGACTTCGGCCACACCGACATCACCCGGGCACTGCCCGGCGCCTCGGACGCCAGCCCCAGCTGAGGCGGGCGTCCAGGCCCAGGTGGGCTACAACCAATGAGCCGAGCCCGGCGGCGCCGATGGGTGACGCCCGCGCGTCTCGCCGATCCTGGACACTCACCGCCTGCCGGTCACGGATCAGGTGCGGCGTGTCGCGGCACCTGCTCGTAAGGTTGGCCAGGTGGCCATCGAGCTGGTCTTTGAGACCCATTCCACGACCGTGGACAACGAGCAAGGGCACGCCACCGGCTGGCTGCCCGGCCAGTTGTCCGAACGGGGCCGGGCGCAGGCGCAGCAGCTGGGGCGCCGCCGCCTGGGCGACGGGATCACCGCCGTGTTCAGCTCCGACCTGGCCCGCGCCGCCCAGACAGCCTCGGTCGCCTTCGCTGGCTCCGCGATTCCGGTGCTGTATGACTGGCGGCTGCGCGAATGCGATTACGGGCAGCGCAACGGGATGCCCGTGGCCGAGCTGCACGCTGGCCGCCGCGAGCACCTGGACCGGCCCTATCCAGGTGGCGAAAGCTGGCGGCAGGCCATTGCCCGCGTCGGACGCTTCCTCGGCGACCTGCCACTGCGCTGGAACGGGCAGCGGATCCTCCTCATCGGTCACGTCGCCACCCGATGGGCCCTGGACCACTTCATCGGCGGCATCCCGCTGGAAGATCTTGTTGAACGGGACTTCGCCTGGCAGGAAGGATGGGAGTACCGGCTTAGCTAGCCAAAGCGTCCCGTAGCCAGCCCTCCCCGTGCGGCGCAGAATTACCGGTCATCGATCTAGCTGGCATGGAGGCTCCCGCCGACCCGGAGGGAGTACGGGGCGCCAAAGAGTGGCCGAGCCGGCACTGTTCGAGATGGACGGAACCGCAGCCCATCGAATCCGTTACCGCTCCCGCTGCTGGTGAGGGCGCGTGACCTGAAGTACGCCGCACTGGTGCTGGTGAAGGTCCTCGCCTGGCTGATCACGCTAGTCGGGCTGGTCCTGATCCCCCAGGGCGCGGCGCTGGTATTGACGACGTTAATCATCTAGTCAGTCGCGTCCGTACGGTCGCGCAGGCTTCCCGCTGCAAGCGCGTGATCCTCCACCCTGGTAACCCATCACAAATTCGCGCAAGAGCCCGGAATTCGCGCCCAGAGCCCGAAACCCCGTCCGTGGGCAGGGCGCGAGGACGGTCAGCAGGACGGCGTGAGTCCGGATGCAGAAGCCGCGGCGGTCGATCCCGGAGCTGCCGACACTCTGAACTGGGTGGGAGCCGGTGAGCGGGATCGAATCGCTGACCTGCCGTTTACAAGAAGTAGGGCCTCGTGCACCGTGCGCGCTAGCTGCACCAATGACACGCGCCATCGCACTGAGAGCACTCGCTGCNNCGTTCCACGAAACGTTCCACGCGGACGGCAGGCAAACCGCCGCAGGGGCACCTGAGCTTGACGACATGATCGAAGAGCAGGACACCGTTTGGGCTTACTGCGCTGCCGAATTTGGCCTCATATGGATCAAGCGGCGCCGCTGCGCGGCGCCCGGTCCGGCGCTCCCCGCGCCGGGCTCTGGCCTTGGGGAGGCCCTGCCCGGCACGCCCGCGCCTTCCCAGCCGAGCAGGTTGCCGCAGATCAAATAAGATATCCAGCAGCGCCGTCCAGTGCAGACCGAAGCCGTCGTCCTAGCTCACGATTGTCCAACTCCCGGCGCCCACTCGCCTGGGGTAGGGGCCTATCGGGACGATGGAGCTGACTAGGACTCTCAGGTTGGCTGGCCATGGCACCCTAGCCAGGGTCCTCCGGCCGGACGAGGCGGCCGGTCGGCCCGTGGCGCGCCTGATGTAAGCGAGGGGAAGGCGTGTCGTGGTCTCCTCGGACAGTCCAACCTTCCCAGGTCCAGGGCTCTGGCGCGGCGTATGGCTATGCTGGATAGTTGGGCTAAAGGGACTTGCTCTCTTAGGGTCCCGGAGGTGGCAATGGGTGACTCAAGCGCTGGCCATCTCTCGCGCGAGCCCCGACAGGCCATCGAGGGGGCGCCAAGGCCTATACAACGAAGCATCTTCGGCCCGGCGAGCGACGGGTTGCTCAATCGGCAGCACAGTGCCGACGATCGGGCCGTGACCGGACTGCTGCGCCCCAGCCAGGTCCCGCTGGTCTCGGCATCCGATCCGCCGACCGGCTCGTCCCTTGACTCAGCGACCAGGAGCCGGATGGAGTCTCTTCTCGGTGCGGACTTCAGCCGGGTACGGGTGCATGCTGACGCAGAGAGCCCACCCGGGCTCACGCCGTCTCGCGTGCCTGCTACACGATCGGACATGACGTCCACCTGGTGGGGGGCAGTACGCGCCGCATAGGCCAGATGGCACCTGGATTCTTGCGCACGAGCTTGCTCACGTCGCGCAACAGACACGGCGAGGGGATGGCTCCCAGGCTGCGCCTGCCCACGTGGCTGAACAAGAGGCGCGAGCTGCGGCGGATGCGGTCAGTAATAACAAGCCGTTCCCGGTACGATCCCGGACCGGGGTGTGCCTGGCATGCGCGCCGGGAGATCTCATCCCCTCCGTCAAGGAGTTCTTTGTCGACCTGACCGATTCGAAGTGGCGGAGCAAGCTGCATTTCGGCGGCGAAGAGAGCCAGATCGTCTACGTGCTTCGCGACGGGCCGGACGGCGAGTACCTCAAGGTCGGGAAGACGACCGTCACCGAGATCTTCGGTCGGTTCAAGGAGTACACCACCGCCGGGAACAAGTGGGGGCGCAAGCTCGTCGTGCAATGCTGGAGGTACGCCGCGCGAGCGGGCGAGAGCGCGCCGGAATTCGAGGCGGGGGTTCGGGCAACGCTCGAAAGGGCGGGCGAGAAGCTCCCGTGGGACAACACGCAAGTTGCCGGCCGTGGCCGTCGGCTGGGCCGCCCGGGTCAAGGGATCCCGATGCCCAAGGAGCAGTCGGAAACGGAGTTCATCGACGAGGTCGAGCAGTTGCGGGTCAAGCACGCACCTCCCAACATTCCGGCAAGACGTGGCACGAGCTCGAAGCAGAAGGCGAAGAAGGCCGCGGCCGAGAAGGCGGAGCAGAGCACCGAGAAGGCCGTCACCGAGGCGACCCCTGAGGTGCAGCAGACCGCCGAGAAGGCCGGCCGTCACGCGACGGCGAAGCTGGAGCAGGCCGCCACCGACACCGCCCTCAAGGCCGGCGCCGAGGGGGCGCTGACACGCGGTCTCGGCGCGACCGCCCTCGAGGTGGTCTTCAACCCGGCCCTCATGTTCGGCTGGGAAGTGCTCAAGGGCATCTCGGGCGACTACCAGCAGGCATGGGACGACATCCGGCGCCCGGCGCGCCACATCGGGTTCGGGCAGGGCTGGGCGGCGCGCCTGGACGGGCTCGACATCACGTGGATCAAATGGAACCTCGCCCCGCAGTTCGTCGACCGGACGGACGTCGCGACCGAGGTGCTCGGCGCCGCCGGGATGGCGGAGCAGGCCTACGTCGCCGGGCTCGCGGAGGGGTTCCGCCATGGCGCGGGCTACACCGACCCCATGAAGGCGAAGAAGCTCGGCGAGGCGTTCGAGAAGATCAAGGCCCGCCACGAGGAGGTCTACTTCGACACGGACAAGGCGCTGACGCGGAACAGCCTCATCCTCGTCGCCGCGATGCTCCAGCCCGAGGCCGACCGCGCAATCTCCCGCTGGGACGATCTCCGCGCGCAGCGGAAGAAGGCGGCGGAGGACGCCGCGGACTTCAAGCGCCGCTCCGAGAACTGGACCGGGCACCAGCAGTAGCCGGTCGCTGCGCGGGGAACGCGAGCGAGGCAAGTCTGACCACGTCGACGCGCGCGCGATCGCCAGAGTGGTCCTGCGCGACGGGATCGAGCGCTGCGCCAACAGGGTCACGCCGTGCCCGCAGCGTGCCCGTACGCAGGGCACCCGCGGTGATTCACGGTCAGTCACGGACAGCCAGCAGTGGACTTGACCTGTGTAGTCACAGGTTCCGCAGGTCGCGTCCACCACCTTGCAAGCAGGGAGTCACGGCGTGATGCCGTAATTGGCTTTGACGCGAGGCTGAGAGCGGCACAATCATCGGCCCTGTGGACGTCTTCGTGATGGTCGAGGTCTCGGGATGCTCAACGACGTGCATGCACTGCTGGGCGCTGGGCCGCAACTACCGCCCGATGCCCATCGAGGACGCGACGTTCATCCTGGACGAGCTGTCCCGTTTCTGCGGCGAGCGCAGGCTCGGCTACGCCACCTACCCGATGCACGAGGTGACCGCGCACCCAGACGCGCCCGACATAATCCGGCTGTTCGCCCCGCACCTCGGAGAGGACTATGACCCGATCCTGACGCCGGGCACACCGCTTGCCTCGCGGGAGAAGTGGGCGCAGATCTTCGTCGCGGCGAAACAGTGTGGGGCACACGCGCTGTGGGTGGCGTTCCACGGCTACGGCGCCGAGCACGACCGGCAGCTGAACCGGCCGGGGGCGTTCGAGGAGACCTGCCTGGCCGTGCGCCGGTGCCCAGCACTGCGGGCTGGGCACCGGCGCGAACGTGTTCCTGACCAAGCCAGCTCTGCGCGGCTTCGACCGCCTGCTGGCCGTCCTGCGCGGCCTGCGGCTCGACGCGCCCAACATCACCCTCGCGGGGTATACGCCGACGCCGCGGAGCAGGCGTTGCGAGGCGCTGGCCGGAATTGGATGACCTGCTGCCGATCGCCCGGCGGGTCCTGGATGAGTCGCTGCTGGGCCGCGAGGAGTGGAGCAGTCTCGAATCGCACACCGAGGCCGCGTGAGTGCGGCGCCCGCGACGGGAGCTTCCCCGAAACCGGCTTCTGGACCAGCGCGTACCTTCAGCTCGTCTGTCGGCCCAACCTCGACCTGCACACCGGGATAACCGGTATCTACCGGCGCCGCCATGGGAACCTGCGCCACGACGGCGCCTAGGCGGTGCTGGAGCGCGCCCTGGCTGACGGCCCATCTCGCGAGAACAGCTCTACTTCCCCGAGCCCGCGCCGCCGATCGCTGACCTCGCCTCGCTCGCCGGGGACGCCGACAGCATGGCGATCCACTTCGATACCGGTTCCGTCCGCTACCGCTGGCTTGATCGCCAACGGCGAACACGACCGAGCGGCCGCGCGTAAGGTTGTGCGTGCCAGAGGTCACGGTTGCGCTGCGGGCGTGGTGTCGGGGTCGTGGCCGGGGCTGGTTTCGGGGATGATTCCGTGGCGTGACCGAGTCGCTGCCGCCGGAGGATCCGCGTGATGCGCTGATCGGTGAGCAGGCGGCGCGGCTGGCGGCGCAGGATGAGCAGATCGCGGTGCACGGGGAGCGGATCGCGGCGCTGGAGGCCCTGGTGGCGGAGTTGGGGGAGCAGCTGGACGCGGCCCGGCGGGCGGCGTCGCGGAACTCGGGGAACTCCTCGATGCCCCCGAGCAGCGATGACCTGCCTGGCCGCAGGCCGGCGGCCCGGAAGGAGCGGCGCGCCGCGGAGCGGGCGGAGCGGAAGCGGAAGCCGGGGAAGCAGCCTGGGTCGCCGGGCGCGGCGATGCGCTGGCGCAAGGCAGACGAGGTCGTCGGCCACTTCCCGCAGGGGGACTGCGCGTGCGGCGCTGACCTGGCGGACGCCGCTGACCTGGGCGTCGCCCGGTCCTATCAGCAGGAGGACGTTCCCGAGCCGCAGCCGTCCCGGCGGTACCAGCACGACCTGCACAGGGCGCGGTGCGCCTGCGGGAGGGTCCACGTCGCGCTGCGGCCGGCCGGGGTGCCGGACGCGCCGCTGTCCGTCGGCCCCCGCCTGTCGGCGATGGCGGTCTACCTGTCAGTGTTCCAGCACGTGCCTGTCGAGCGGGCGCAGGCGCTGATCGCCGACCTGACCGGCGGCGTGCTGTCGGCCGGGTTCGTCCACTCCTGCCTGGGCAAGGCCGCCGGGCTGGTGACGGACGCGGTGCGGCTGATCCGCACCCTGATCGCCGCGGCGCCGGTCGCGGGGTTCGACGAGACGACGCTGCGGTCCGGGCCGGCCGGGGAGAAGAAGTACGTCCACGGCGCGTTCACCGAGCTGTACTCCGCGTTCTGGCTCGGCACCCGCGGCCTGGAGACCATGCGCGAGGCCGGGATCCTGCCGTCCTTCGCCGGGATCGTCGTCTCCGACCGGTACGCCGGCTACTACAGCGAGACCTGGGCGAACTTCGCCGGGCACCAGGCCTGCGCCGCCCATTTGGCCAGGGACTTCCAGGACTGCGCCGAGACCTACCCCGGCGCGGCGTGGCCGGAGCAGGCCATGCGGTCGCTGCGCGGCCTCATCCGCGCCTGGCACGCCGCCCGCGAGCAGGGACTTCCCGCCATCCCCGACGGCGACCGGGAACCGCTGGAGACCGAGTTCCGCCGCGCCGTCACCGTCGGCCTGGCCGCGGTCTCCCGCGTCCCCGGCCCGAAGAACAAGACCAGGCAGCAGCCCGGCCGCGAGCTCCTCGAGTTCTGCAAGACCAGGCAGGCCGACGTGCTCCGGTTCGCCACCGATACCAGCGTCTGGCCGACGAACAACATCTCAGAGCGCGGCGTCCGCCCCCTGAAAACCCAGCAGAAGATCTCCGGCCGTCTCACCAGCGACGACGTCACCCAGGACCGGCTCGACATCCGCGGCTACATCGACACCGCCCGCAAGCACGGCCTCGGCGCCTACGACGTCCTGCACCAGCTCATGACCGGGAACCCCTGGCTGCCCCCAGCCCAGCCGATCTCCCCGTAACAACGCGATCAAATTCGCGCGCCACCATCACACCCGACTTGGCTCACCATCATGGCCTTTCGGTGGTCGCGTTCTTGTGACCTGCGGGTTCTCGTTTCTCGATCAGCGGATTTGTGCACTAAACCAGGCCGTAGAGCTGGCCCGTGTCCCGGTATCTGCGCTCTGGCCGAAGCGCGGTACTCCTGGCTCCAGTAGGGTTGCGCCGCCCGGCAGGGCATCTTGACCTCGCCCCAGGGGCACGCTTCATGATCGCGTCATGAAGGAACTGGGACCCGCCGAGTTCTCCGCGGCTACCGGGCTCTCGGCCAAGGCACTGCGCCTGTACGACGAGCGCGGCCTGCTGGTACCTGCTCGTGTCGACCGGGCCACCGGCTACCGCCGTTACACCGAAGACCAGATCGCCACCGCGGGCCGTATCGCGCTCCTGCGCAGGGCCGGCATCGGCCTGGCCGACATCGAACGGTTCCTGGCCGCACCGGCCGCCGCCGTGATCGACCGGTGGCTAGCGGATCTCGCGGCCGAAACCGGAGCCCGCCGGCGGGCCCTGGACGCGCTCGCGTTCGCGCTCGGCTTCGGCACCGCACTACCGAAGGAGCCCGCCATGGCCGTCATCATCCGTCCCGTCGATTCGGCAGCTGAGCTAGTCACCGCCTTCGACGTCGCAGGCGCCCAGTTCGACCCGGCTATCGATCACACCGACCACCGGCGGTTCGCCGACCTCGAAGCCGCCTACCCCGGCGAGCGCGAACTGCTGCTGGTAGCCGAGGAGAGCGGCTCAGTCGCGGGCGCCGCCATGGGCTTCGTGTCCACAGGGCGGGAGGTGACCCTGAGGATCCTGGCCGTTGCCGCCGGCCAGCGCCGGCGGGGCATCGGGCGCGCCCTTCTGCGGGCTTTCGAAGGCAGCGCCCTCCGCATGGGCGCAACACGCATCTCCCTGGGCGCCGACGCCGAAGCCGGCTTCTATATCCGGCACGGCTACCAGACGATGCTGCTCCTGCAGTGGGCCTATGACCCAAGCCTTTTTGACGCGGAGGTGGAGGCCCTGACCGCTGGACCCGTGAAGGATATGACCTGGCACCGGTCGTCATCCGGCGGCGTGCCCCAGCTGTTCGTGGATCTCGACGAACCGAGTCCGGCTGTGCGAGACCAGGTCCAGGACCTGGTCTGCGGAGCGCACGTTGGGTACTGCATGACCAAGGCGATCAACGCGCAGAACGAGCCGGCCATGCCCGGCCTGGGCTCCCACCAGGATCGTCCAGGGCGAGGGCGAACCGGCATCGAGCCGGCGAAGCGCGAAAGCTGCGACAACGGCGCCCGCTAACGGCAGCCAGAGGTGCGCACTAATGGAGCCAACTCGGGCACGGCCTCGGCGCCCACGAAGTCCTGCACCAGCGCATGACCGGGAACCCTGGCTGCCCCCAGCCCACCCGATCTCCCCGTAACAACGCGATCAAATCAGCGCCACCATCACAGACCGTTCACCGGGTGAATGCATAACGGCGTGGAAACGAAACACAAGTCTGTCTTGCCCGTCTCAGATGATCTTGCGGCGTTCCCTGCGGCGCCAGTGGATACTGCGTCACCATTCGAGACCTCATAGAGGCAGGGCCAATTCAAGATCGCTAAGCGTGACCGCCATCACGCTGTGTAGTCATGAATAGGAGTGCCCGCGTCCGGTCGCGGCAGACCCATTCTGCGGTTTCCTTGATGCAGTTCACTTTCTTGAGGCGGAATAGCCCGAGGGCGAGGTTCCGGAGCGAGGCCATGGTGTCCATTCACGGGGTGCT
>PLIQ01000359.1:3968-8037 GCA_003140115.1 Actinomycetota bacterium | reverse complement strand
TCGCCGCGCTCCGGGAGCTTCGGGAAATCGCCGGCGGCCGCGCTGATGTGCTCGCCGAGGTCGCGGGCTTGCTCATCGGTTACTACCGGCGCACCGCCGAGGAACTGAAGGCCCGGGTCGCCGCGTACTACTGCATGGCGGCCGGCGCCGACCTGGAGCTGATCCCGCGGTGGATCGAAGTCGGATGTTCCCGCGCGGCCGCCGCCCGGCTGATTCCCCCGGCCAGACTCGTAGACCAGCAGGTGTACGCCTGGCCTGAGGCGGTGTAGACCATGCTCGCGGGCAGGTCGCCGCCCGTCGCG
Source organism: Actinomycetota bacterium (assembly GCA_003140115.1). Next base: position 7,735 of record PLIQ01000359.1, on the reverse strand, counting down.
GGGACGATCCGGGTGCGACAGTCCCAATACGGTCCGAACCGGATTGAACTCACTGCGTGTCTGTTACGTATCAGAGAGTGCTGGTCGTATGTCCACGCAGATGTCCGGTGATCGGCTGTAACAACCGGCCCCCTCGCCGCGGCGTGATGCACCACAATGGACCGCGGACCGGCGCGAAGGGACGGCCGCCTGCCCTCGCAGGCGCGCAAAACGTGCGGAGGTGTGATGTTTCGCGGGCCCAAATCCGGTGACGGAGCGCGTTCTTCTGATCACTCTCACGTTATCCCGCTGTTCGGCGCGGCCGGGTCTGGCCCCGGGGTGCTGGAGCACGAGATTGATCTATGGGGGTCCGGTGCGCCGGCCGGACGGGCCTGGAGTGGTGCGGGCGGCCGGTGGCTGCTCTGGCCGCTGCGGGCCGTGCTGTGGGCGGCTCTGCTGATCATCGCCTACCGGGGCGTCACGGCCATCGTCTTCCACTCCGACGGCGCGCCGCAGACCAGTGGCGCCGAGCCCGCCGGGACCGCGGCTGGGCAGTTCCCGGTGACCCTCGCCGAGGCCTACGCGACAGAGTTCGGGCAGGTTTACTTGAACTTCAGCCCGGCCACCCAGGCTCAGCGTGAGCAGGAGCTCGCGGCCTTCGTGCCGCCCAGCGTGGCGGCCGCCGACCCGGACCTCGGCTGGAACGGCGTCGGCCAGCTGCGCCTGCAGTCCGAACAGGTTGCCGGGATCGCGGTCCAGGATCCGCAGCGCGCCGTGGTCACGCTCCTCGCCACGGTCAACGGTCAGCTCATGGAGCTCGGCGTGCCGGTGATCGCCTCGGGCGCAGGCGTCGTGGTCGCGGGGGAGCCCGCCTGGCTGCCCGCGCCGCCGCAGATCTCGCCGCCGATGCAGGCCAGCCAGGGCTCGGACCCGGTAGCGCTAAACCAGCTGATGAATGAGCTGCCGGCCTTTTTCCAGGCCTATGCCAGCGGTGATAGCGCCGCGCTCAGCCGCTTCGAGGTGCGCGGCGTGTCGCTGACCGGGCTGGGCGGCACGGTGGCCTTTGACTCGATCGCCGGCCTGCAGGTGCCGCCGGGCGGAGCTACCCGGCAGATAACCGTGACCGTCATATGGCAGCTTCCGGGCCAGGTTTCGGTCGGCGTCACAAAACTTGAGATGGCCTACCGAGTGTCGGTCGTCGACCTTCAAAGCGGCAAATGGTATGTAAATGAAATCAGCGCGGCGACTGAGGCGGTGGGAGTCAAATGACCAGGACAGCGGCGGCTGACGCCGTCATGTCCGTCTGCCCTCGTGCCGTTGCCGCCTGCCCGGTCGCCGCCGGGACTGCCATCGCCCGCGCCGGGCTCGGCCCCAGAATCCGCCGGCTAGGTCGGCCTGGCTGCGCCCGTCCGCCGTTCGTGCGTCATCTCCCCGGCGCGCCGCCCCAGCCTGAGCTCGGGTACGCGCGCCCGCTTCACCGGCACCCGTTCCCGGGGGACGCCGCAACATTCGCTGGATGGCCTGCTGATCCCGGAAGGGACATCTCATGACTAATCACCTCACCGCGATGGTCCCGGTGGCCCTGAGCACCCAGAACCTTGTCACCTACCTGCAGGGACTGTTCGGGCCGCTGTTCCTCGGCATCGTGGGAATCGTGGCGATCTTCTTCCTTTTCACCCGTGAGATCACCCGGTTCGTGCAGTTCATCGTGCTGGCGGTGGCCATCGCCGTGGTCTTCTACACGCCCGACATCGTGCGGACGCTGGCCACCGGCATAGCGAACGCGCTCGGAGTCCACTGATCCCGTCCTGACGTAAGGAGCGCGTGCCCAGTGGACCTTCCCACTTATACCAATATCTGGCGGATCGAAAAAAGGCTCTACAAGCTGTACGACTTTCGGCTGCCGGCTCCGCTGCCCATCACCTGGATTGCCGTTTTCACCGGGATTACTGTTCCGTACATTTTCTTCCTTGTTGTAATTGGCTTGCCCTTTAATCACAGTTTGGTTTGGCTTTACGTCCTCCCCCCCGGCGTGCTCACCTGGCTGACCACCCGGCCGGTCATTGAGAGCAAGAGATTGCCGGAACTGGTCAGCTCGCAGCTCCGCTACCTGTCCGAGCCCAAGACCTGGTGCCGGATGACCCCGTTCGCAGAGAAGAACGATGTCTACGTGTCCGTCCGGGTGTGGCACCGGCACCCGCCGGGCACGCGGCCCAAGAAGGCGCGCAAGGCCGCCGCCCGGGCCAGGTCGGCCGGACGCACGCTCGAGACGGCCGGGTCCCAGCCTGTGCCTGTATCGTCCGCTGCGGCCCCGGCCGCGTCGCGAGCCGCGATGCCACGGGCCGCTGTGTCGCGAGCCGGGGCGCCGCGGGCCAGGGCATCGCGCGCTGGGGCGCCGCAGGCCGGGCCCCGGCAGGGCGTGCAGGCCGCCGAACCCGTGGTGTCGCAGTCACCTCAGCCGGCGCCCCGTCAGCTTACGGACTGGTCACCCTCTGCCGCGTCGGCCGTACCGCTCTCGGTGCCGCAGCGAGCGACGGACCGCCCCGAGGCGAAGCGGGTCCGGGCCCCCCGGGCGTGGCAGCGCGAAGCGGGACCGGACGAGCAGCCGTCCACTCCCGCCGACCAGCCGCGGCCCGGTGTGGTCCAGCGGCCGTCGTGGGCCGTTCCGCCGTCCGAGCGGAGCCACGATTCCCGGCCGCTCGAAGTCTCGCACGACCCCGAGCCGGATCTCCGCGACCTCAGTCAGCCCGGCCTGGCATCCTTCGCCCCGCCCGCCTGGCCGGAAGCCGGCGCGGGCACCTTCCCTCAGCTGCCCGCCTTCCCGGAGGCCGGCCCGTTCCCCGAGGTCGGAGCGTTCCCNNAGCCAGAGCCAGAGCCAGAGCTAGAACTGAAGCCCGGGCAGCACTCGGCCCCAGTCCCTGAGGCCGAGGCCACTGCAGAGCCGGAGACCGAGCTAGCCCTGGAGACCGAGCTAGAGCGGCAGCCGCTGCGGCAGCCGACCCCAGTCCCCGAGGCCGAGGCCACTGCAGCGCCAGCGCCAGAACCAGAGCCAGAACCANNCCAGAACCACAGCCAGACCCAGAGCCAGTCTCGGTCCCCGAGGCAGCAGCCGTCTTGCTCCCCGAGCCCCGCCCAGTTCCGGTCCCCGCCGTCATACTCGAGCTCGAGCCGCTGCCGGAACCGGATCCGGCGCCCGCAGCCCAGCCGGGTCTGCGGCGGCCCCCGCCCCGGCCCGCAACCGATCCGATCCCGGCCTCGCCGGCTCGCCCGCCCGCCGCACCCGGGCGATCGGTGGCGGCCAAGGTGGCGGGGCTGTTCGTCGACCTGGACGGCGACCGGCCGGTGCCCTCCGTCGAGCGGGCCCTGAGCGGCCCGGGCAGCCTGAACGACCCGAGCTGGCGACGCCGGGTCAAGGTGGTCACCGGCGGTCAGGGCCAAGGCCCCGGCCAGCGGGACCAGGCGGCGCTGGACCGCGAGCGGGCCCGGCTGCCGCTGGCCGGACCGCGGCGGATCGCCGTGCTCGGCTGCACCAGCGGCGCGGGACAGTCCGCGATCGCCCTGATGACCGGGCACGTCCTGGCCGAGGCCCGCGCGGTCCCGGTCGCCGTGCTCGACCTCAACCCCGGCGACACCTCGCTCGCCTCGCGCATCGAGCCGGTCACCTCGGTGACCGCGCTGCTCACGGGCCGGGGACCCGACCCGCAGGTCGCTGCGGCTCAGTCCCGGGCGCGGTCCGGCCGGGGCCGGCCCCGTGGTCGCCTCGACGTCATCGCGGGCGACGACCCTCG
>PLIQ01000359.1:3645-3909 GCA_003140115.1 Actinomycetota bacterium | reverse complement strand
GCTCGCCGCCCGGGCCGTGACCGTGGTCAACGGGGTGAGCAGGCGGAGCATCGAAGACGTGCTCCAGGCCGAGTCCGTGGCCCGGGGCCGCTGCCGCGCCATCGTCCGGGTGCCCTGGGATGACCTGCTGTCCGCCGGGGCTGATTCACCTGCCGCGCTGCACCCGCAGACCCGGCTGGCCTACACCGCGCTGGCCGGCGTCCTCGTCGCGGGCCTGGCCCCGGACCACAACACACCGGACCACGTCAGAGTCGCGGAGCGAGG
>PLIQ01000359.1:2831-3640 GCA_003140115.1 Actinomycetota bacterium | reverse complement strand
ACCCACGCCTGGGCGTACTACCGGATCCCCTCGGTCTCCTACGAGTTCACCACTCCGGAGGAGCGGGAGGCGCTGGCCACGAACATCACCGTCGCGCTGGCCGCGATCCGGATGACCGACGCCGAGGTGCACCTGCGGATCGCGCACCGGTCCTACCCGGCGCACGCCTGGGCCACCGGGCTGGACCGGACGTCGGACGGCGGCCCGGGCTGGCGGGAGTACCTGGAGCAGTCCTACCAGCATGTCTGGGCCAAGGATTTCTGGGGCAAGGAGATCTATCTGGGGGTGCGCCTCGGCCAGCGCGGCGTGCGCGCGCAGCTGTCCGGCGGGGTGCTGTCCCAGTTCGCCTCCGCGTACGGCCGCGGTGAGCGCGGGCTCGGCCTCATCGACGAGGCGATCAGCGGGGCGGAGATCACCAAGTGGACCGAATCGGCCGAACGCCTCGGGCGCGCGCTGAACGCTAGCGCCCTCGCGGCCCGGCACGCGACCTCCGGCGAGATCGCCTGGCTGGTCCAGCACACGCTGATGGCGACGGTCGGCGAGCCGAGGCCGTCTGCGACCAAGCGCAGGCGGTGGGGCGCGGGTGAGATCGACACCCTCTTCGAGGGGCAGATTCACAACGGGCGGACCGTGCTGCGCCTAGAGCACATAAGCGGAGAATCGTATGCGGCGTTTGTCTCCTTCGCCCGGTTCCCCGATATCATGTCCTTTCCGGACGGCGAGCCGTGGCTGCATTACGCGGATTCGCTGCCTTTCCCGGTCGAGATCAGCTCGCGGATGAAACTGATTCCGCCGGCCAAGGCGAGTAA
>PLIQ01000359.1:0-2817 GCA_003140115.1 Actinomycetota bacterium | reverse complement strand
ACCGCCCCGACCCGGGACCTGTGCGTGCGCCGGGTGGAGGCGGTCGTCGAGCATTACCGCGACATCGGGATCGACGTGGTCAACTCGACCGGCGACCAGTTCTCGCTGCTGTGCGAGTCGCTGCCCGGCGATCGGGTCCGGCTGAATTCCTATGTGCAGCGTCAGCCGCTGTACACGATCGCTGGGGGGATGCCGACAGCCACGGTGGAACTGGGCGACCGCCGGGACGCGGAGTCCGGCTGGATCGGGCCGTACATCGGCGAGACCCTCGGCCGGGCCCGGTCCATCGTGCACTTCGACCCGATGCTGGCCGCGGCCCGGAACCGGCCCACCGCCATCGCCATCACCGGTGAGCCGGGCGGCGGCAAGACCACGCTGGCCCTGCTGCTCATCCACCAGCTGGCGCTGCGCGGCGCGACCGTCGCGGTGATCGACCCCAAGGGCGACGCCGAATCGCTGGTGGAGTACCTGCAGCGGCAGGGCCGCAAGGCGCGGGTGCTGCCGCTCGGCGCCGCCGCGCCGGGCCTGCTCGACCCGTTCTCGTTCGGCGTCGACCTGGCCGAGAAGCGCACGATGGCCACCGAGACGCTGCGGCTGCTGCTGCCCAGGATGAGCGAGGAACGCGAGAGCGCCATGATCCAGGCGGTCGGCGCGGTGGCCGGGATGGACCGGCCCAGCCTGGGCAAGGTGGTCCGGCACCTGGAGGAGGCCGACGACCCGGCCTGGAAGAACACCGGCGCGGTCATGCGGTCGATCTCGGAGATGCGGCTGGCCCGGCTGTGCTTCGCCCCGTCGGCGGGCCAGCAGATCGACGCGGAAGGCTGGACCACGGTCTTCACGCTGGCCGGCCTGACCCTGCCCGACACCACCACCAACCGTGACGACTACTCCTACGAGCAGCGGCTCTCGGTCGCGCTGCTCTACCTGGTGTCGCAGTTCGCGCGCAAGCTGCTGAACGGCATCGACCGCACCAAGGCCAAGGCCATCTTCCTGGACGAGGCCTGGGCCATCACCTCCACGCCCGAGGGCGCCAAGCTGGTGCCCGAGGTGTCCCGGATGGGCCGGTCCCGCAACATCGCGCTCATCCTCGTCTCGCAGAACGCCGGCGACCTGCTGCACGAGCAGGTGACCAACTGCCTGTCCAGCGTGTTCGCGTTCCGGTCGACCGAGCGCGGCGAGGTGGCGAACGTCATGTCACTGCTCGGGGTCGCGCCGTCTGATGAGCACAAGGCCGTGCTCCGTGCGCTCGGCAACGGCGAGTGCATCTTCCGTGATCTAGATGGCCGGGCCGGCCGCATCGGAATCGACCTGGTCTCCGACGAACTGCGGGACTGGATCGACACCAATCCCACCCGGGCTCATAGGCCCCACCCCGGCCAGCCCGGCCCCGGATCCGACGCGGCCGGCGTTCCGGCGGCCGAAGCGTCGTCCTAAACGCACCTACCAGGAGTTCCCCCGATGCTTGTCCCGCTCGCCCCGTCCCAGCGCCGTAAGCCTGGCGGCCGCGCGCACGACCAGACTCGCGGCCGCCGTGCCGCGCGCTGGGCGATACAGATCCTGCTGATCGCCGGAGTGCTGCTCGGGATCGCCACGCCCGCGCTAGCCGCCACCCACCCGGCAGCACCAAGCTCCCGCCAGATAACACTTACCGCCCAGCTCACCCCAGCGGCCCCCACGGCGCCCGGCGGCGTGTGCCAGGTGCCGGGCATCGGCGACATCGGCGGGCTGGTCGGGCTGTGCGCGCAGGGCTCGAGCGGGATCCTCGGCGACCTGAACAACATCTGCGAGCCCTCGCTGCCCCAGCCCGAGCAGGCCACCGGCGGCATCGACGCCATGGTGGAGCCGCCCGCCGCGGCCGCGGGCGGGAAGACGCTGTACGACAACTACGGCGTGGCCGGCCAGTTCTGGGCCGCCCACGGCCTGCAGTGTTCGGACATGTCGTCGCTGATCGGCAACAACGTGGCCGGGATGGTCTTCGACGCGGCGAAATCCATCGACCGGGTCACGATCACCGTCTACCAGTCCGCCGCGGGCAACAACATCTTGACCTGGCTGCAGGACGCCGTGAACAAGCTGATCAGCGCGCTGGGCAATGCTATCTACTTCCCTTACCTGGCCCCGGTCGTCATCCTCGGCGCGATCTGGCTGGCCTGGCAGGGCCTGATCCGCAAGCGCGCCACTCGCACCATCGAGGGCACGCTGTGGATGGTGGTGGCCGCCACCGCGGCCATCGCGCTGATCGGCCACCCCGCCGCCTTCACCGGCGTCGGGACCACCGTCGCCAACGGCACCACCAGCGTGCTCAACACCGCGTTCGCCAAGCTGCCCGCGCCGGCCAACAGCAACTGCCTGCCGGTCGCCGCCGGCGACCCGCAGAGCGTCACCGCCAACTACGCCTTCACCGGCGGCAACGGCCTGGTGGACGAGAACGCCAACGAGCTGTGGTCGGTACTGGTCTGCAAGCCCTGGCTGTACGGGGAATTCGGCACCACCCAGTACAACGCGCTCGGCAACGGCCCGCAGACCGTGGTGGACACCTACGGCCGGCAGTTGCTGTGGTCGCAGGCGTACGCGGCCAACGAGAACCCGACCACCGCGCTGCTCCAGGCCAAGCAGGCCACCTACGCGGGCATCGCGGCCAGCCTGCAGCAGAACGACCCGGGCATCTACTCAGAGTTCCAGGGCAACCAGTGGACCACCCGGCTCGAGATCGCCTTCGCCGCGATGTTCGCCGCGCTCGTGGCCGGGCTGCTCATCTTGCTGATCGCGCTGACCCTGATCGTGCTCAAGATCGGCTTCCTGCTGCTGCTGGTGGCC
>PLIQ01000032.1 GCA_003140115.1 Actinomycetota bacterium | reverse complement strand
GCCAACTAGAGGACTCGGTCACAGAAACTGTAGTGACAGAAGACCCCAGTCGAGCGACGTTAATTGACAGAGAGGAATGTTCGATGTCATAGGACAACGCTCGGTAGTTGCTCTACGCAGCCTTTCGCAACCCTGGACATACGAGGAGGATGCATCTGGTCCGTGCCCGATGCGCTGACCACGCGCTGACCTGCTAAGAGACCAGATTGAGTGAGACATGGACCACTCGCTGTCTCGCTCAACCCGGTCTGTACGATCGCAATCGGCACCATGCAGCCCGACCTTGGGGAGGCTGTGACCTGGGCTTTCTCATTCAATTTGGTCTCTCAGCGCCGGATCGGGCTAAGTCAAGTGAGACAGGGCCAACTTCGGCGAGACGGGACAACCCTGGACATACGAGGAGGATAACCCGAATCTCTGTCATTCGGTCCACGAACCGGTCCACGCAAAGGCGCTGCGAGACGGTCACATACGGTCTGACCTGGGAGTGGTCTTCACGTTTGAGGATGACCTGGGGAAACGGGGCCTGGCTAAGGTGGTGCCCACAGGTTAAGCGGGCGCAGCCCACATTTTCTGGAGGCTGTTCCGGTTCCGGCGGCGGCTGCCGAGGCGTGACGCCTGTGCCGGGCGGGCCTGGTCAGCGGTTCCAGCGGGGGTCGGCCTCGGTGATGGCCAGGCTGATTTCCTCGAGCTCGGCGATGAGTTCGCGGAGCCGTTTGTGGTTGCCGAACCAGGGGCCGTAGTCGGCGAGCTGCTCATCGGACAGGATGCGGGTAGCGGTCCTGCCGTTCTTCTTGCGGGTCCACTGGTGGTAGGGGCCGTGCAGCCGCGGGGGGTCGGCGTGGCAGCGGCAGCTGGCGTGGCCGCAGCGGGTCATCCGGTCGGCGACGGTGCCGGGGAGCGCGTAGGGGAGGCCGGCGAGGCGGGCGGTGATCTCGGCGGCGATGCGGCGGGCTCGGTCCTGCTGGGCCGGGGTGGGCGACACGCTGTCATTCTCGCAGCCGGGGTCCCGCATCTCGCGCATTTCGTTAAGTATAAGTGCTGTATGACAGATGCTGATGTTGCCGGCTATATCGGGCGGTGGCGGCCGTCGTCGGTATCGCCGCGGGCGGCGGCGTTCGCCCGCGACGTGATCACCAGGACCGGGCCGCAGGGCCGGGAGCGGGCGAAGAACCTGCTGTGGGCGGCGGGCAAGCTCGCCGATTACGCGCTCGGGCTGGGGCTGGAGGCGGTACCGGACGTGGTGCTGCACCCGTCGGTGGCCGAGCGGTTCACCCGGTGCGCGCCGGGCCTGTCGCCGGTGGCCCGGCGGACGCTGCGCACGAACCTGCGGTTCATCGGCCGCCAGGTGGCGCCGCAGCTGTATCCGGCCGATCTGCCGCTGCCCCGGGAGCGGGCGAAGGCGCCGTACAGCCTGGCGGAGATCGACGGCTTCCTCGCGCTGGCGGACGCCCAGCCGACCGCGGCGCGGCGGATGCGCGCGGCCGGGCTGATCGCCCTGGGTGCCGGCGCCGGGCTGATCCGCGGCGACCTGCGCGAGGTACGCGGCAGCGACGTGGCGTGCCGGTCTGGCGGTGTCGTGGTCGCCGTCCGCGGCGGCAGCCGCCCGCGGGCCGTGCCGGTGCTCGGCCGGTATCACGTCCCGCTGCTGGCGGCGGCCCGGTTCGCCGGGGACGCGCTGATCTGCGGCGGGACCGATCCGGGCCGCCGGAACCTGGCGAACCCGCTGACCCGCGCGCTAGACGGCGGGAGCGGGCTGCCCCGNNGCGGCCGGGATCAGCTGCTCCCAGCGGCTCGGCGACCTGATCGCGGGGCTGGAGCCCGCCGTCGAAGCCGGCGCGGTACGACTGCTCGGGGCCACCGCGCAGCCATGATCCCGCTGGCGGTGCTCGAGACGGTCATCGACGGCTCCGGCGTCGCGCCGCGGATCGAGGCCGCTCTCCCGATCGGCGTGCGCCCCCGGCAGCTCAGCGTCCGCACCCTGCTGGCCGGCATGTGCCTGGCCCAGGCTGATCACCGGCCCGCGCACCTGACCCGGGTGCACCAGGCCCTGACCGGCCTGCCCCCGGACGAGCAGTGGCGGCTGGGCGTGATCGCGGACTGGAAACACGGCCCGCACCAGCTCACGTACCGGCAGACCGAGCGGACCTTCGGCCTGGTCACCGCGGCCCTGGGCAAGGACCAGCCCGGCGGGCTGCCCTCCCGGCCGCTGCAGGCGGCTTGCGATGACCTGCTGGAGGCATCCGTCCCGGCCGAGTTCAAGGACGCCAGCGCCTCGCTGGCCGTGGACTGGACCGACCTGGAGTCCTTCTCCCGGCCCCCGCCCGCCCGCGGCGGGCCCTGCGCCGACCCCGAAGCCTGGTGGGGGCACCGCAAGAACAACCTGCTGCGCCGCATCGACGAGCTGTTCTACGGCTACTACCTCTCCGCCGCGATCATGATGCNNACGCGGACGCCTGGGCCATCCCGATGCGCACCGCCGGCGCCTCCCTGGTCCAGGACCTGCACCCCAACGACCGCGGCCCCAAGGGCACCCACCACGGCGCGATCATCGCCAACGGCAACCTGTACTGCCCGTGCACCCCCCGGTCGCTGACCGGACTCGGGCCGCTGGCCCGCGACGCCAGCCGCGACGACATCGCCGCGCACGACGCGAACAGCGCCGAGATGGCCCGGTACAAGCTCGGGCGCATCTCCCGCGACGACGACGACGGCTACCACCGGGTCCAGTGCCCCGCCGCCATGGGCAAGATCCGCTGCCC
>PLIQ01000152.1 GCA_003140115.1 Actinomycetota bacterium | reverse complement strand
GGCGACGCGTATGCGGCGCGGTTCCGGCCCGACGCGCCCCCCGCGGCCGACGGAGAAGGCGAGACGAGCGCGGGCTCGCGCCGCGGGGTCGGCGCGACCGGCCTGACCCGGAACCGGAACATGCCCGAGACCGAGAGCGGCGCGCGCACCGCACCGCCGCTCGACCTGCCGTCGAGATCAGGCAACGGCACCCCCGCGGCCGGCGCCGCCACCGGCTGGTCGCGCGTNNGCGCCGGCGGCCGGGGCGGCGCCCGGTCCCGGTCCCGGTCCCGCGCCCGTCCGGTCCCGCGCAACCTCCAGCGCCCCGCCCGCCAGCAGAACCAACGGGACCAGCGGACCCAGCGGACCCAGCGGACCCAGCAGAAGCAACGGGACCAGCGGGACCAGTAGAAGCAGCGGAAGCGCCGCCCCGGCCTGGCCGCACCAGCCGGCCAGCACCGGCTGGACCGGCGCCAGCACCGGCGCGGGCCCCCGGCAGCGCCCCGCCACCGAACGCAGGCCCGCCGCGCCGCCGCCCGGGCAAGGTGCCGCCCCCGGGGGCGGAAACGGTACGGATAAACAGCGGGCCATGCCGTTCTGGCTACGCCCGATACGGCGGGACAAATAACGGACGGTCACCGTGGAACTCAGCCCTCGCCAGCGCAGCGCGGTCTTCGTCTTGGTCGTCGCCGTGCTCGCCGCGCTCGGTTACTACCTCGTGGCCCCGGCCGTGACCCACTCCCACGGGTCCGCCCAGGCCGCCGCCACCCCGGCCAGCACCCCGGCCGCGGCCAGCACGGCACCCGCCGCGGCTCCGACGGTGTCGGCCTCGGCCGCCGCCGCGGGCGGGCCGGACATCTACGCCTGGCTGCCCTTCACCCAGCAGAACCTGGCCGCCGCCGCCTCGGTGACGGTGCGGTTCAGCGTCGACTACAACACCTTCACCTACACCGAGAGCGCGACCGCCTACGTCGGCGCGATGGGCAACCTGATCACCAGCGAGCTGGCCGGCACGCTGCAGGCCGGGTACCAGATCCCGGGCGTGGCCAAGCTCAGGAAAAACCAGAAACAGGTCTCCACCGGGACCGCGGTGATCAGCTCGCTGCGCGCGTTCGGCCCCGCCAGCATGACGTTCATCGTCACCGCGGGCCAGCGGCTGGCCACCTCCCACGGCATCAGCAACGCCAGCACGCAGTACGCGGTGACCGTGACCGGCTCAGGCAGCAGCTGGCAAGTAAGCGACATCGAATTGGAATCCGCGGGTAACGAATGACAAGCAGGCTCCTGTTTCAGTCCGAGAAGAAACAGGTCACCGCAGGACCGCAACCACCTGACGGGTCACACCACATCCTGATCCTGGTCATCGTCGGGACCGCTGGCCTCCTGCTGCTCGGCCTGCTGGCCGTGCCGGTCCTGGTCGGAACCAACCTGTTCTTCGCCGCGAGCGCCGGCTGCTCCGGCCAGCAGACCGGAACGGTCGGCCAGCCGACCGCCGGCGCGAAGGCCAAGGCCATCCCGGCCAACTACCTGCACTGGTACCAGCGGGTCGGGCAGCAGTACGGCGTGCCGTGGACGATCCTGGCCGGGATCGGCACGGTGGAAAGCGACAACGGCCAGACCACCCTGCCCGGCGTGCACAGCGGGCAGAACGGGTTCGGCGCGGCCGGCCCGATGCAGATCGGCATCGGCGGCGCGGCCGGCAACGTCTGGGGCGGACTGCCGGTCCACCCGGCCAGCGAGGTGGTCGACGGGGTGGCCACCGATGAGGACGGCGGCCCCGACGCGAGCGTCTACGACCCCGCGGACGCGATCGCGGGCGCGGCGAAGTACCTGCTCGAGTTCGATGTCCAGACCAACCCGTCCGCGGCCATCTTCGCGTACAACCACCTGCAGTCCTACGTGCAGAGCGTGCTGTACTACGCCGGCGCCTACGCGGGCGGCAACTTCACCGTGGTCTCGGCCCAGCTGCCCTCGGGCAGCGACGCGGCCGGGTGTACCGGCACGGCGGGCGGGGTGGCCGGGAGCGTGCCCACGATCAACGCGCCGAACCAGCTCGTGGCCACCGCCATCGCCTACGCCGAGCAGCAACTCGGCAAGCCGTACCTGTTCGGCGGCACCGGCCCGGACGCGTTCGACTGCTCCGGCCTGGTCATGATGGCCTACCGGGCCGCCGGGGTCGACATCGCCCGGACCTCGGAGCAGCAGTGGGCGACCGAGGTACGGATCCCGGCCTCCCAGGTGCAGCCCGGGGACCTGGTGTTCTTCGCCGGCGCGGACGGCACCGCGACCTCGCCCGGCCACGTCGGCCTGGTCATCGGGAACGGGCAGATGATCGAGGCGTTCGCGACCGGCTTCCCGATCCGCATCGCCAGCTACACCAACCGGGACCCCATTGGCTTCACCCGTCCCTGGGCCAACGCCAGCGCGAGCCAGATCGCTGCCGCCTCTGCTGTCTCATTGTCCCCTGGATGACCGGTTTGACGCGTTTCGCGACCTGCCGAACGACCCCTGATGTACCGTTCGCACATAGCGGTTGACCTGCGGTAAGGAGTCTGTCGCATGCGAAAAGTCCTCAGGATCACGGGCGCGACCTTAACCGCCGCTGCCCTGCTGTCCCTGGCGTTGCCCTTGGCCCTGCCCGCGGCCGCCCAAGCCCAGGCGAGCCAGATCCGCTCGGACGCCGGCCCGCCGAGCCCGCAAAGCTCTCAAAGCGCCCAGACCTCACTCAGCGGGCCCTTCGTCGCCCTCGGCGACTCGTACGCGGCGGGGAACCTGATCCCCACCAGCCCGACCGGAACCCCGGCCGGCTGCCTGCGGTCCAGCCACGACTACGGCGCCGACGCCGCGGCCGCGCTCGGCATGACCAGCTATGTCGACGCCACCTGCAGCGGCGCGACGACCGCGGACATGACCCAGCCCGAGGCGGTCCCGCTCGGCACGAACCCGCCGCAGTTCGACGCCCTGGCGGCCGACGACACGGTGGTCTCGTTGACCATCGGCGGCGACGACATCGGGTTCCTGGGCATCCTGGAGACCTGCGCCAAGCTGAGCCTGACCGACCTGTTCGGCAATCCGTGCCAGCGCCACTACACGAGCGGCGGTACCGACCAGCTGGTCGCCGCGATCGACGCGGCCGCGCCGAAGGTGGCCGCCGTGCTCCAGGGGATCCAGAGCCGGGCGCCGGACGCGCTCGTGCTGCTGGTCGGCTACCCCGACATCCTGCCCACCACGGGTGACGGCTGCTGGCCGCTGGTGCCGTTCGCCCATGGCGACGTGCCCTACCTGCAGGGCATCGAGGTTGACCTCAACCAGATGCTGGCCCGCACGGCCGCCGCCAACGGCGCGACGTTCGTCGACACCTACCAGGCGACCATCGGCCACGACGCCTGCACGGGCGCGAGCACCAAGGACGTCGAGAGCCTGGTCCCGACCTCGCTGGCCTATCCCTTCCACCCGAACCAGCGCGGCGAACAGGTCATGGCCGAACAGGTCGAGGCCGCCCTGAGCGGCAGCGGAAACTAAAGCGGCTTACTTCACGGCCAGGTACACGAAGCACCCCAGGCCGGCCGCCAGGCAGTAGACCGCGAACGGGATCAGCGTCCTGGTCGCGTCCTCCAGGTAGCGCATCAGGAACCGCAGGGCCAGGTACGCGCCGATGAAGGACAGCACGCTGCCCAGCAGCACTTCCTTCCCGATCCCGTGGCCCAGCGGCCCGGTCAGGTCGTGCAGCTTCAGCACTCCGGCGGCCAAGATGACCGGTGCCGACAGCAGGAACGAGAACCGGGCGGCATCCTGCCTGGACAGCCCCCGGAACATGCCGCTGATCATGACGATGCCGTCCCGGCTGATGCCGGGCAGCAACGCGAGGATCTGGGACGAGCCCATGATGAGGCCGCCCAGGTAGCCCTGGCCGACCACCCGCCGGTCCGATTCCACCGCGGCCGTCGCCTGCTGCTGCTTGTGTCCTCGCTGCCCGGCGCTGTGCCGCCCGCCGCCCGCGGGGCCGCGCGCCCCCACGGCGACGCCGGCCCGCTCCCTGGAGGCGGCTATCTCCAGGTCGGCGGCGACCTGCCGGGACTCGGCCTCGGTGTCGAGCCGCCGCCGCTGCCGCTCACCGGCCAGCAGAATCAGGCCGTTCACGAACAGGAAGGCCGCGACCAGCATCGGCTTGCTGAACACCTTGGTGAATACGTGCTGCAGCAAGACGCCCGCGATCCCGACCGGGATCGTGCCCACGATGATCATCCAGGCGAGCTTCTGGTCGGTATTCTGCGCCTCCCACCGCCTGGTCCCCGCTTCCGGCGCGGCGACATGCTTGAGCGAGCCGAAGAACGCCGCAATGATCCGCACCCAGTCCCGCCAGAAGTAGATGATCATGGCGATGGCCGTCGCGACGTGCAGCCCGACGATGAACGCCAGGTACGCCGAGTTGGGCGCGGACACGCTCAGGTCTTTGGCCCACTGCCCGCCGACCACGGCCGGGATGAGAATGGCGTGGCCCAGGCTGGACACGGGAAAAAGCTCGGTAATGCCCTGGATCAGCCCGACGACCCCGGCCTCACCGTACGTCAGATGCGACATGCCAGCCCTTCGCTCCCACGGTCAAAACATTTATGCCGAACGAGCGTGGTGCGGGCTCCACTAACACGTTCATCCCACCCCCGGCGGTCCCCCGGCCACCAGTCATCGTAGCCGGGCCCCACTCCGCTTAGCCGGTTTCATCCTGTCTTTCATCCTCTGGGCGGAGGTCAGCCCGTGTTCGGGACCTTGGGGGTGTCCTTGGGAGTGCGGTGGCCGATCTTGTCGCCCAGCCAGACCAGCGGGTCGTACTTGCGCCCGACCACGCGCTCCTTCAGCGGGATCAGCGCGTTGTCGGTGATCTTGATGTGCTCCGGGCAGACCTCGGTGCAGCACTTGGTGATGTTGCAGTAGCCGAGGCCGAAGTCATCCTGGGCGATATCACGCCGGTCGGCGGTGTCGGCCGGGTGCATCTCGAGCTCGGCGATTCGCATCAGGAACCGCGGTCCCGCGAACGGCCGTTCGTTCTCCGGATGGTCACGGATCACGTGGCACGTGTTCTGGCACAAGAAGCACTCGATGCACTTCCGGAACTCCTGTGACCGGTTCACGTCGACCTGCTGCATCCGGAACTCGCCGGGCTTCACCGCCGGGTCGGGGGTGAAGGACGGGATCTCCCGCGCCTTGGCGTAGTTGAACGACACGTCGGTGACCAGGTCCCGGATCACCGGGAAGGTCCGCATCGGCGTGATGGTCAGCGTCTCGGACGGCTCGAAGATCGACATCCGGGTCATGCAGGCCAGCCGCGGCCGCCCGTTGATCTCCATCGAGCACGACCCGCACTTGCCGGCCTTGCAGTTCCACCGGATGGCCAGGTCGCTGGTCTGGGTCGCCTGCAGCCGGTGCAGCACGTCCAGCACGACCTCGCCGTCATTGACCTCGACCTGGTAGTCGGCGAGTTCCCCGGCTCCCGCGTCCCCGCGCCACACCCGCAGCGCCGCCTTGTACGCCATCGCTCTATTTCCCTTCCTTGCTTGCGGGCGCTTCGCTTGACGGCGCCTCATGGCCCGCCTCCGGCAGGACGCCCGGAGGCGCGCTAGTTGGCGGAGCGGAAGGGTTCTCCTCGGCAACGTCGGCACCGGGCAGGCCGGCCAGTTCCTCGTCGGTCATGTACTTGTGCAGTTCGCCGATGTCGAACAGCTCGAGCAGGTCGGTCCGCATCGGCACGATCGGCTGCCGGCTAAGCGTCACCTCGCCGTCCGCGTCCAGCGAGCAGACCAGGTTCACCTTGCGCCACTCGGGCGACATGGCCGGGTAGTCCTCCCGGGTGTGCCCGCCGCGCGACTCCTGGCGCTCCAGCGCGGCCTGGGCCACGCACTCGGCGACCGTGAGCATGTTGCGCAGGTCCAGGGCCAGGTGCCAGCCGGGGTTGTAGGCCCGGCCGCCGGGCGCGGACACCTGCGCGGCCCGGGCCCGCAGCTTGTCCAGCTCGACCAGCGCGGTCTTCAGCTCCGACTCGCGGCGGATGAGCCCGACCAGGTCGCTCATGATCGTCTGCAGCTCGCTGTGGATCGTGTACGGGTTCTCGCCCTCGACCCGCTCCAGCGGCTGCAGGCCGGTTTCCGCGGCCGAGGTCACGTCCGCGTCCGGGACGGCGGGTCGCGAGGACAGACCGGAGACGTAGTCGGCGGCGCCCAGCCCGGCCCGCCGGCCGAAGACCAGCAGGTCGGACAGCGAGTTGCCGCCCAGCCGGTTGGAGCCGTGCATGCCGCCGGACACCTCGCCCACCGCGAACAGGCCCGGCACCGCCGCGGCCCCGGTGTCCGGGTCGACCTCGACCCCGCCCATCACGTAGTGGGCGGTCGGGCCGATCTCCATCGGCTCCTTAGTGATGTCGACGCCGGCCAGTTCCATGAACTGGTGATACATGGACGGCAGCCGGCGCAGGATCTCCTCGGCGGGCAGCCGGGACGAGACGTCCAGGAACACACCGCCGTGCGGTGACCCGCGGCCCGCCTTGATCTCGGAGTTGATCGACCGGGCCACCTCGTCGCGGGGCAGCAGTTCCGGCGGGCGGAGGTTGTTGTCATGGTCGGCGTACCAGCGGTCGGCCTCTTCTTCGGTGTCCGCGTACTGCGCGCGGAACACGTCCGGCACGTAGTTGAACATGAACCGCTTGCCCTCGGAGTTGCGCAGCACGCCGCCGTCGGCGCGGACGCCTTCGGTGACCAGCAGTCCGCGCACCGAGGGCGGCCACACCATGCCGGTCGGGTGCAGCTGGACGAACTCCATGTTCAGCAG
>PLIQ01000318.1:14083-19377 GCA_003140115.1 Actinomycetota bacterium | reverse complement strand
ACACGGTGACCAGCCGCACGCCGGCGTCAGCCGGGGCCGGGGCCGGGGTGGGGGATTGGGCAGGAATCACGGGAACTCATCTCCTCCTGGTCAGGCGGCGGCCGGGCCGGCGGCCGGGTCGGCGTGCGCGAGCGTGCCGGACTCCAGCACCAGCCCGCAGATGATCGCGGAGCCGGCCAGGATCGCGGCCGAGACCCAGAACGCCAGGACATAGCTGTGCACCGCAGCTTCGGCTAGGACCAGCGGGCTGCGGCCGTGGGCCAGCACGTAGCTGGTCAGGGCACTGGCCGCAATGGTGTTGAGCAGCGCGGTACCAACCGAACCCCCGACCTGCTGATTGGTGTTGACCAGGGCCGAAGCGACGCCCGCGTCCGCGGGGCCCGCGCCGTAGGTCGCGGTGTTCAGCGCGCAGCCGAACACCATGCCCAGGCCGACCCCGACCAGGAGCAGAGCAGCCAGGATCTGGCCCAGATAGCTGGTGTGCAGGCTCAGCTGCGTAGCCAGGATGACCAGGCCGCCGGCCCCGAGGAGCAGGCCGGCCGGGATCAGCGGCCGGGGTCCGAACCGCGGCATCAGCACCCCGCTGGACACCGTGGAGGCCACGATGATCGCCACGATCATCGGCAGGAAGGCCAGCCCGGACTTGACCGGCGAGTAGGCCAGGGTCTCCTGCAGGTAGTAGGTCAGGAACAGGAAGATCCCGAATACGCCGATGGCCGACAGCCCGATGGCCAGGTACGCGCCGCCGCGGAAGCGGTTCAGCACGATCCGCAGCGGCAGCAGCGGATGCGCGGCTCGCCGCTCGACCAGCACGAACCTGGCCAGCATGACGACCCCGACCACCAGGAGCACGATGGTCTCCGGCGCGCTCCAGCTCTTGGTCTCGGCTTCGGACAGCCCGTACACCAGGGCCACCAGCCCGGCCACCACCAGGACCGTTCCCGGCCAGTCGATGTGCACGTCCGGATCGCGGGGGTGACTGGGCAGCAGCCGCACCGCGCCCGTCACCGCGACGACCGCCAGGACGACGTTGACGTACAGGCACCACCGCCAGGACAGGTACTCGGTCAGCAGCCCGCCCAGCAGCAGCCCCACCGCCCCGCCCCCGCCGGCGATTGCGCCGTAGACGCCGAACGCCTTGCCACGGTCGGCCGGGTCGGTGAACGTCGTGGTCAGCGTCGACAGCGAGGCCGGGGCCAGCATCGCGCCGAACGCCCCCTGCGCGCCGCGGGCGATCACCAGCACCGTGAAACCGGTCGCCGCGCCGCCCAGCGCCGAGGCCGCGGCGAAGCCCACCAGGCCGATGATCAGCATCCGCCGCCGGCCGACCAGGTCCGACAGCCGGCCGCCGAGCAGCAGCAGCCCGCCGAAGGCCAGTGAGTACGCGGTCACCACCCACTGCCGGTCGGCGATGGAGAACCCCAGTGCGCGCTGGGCCGAGGGCAGCGCGATGTTCACGATCGTGGCGTCCAGCACCACCATCAGCTGCGCCAGCCCGACCACGCCCAGGACCCACCAGCGCCGCGACGACGCCGCGGAAGCGTCGGACGGCCCGGCCTGCTCCGGTACGGCGACCGCCTGCTCGCCCACGCTCAGGCCCCCGGAATCGCCGAACGGATCATTCCAGCAGCCTAGACGGCCCGGGTCGGTTCAGTAAGGCCGGACCTGCCCGCTCATCGGCGGCGGCCGTGCGCAGGGCCTGCCAGACCCGCTGCGGGGTCGCGGGCATGTCGATGTGCCGGACGCCGAACGGGGCCAGCGCGTCGATGATCGCGTTCTGCACCGCCGGAGTCGACCCGATCGTGCCGGCCTCCCCGATGCCCTTGGCCCCCAGCGGGTTGTAGCTGGTCGGCGTGGCCATCTCGGCCAGCTCGAAGCTGGGCACCTCGGTGGCCGACAGGAACGCGTAGTCGGCGAAGCTCGTGGTCAGCGGGTTGCCGTCCGGGTCGTAGACGAACTCCTCCAGGAGCGCCTGCGCCGCGCCCTGGGCGATGCCGCCGTGCCGCTGCCCCTCGGCCAGCAGCGGGTTGACCACGGTACCCGCGTCGTCGACGGTCACCACCCGCCGCAGCACCGTCTTGCCGGTCTCGGTGTCCACCTCGACCACGGCCACGTGCGCCCCGAACGGGAACGTCGCGCCGGGCGCGCCGAACACCGCGTGCACCCGCAGCGGCTCCCGCTCGGCCAGGTGCGCCAGCGACACCGAGACGTCCGGGTCGCCGGCCACCGCGAACGAGGACCGCCCGGTGTCGAAGACCAGGTCGGCCGGGCTGACCTCCAGCTCGTCGGCCACCCGCTGCCTAGCCACGTCGAGGAGATCCCGCGACGCGCGCTGCACGGCCGCGCCGCCCAGCTGCAGGCTGCGGGATCCGCCGGTGCCGCCGCCCACCGGGATCAGGTCGGTGTCACCCCACTTCACCGTGATCTTGTCGATCGGGATGCCGAGCTCGTCGCTGGCCAGCATGGCCCACACGGTGGAGTGGCCCTGGCCGTGCGGCGAGGTCCCGGTCAAGATGGTGGCGCTGCCGTCCGGATGCACCTCGACGGTGGCGTTCTCCTGCGGGCCGCCCGCCTCCCCGCCCGCGCCGGTGATCTCCACGTAGCAGGACAGGCCGATGCCCAGCTGGACCACGTCCCCGCTGGCCCGCCGCTTGGCCTGCTCCGCGCGCAGGTCCGCGTAGCCGGCCGCGTCCAGCGCGGTCTCCAGGGCCGCGGCGTAGTCGCCGCTGTCGTACACGGCGCCGAACGCGGTGGTGTGCGGGTCGGTGAACTTGGGCAGCAGGTTCTTGCGCCGCACCTCGGCGGGGTCCGCGCCGATCTCGGCCGCGAACAGGTCGATGGCCCGCTCCACCGCGGCGGTGGCCTCGGGTCGCCCCGCGCCCCGGTAGGCACCCAGCGACGTGGTGTTGGTGACCACGGACCGGCCCACCGCCTCGGCGCGGGGGAACACGTAGGGCCCCGGCGCCATCAAGATGGTCAGCATGGGCAAGAACGCGCCGATCCGCGGGTAGGCCCCGGAGTCCTGCAGGATCTCCAGCCGGTAGGCCTCCACCGTGCCGTCCCGGCGGCCGCCGATCGTGACCGTCTGGCGCTGGGCCCGGCCGTGGGTCATCCCGACCAGGTTCTCGTTCCTGGTCTCGGCCCAGCGCGCCGGGCGGCCGAGCCGCCTGGCCACCCAGCACACCAGCGCGTGCTCGGGGTCGGCGCCGAACTTGGCCCCGAACGCGCCGCCCACGTCCAGGGTGATGACCCGGATCGCGTCCGGGTCGATCCCGAGCATGCCGGCCAGCGCGCTCTTGGTACCCTGCGCGCCCTGGTTGGGGATCCACGCCGTCAGCCGGCCGTCGGCCTCCCACCGCGCGGCCGCCGCGCGGGTCTCCATCGGGGCCGGCGCGACCCGCTGGTTGAGGATGGTCCGGGAGACCACCACCTCGCACCCGTCGAACAGGTCGGCCTTCAGCGCGTCCGGGTCGCCGAACGTGGCGGCCACGTTGGTCCCCGCGGCCGGGAAGAGCACGGCCGCCGACGGCCCCTCCGCGTCGGCCATCTCGACCACCACGGGCAGCACGTCGTAGTCCACGTCCACCAGGTCTCCGGCGTCCTCGCCCTGGTAGCGGTGCTCGGTCACGACCACGGCCACCGGCTCGCCGACGAACCGGACCACGTCCCGGGCCAGCAGCGCCTGACCCATCTGCTGGTTGATCATCGGCATGAACGGGACCAGTTCCGGAAGATCCAGGTCCGCGCCGGTGAACGCGGCGATCACGCCCGGCGCCTGCAGCGCTTCGCTGACGTCGATCGCCGCGATCCGCGCGTGGGCCACCGACGACCGGACGAAGTGCACGTGACAAGCGCCAGGCAGCAGCAGGTCATCGGTGTAGACCCCGCCGGTGGTCAGGAAGCGTGGATCTTCTGTCCGCAGAACCCGGGTCCCCAGTATGCTCACGTGCTCGATCTTGCCCGCCTACCGGGCGGCCGGTCAAAACCGGCGGGCGGTGAACCGAAGGGGAAGATCGGGTACCCTTTCTGCGTTAGCGATGCGGAGTAGCTCAGGCGGAGTAGCTCAGTCAGGCAGAGCAAGCGGCTCATAATCGCTGTGTCGCCGGTTCAAGTCCGGCCTCCGCTACACTTGTTCAGTCCCCAGATAGATAAGAGAGGCAATCCACCGTGGCTGCCACCGATGTCCGGCCGAAGATCACGCTGGCTTGCCAGGAGTGCAAGCGCCGGAACTACATCACCCGGAAGAACCGGCGTAACGACCCGGACCGGCTTGAGCTGAAGAAGTACTGCCCGTGGTGCCGCTGCCATCGCGCGCACCGCGAGACCCGCTAAGCTTCCGGTCGTGGCGATCAACACCGATTACGTCGGCCGGACCTTCGAGCCGTCTGAGCCGTACGAGGTCAGCCGGGTCAAGATCAAGGAGTTCGCCGACGCGATCGGCGAGCCCAGCGTGCTGTGCCGTGACCGGGCCGCCGCGCAGGCGGCGGGCTACCCGGACGTGATCGCCCCCCCGACGTTCGCCATCGTGGTCAGCATGGCGGGCAGCGCCCGGGTGACGTTCGACCCGGGCCTCGGCGTGAACTACGCGATGATCGTGCACGGCGAGCAGAGCTTCGAGCACGCCCGCCCGCTGCACGCCGGCGATGTGGTGGTGACGCAGTCCACCATCGAGTCCATCCGGTCGGTTGGCTCCATGACCCTGCTGACCACTGCGACCCAGATCCGCACCGTGGACGGCGAGCACGTGTGCACCGCCCGGTCCACGCTCGCCGAGCGCGGCGCGTAAGGCCAGGGGAAAAGGATACTGCCGATGGCCAGCCCCAGCTATGACCAGACCGAGCCCGGCACCGAGCTTGCGCCGCGGCAGTACCAGGTGACCCGGCGCGACCTGATCCTGTACGCCGGGGCCTCCGGTGACTTCAACGTGATCCACTGGAACGAGCGCATCGCCAAATCCGTGGGCCTGCCCGACGTGATCGCGCACGGCATGCTCACCATGGCCCTGGCGGGCCGGTTCGTCACCGAGTGGGCCGGCGACCCGGGCGCCGTTACCGAATTCGGGGTCCGCTTTTCCGCGCCGGTCGTCGTGCCCGACGACGACAAGGGTGCCATCGTGGAGGTGGCCGGCAAGGTGACCGAGCGGCTCGACGACCACCAGGTGGCGATCGACGTCACCGCCAGGTCGAACGGCGACAAGGTGCTGACCCGCGCCCGCGCCGTCGTGCGCCTGGTGTGAGGCTCGCCGACTACACCACGGTCGGCCTGGGCGGTCCGGCCCGCGGCTTCGTCCGGGC
>PLIQ01000318.1:12336-14078 GCA_003140115.1 Actinomycetota bacterium | reverse complement strand
GGGCTGGTGACCGTCGCGGCCGGCGAGGACTGGGACGCGGTGGTGGCCTGGACCGTCGCCGCGGGCCTGGCCGGCCTGGAGTGCCTGTCCGGCATCCCGGGGCGGGCCGGCGCCACCCCCATCCAGAACGTCGGCGCCTACGGCCAGGAGGTCGCCGAGACGATCACCGAGGTGCGGGCCTATGACCGGGTGACCGGCCAGATCAACATCATTCCGAACGACCATTGCGGATTCGGCTACCGAACCAGCGTGTTCAAGCGGGATGACGCTCGCCGGCACGTCGTGCTGAGCGCGACGTTCCGCCTCGCCGAGCAGTCGCTGTCCATGCCGGTCCGGTACGCCGAACTGGCCGCCGCCCTCGGTGTCGAGATCGGTGACCAGGTAGCAAGCACCGAGGTCCGTTCGGCCGTGATCGAACTTCGCCGGGGTAAGGGGATGGTGATCGACGCCGCGGATCCCGACACCCGCAGCGTCGGCTCGTTCTTCGTCAACCCGGTCCTCGACGGCGCCGCGCTGGCCGCGGTCGAGGCGGCGGCGCGGGCCCGGTGCGGGAACCAGACCCGGGTGCCCCGCTTCGACGCCGGGGACGGGCTGGTCAAGGTGCCCGCCGCGTGGCTGATCGAGCGGTCCGGCTTCGGCAAGGGTTACAGCCTGGGCGACGGCGCCCGGATCTCCGCCAAGCACACGCTCGCCCTGGTCAACTCCGGATCGGCCACCACCGCCGCCCTGATCGCCCTGGCCCGCCAGATCAGAGACGGCGTCCGCGACGCCTTCGGCGTCTCGCTCACCCCCGAACCCGTCCTAGTCGGGATCGCGCTGTAGCCCCGCCGCGGACGGCGGGACCACAGCGCGCCGGGCCCTCCCTAGTGGTGCAGCAGGTTCAGCGTGTTGGTGGCGTCGTCGACGTAGTAGACGGCGTCATGACCGGGCTTGACCGCCAGGCCGAACAGCGCGCCAGATCCGGGCGGTGACCCGGAGCTGTCGAGCTGGCGGACGGCGATCTGAGCGCCGAACGGGGTGGTCTCCACCAGCCAGCCGTTGCCGCCGTTGACGGTCAGGATGTCACCGTTGGGGGCGATGACCAGGCCGAGCGGGGCGTTCAGGGCGTGGCCCCGGGAGACGGTGAAGCCGGGCCCGGCGTCGAAGCCGCGGAACACGGCGTCCGGGATGGCGGCGATCCGGTTGCCTATCGTGTCGGCCACGTACAGCGTGCCGTTCTGGCCCAGGCCGGCTCCGGTCGGACCGAGCACCAGCGCCGCGGAGTTCAGCGCCTCCGGGAAGCCGGATCCGATCGTGGCGTCGAACCAGACGAACGGGAGTCCGACGTGCGGGATCTTGATGACGAGCCGGATTACCGTGCCCCCGAAGACGGTCTTGCCGTTGGCCGCGACCGTGCCGTTCAGCACGTTGGTCACGAACAGCACGGCCTGGTTACCCAGGTCCAGGGTGGCCATGTCCCACGGGCCGTTGATCCCGTCGCCGGTGAACGTCTCCCGGACGCGACCGTGGTTGTCCAGGACGATCAGGCAGCCCGGGCCGGAGATGGCGCCGTGCCTGGTGGGCAGCGACCCCACGATGACCCAGCCGCTGCGCAGCGCGGTCAGGGCGGTGGTCAGGCCCACGCCGCCGGGGCAGCCAGGCAGGTTGCGGTTGATCTTGGCGAACACCCACGCGTGGCCGGACGGCGTCACCTCGGTAATGGTGGTGCCGGTGCCCTGGACGTTCGCCTTGTTGTTGAAGTT
>PLIQ01000318.1:5095-12308 GCA_003140115.1 Actinomycetota bacterium | reverse complement strand
GCCGACCGCGTACCGTCTTGTTGTTTTCATTTCAATCGCGCTCCTATCCGGTGAAGGATGTCTCCACCCATGTGCACGTGGCGGGGAGCGAGATGGTTCGGGGCGCGCCAGAATACGACCAGTGCCGCGACTGCCGCCGAAAGGACACGGCTCACCGGGCCGGAGATCGTCGACGGTTGTGACCAGCCGATCCGGTGATCTTTCGCGACAGCCGCGGGCACTGGCCGTCACCTTAACTACGGCCGGCCCACCCAGAGCGGCTCAACGGTCTGCCCCCGCGTAATCGACCGGTAACAACTTCTGACCAGCCTCTGGATGCGTGGCCCCGCGTCGCCCCGGCCCCTCAGCGACGCGCGCCCGCCGCCTCCCAGCCGCCCCACCGTGCGCACACGTCCCATTTGCGTGGTGGATCCGGGCTCCGGGGAGTGTTTTGTGCACCCCAGTACCCAAAGCGCTCCCGGAAGCCCAAATCCTCCCAGGAAAGCCCAGCCATCTGGAATTCATGAGCGAGCAGGTGGAGATGAGGCTGGCGGGGCGGCCAGTCTGCATGCGCAGCGCCCGATCGGCAGGGCACTGTGCGGATCCGGTGTGCACCAGTTGCCCAAAATCTCCGCATAGGCCGAATCATCCACTTAAATGTTGCTCTGGTGAGCTGCGGGGCTGGTGATGCCGCGCAGGAAGTGGGCTGCCGGGTGGTGGCGGGAATCCGGGGCTCAGGCGGGGTCGGTCTCCCTGGTGACGGCCACCGTGACCTCCTTGGTGACGGCGATCGTGACCGAGCCGTCGCCGGCGGGCTGGGGCTCGCCGTCGACCTCCTCGGCCGGGCGCACGTCCAGGCTCACGGCCAAGGTTTCCGCGGCCACGAACCCGGCGTGCGCGCGGATCGCGGCGGCTACCGCGCCGTCGGCGCCGACGGTGAGCCGGATCCGGTCCGACACCGACAGGCCCGCGTCCCGGCGCGCCTGCTGCACGGCCCGGACCACGTCCCGCGCGGTGCCTTCCGCGGCCAGCGCCGGGGTCACCTGGGTGTCCAGCGCGATCAGGCCCGTGCTCCCCGGCAGGGCCGAGGTGGAGCCGGCGTCCGCGGCGACCAGCCGCAGCTCGTACTCGCCGGGTTCCAGGGCGATCCCGGCGGCCGTGACCTGGTCCCCGGACCGCGTCCAGTCGCCCGCCTTGACCGCTCGGATGACCTGCTGCACCTGGGCGCCGAGCCGGGGTCCGAGCAGTCGCGGATTGGCCGCCAGCTCGAACCTGCCCAGGCTGGCCACCTCCTGCGACAGCTCGACGGTCTTGACGTTGACCTCGTCGGCGATCAGGTTGGTGAACGGGGCCAGCGACTTGGCCTCGGGGTGGGCGATGACCAGCGACGCCAGCGGCAGCCGGACCCGCAGCGCTTGGGCCTTGCGGATACCCAGCGCGGTGCTGCACACGGCCCGCACCAGGTCCATGGCCCCGGTCAGGCCGGCGTCATCCGGCCAGCCGGAAACCTCCGGCCAGGAGGCCAGGTGCACGCTGGGCTCGCCGGTCAGCCCCCGCCAGATCGCCTCGGTGGTCAGCGGCAGCAGCGGCGCGGCCGCCCGGCAGACCGTTTCGAGCACGGTCCACAAGGTGTCAAGCGCGTCGGGCTCGCCGGCCCAGAACCGGCTGCGCGACCGGCGGATGTACCAGTTGGTCAGCACCTCCAGATGCTCCCGGAGCAGCTGGCAGGCGCCGCCGACGTTACAGGCCTCGAGCAGCCCGGTCAGCTCGGTCACCATGGCCCGGGTCTTAGCCAGGACGTAGCGGTCCAGCACGTTCTCGCTCGTAGTCGAGGGCCGGGCCTGGTACGACTCGGCGTTCGCGTACAGGGCGAAGAAGTAGTAGCTGTTCCACAGGGGCAAGATGGCCTGGCGGAGCGCGTCCCTGATGCCCTGCTCGGTCACGATCAGGTTCCCGCCGCGCAGGATCGGGCTGGCCATCAGGAACCAGCGCATGGCGTCCGAGCCGTAGCGGTCGAAGACCTCGTTCACGTCCGGGTAGTTGCGCAGGCTCTTGGACATCTTCTGGCCGTCGTTGCCGAGCACGATGCCGTGGCTGACGCAGGTCCGGAAGGCCGGCCGGTCGAACAGCGCGGTAGCCAGCACGTGCAGGGTGTAGAACCAGCCGCGAGTCTGGCCGATGTACTCCACGATGAAGTCGCCCGGGTAGTGGCGGTCGAACCACTCGCGGTTCTCGAACGGGTAGTGCACCTGGGCGAACGGCATCGACCCCGACTCGAACCAGCAGTCCAGCACCTCCGGCACCCGGCGCATCACCGACCGGCCGGTGGGGTCGTCCGGGTTCGGCCGGGTCAGCTCGTCGATGGCCGGCCGGTGCAGGTCGCCGGGCCGGACGCCGAAGTCCCGCGCGAGCTCATCCAGCGACCCGTACACGTCGGTGCGCGGGTACGCCGGGTCGTCGCTCTGCCAGACCGGGATCGGCGAGCCCCAGAACCGGTTCCGGCTGATCGACCAGTCCCGGGCGTTGGCCAGCCACTTGCCGAACTGCCCGTCCTTGACGTGGCCGGGCACCCAGGTGATCTCCTGGTTCAGCTCCACCATCCGGTCCCGCAGCGCGGTCACCGCGACGAACCAGCTCGACACCGCCTTGTAGATCAGCGGGTTGCGGCAGCGCCAGCAGTGCGGGTAGGAGTGCGTGTAGGTTTCCTTCCGCACCAGGCTGCCCTGGGCGCGCAGCTTGGCCGCGATCCCGTCGTTCGCGTCGAAGACGTGCTGGCCCTCGAAGTCGGGCACCACGCCGGTGAACCGTGCCTGTTCGTCGACCGTGAGCACGGTCGGGATCCCGGCCGCGTTGCACGCCAGCGCGTCGGCCTCGCCGTAGGCGGGCGCCATGTGCACCACCCCGGTGCCGTCCTCGGTCGTGACGTCATCGGACAAGATGACCCGGAACGCGTCCTGGGTGCCGAACGTCCCGGCGTCGGTCAGGTAGGGCAGCAACGGCTCGTACCGGCGCCCGGCCAGCTCCGCGCCGGTCAGTACGCCAACCGTCGCGGCGTCCTCGAGTTCCCGCTCGTAGGCCGCCTGCCGGTCCCGGGCCAGGATGTACCGCTCGCCGTCCTTCTCGACCACCACATAGCTGATGTCCGCGCCGACCGCGCAGGCCAGGTTGGACGGCAGCGTCCACGGCGTGGTGGTCCAGGCCAGCAGCCACTCCCCGGTCTCCAGCTTGAACCGGACCGTGACCGAGGGGTCCTGCCGCTCGGCGTACGTGTCGTCGTCCATCCGCAGCTCGTGGTTGGACAAGGGGGTCTCACACCGCCAGCAGTAGGGCAGCACCTTGAACCCCTCGTAGACCAGGCCCTTGTCCCACAGCTGCTTGAAGGCCCACATGACGCTCTCCATGTAGGACAGGTCGAGCGTCTTGTAGTCGTGCTCGAAGTCGACCCAGCGCGCCTGGCGGGTGACGTAGTCCTGCCAGTCGCGGGTGTAGCGCAGCACCGACTCCCGGCAGGCCTGGTTGAACTTCTCGATGCCCATCGCGAGGATGTCGGCCTTGCCGGAGATGCCCAGCAGCCGTTCCGCCTCGACCTCGGCGGGCAGCCCGTGGCAGTCCCAGCCGAACCGGCGCTCGACCCGCTTGCCCCGCATCGTCTGGAACCTCGGGACCAGGTCCTTGACGTAACCGGTGAGCAGGTGCCCGTAGTGCGGCAGTCCGTTGGCGAACGGCGGCCCGTCGTAGAACACGTACTCGTTGTCCTNNAGCGCGGGAAAGTCCGGCTGGGCGGGTACCTCGGTGTCCCCGGCCCGTGGATAAACGGCCATTGGTTGGTCCTCGCGGTGCGTCACTCGGCTGGGCCGCGAGGACGACGCGCCCGCTCCTGCGCGGGCGTACCGCGGTACCACCTCGCTTGCCGCCAGCGTCCGCGCCGTTTCCGGCACCTCTCCCGGCGACCGCTCGTCAGCCGGCTGTGACGGGCCGGACCCGCCCGGTTCTAGTCGGGCGCGGCGCGCCCTTTCTTCCGGGGGCTCCCCGGTGATGGCCGGATCGTCGCCTTGGTGTTTCAAGCCTAGCCGCTGCGCCGGTATTCCGCGCACGCCGTAATCAGGACGTTCCGGCCAGCCAGCCGTCGATCCCGGCCAGCAGCCGGGTCCGCCGCGGCTCGGGCGCGACCGAGTTGAGCACCGAGGTCCGGGCCAGGTCGGCCAGGTCGGCGTCGGTGAACCCGTGCACGTACCGGGCGATCTCGTACTGGGCGGTCAGCCGCGGGCCGAACAGCAGCGGGTCGTCGGCGCCGAGCGCGACCGGCACNNCGCTTGACCACGGCCGGGTCCTCCACGGCCCGGATGCCGTGGCCGATCCGGTCCGCGTGCAGGTCATCCAGGCAGGCGGCCACGCTGGCCGGGCCGGCTAGCTCGCCGCCGTGGGGGACCAGCAGCAGGCCGCCCCGTTCGGCGATCCGGAACGCGGCGGCGAAGTCGTGCGCCGGGCCGCGCCGCTCGTCGTCGGACAGGCCGAACCCGGTCACGCCCTGCCCCGCGTACTGGACGGCCAGCCGGGCCAGGGTCCGGGCCTCCAGCGGGTGCTTGGTCCGGTTGGCCGCCACGATGACGCCGATGCCGACCCCGGTCGCGGCCTCAGCCTCGGCCGTGCCCTCGAGCACCAGCTCGAGCATGGGCGTGACCCCGCCGAACCGGGCGGCGAAGAACCCGGACGGGTCGACCTGGATTTCCAGCCAGCCCGAGCCTTCGGCCCGTTCGTCCTCGGCGATCTCGGTCAGCAGCCGCCGCACGTCGTCCGGAGTCCGCAGCACCGAACGGGCCATGTCGTACAGCCGCTGGAACCGGAACCAGCCGCGCTCGTCGATCCCGCTCAGCTGCGGCGGCCAGTCCTCGGTCAGCGCCGGCGGCAGCCGGATGCCGTGCCGCCCGGCTAGCTCGATCAGCGTCGCGTGCCGCATGGCCCCGGTCAGGTGCAGGTGCAGGTGCGCCTTCGGAAGCGCGGCGAGCGGTCGGCCGGAAGCGGGCATCGGCCTAGTGTGCCTCCGCTAGCGGGCGTCCGCGAGCAGCTTGGCCATCCGGGTGATGCCCTCTTCGAGGTCGGCGTCGCCCAGAGCGCAGGAAAGCCGGAAGTATCCGGGCGTCCCGAACGCCTCGCCGGGGACCACGGCCACCTCGGCCTCGTCCAGGATGAGGCCGGCCAGTTCCGCCGAGGTCTGCGCCGTTCTCCCGGCGATTTCCTTGCCGAGCAGTCCCTTGACGCTGGGATAGCAGTAGAACGCGCCCTGCGGCTCCGGGCAGAGCACGCCCGGGATCTCGTTCAGCATCCGGGCCATGGTCTGCCGGCGCCGGTCGAACGCCTCGCGCATGACCGCCACCGCGGACAGGTCCCCGGACACGGCGGCCAGGGCCGCCGCCTGGGCCACGTTGCACACGTTGGACGTCGCGTGGCTCTGCAGGTTGGCCGCCGCGCTGATCACGTCCTTGGGCCCGATCATCCAGCCGACCCGCCAGCCGGTCATCGCGTAGGTCTTGGCCACGCCGTTCAGCACCACGCAGGTGTCGGCGATCCGCGGCGCCTGGACCGGAATCGAGGAGAAGACCGCGTCGCCGTAGACCAGGTGCTCGTAGATCTCGTCGGTGACGACCCACAGGCCGTGCTCGGCCGCCCACTCGCCGATTTCCCTGACCGCCTCCGGCGGGTAGACCGCCCCGGTCGGGTTGGACGGGGAAACGAAGAGCAGGACCTTGGTCTTATCTGTGCGGGCCGCCTCCAGGTCCGCCACCGTGGTCAGGTAGCCGGAGCGCTCGTCGGTCAGCACCGGCCGCAGCACGCCGCCCGCCAGGGCGATGGCCTCGGGGTAGGTCGTCCAGTACGGGGCGGGCACCAGGACCTCGTCGCCCGGGTCGAGCAGGGTGGCAAACGTCTGGTACACGGCCTGCTTGCCGCCGTTGGTCACCAGCACCTGGCCGGGTTCCACCTGGTAGCCCGAGTCGCGGCGGGTCTTGGCCGCGATCGCCTCACGGAGTTCGGGCAGTCCGGCGGCGGGGGTGTACTTGTGGAAACGCGGCTGTTCGCACGCCCGCTGAGCGGCCTCGACGATATAACCGGGCGTCGGGAAGTCTGGTTCCCCGGCGCCGAAGCCGATGACCGGCCGGCCGGCTGCCTTCAGCGCCTTGGCCTTGGCGTCCACGGCCAGCGTGGCGGATTCGGAGATGGCGGACACGCGTGCGGAGACTCTGGTTGGCATGGGCTCCATTCTGGCACCCGGAGGCAGGTGCCCCGCCGCGATATATTGGGGTGGATGGACTGCCGTAGCAGTTTTGACCGGTCAGCCCGGGAGCTCGACCCGGGCTCACCGCAGGCCCGCGGGGCCTCGCGGTTCGACGCGGGGGGCTATTGGACGTACACTGCTTGAACCGGCAGCCGAGCTGTCGTATGCGGCAGCATGCCCGACGGCTTTCTGTGTTTGCCGCAAAGCAGTTTGTGCTTGACGCTGTGGTGCTTGAAGCAGTGGTGCTTAAAGCTAAGGGCAGTAGCTCAATTGGCCAGAGTCCCGGTCTCCAAAACCGGTGGTTGGGGGTTCGAGTCCCTCCTGCCCTGCGAGTGCGGTCCGGCCAAACCGCGCTGCCGGCGAACTAATAGGTGAGGATATGGCGACTCAGACACGCGGCGAGGCCGCGGAGAAACGGAGCGGAGGCGGGCGTGCGTCCAAGCGCGCGAACCGGACGACCCCCGCCCTGTTCTTCCGGCAGATGGTCGCCGAGCTTCGCAAGGTCATCTGGCCTACCCGCAAGGAGCTTGTCACCTACACGGTGGTGTGCCTGGTCTTCGTGCTCTTCATGGTGGTCGTCGTCACGAGCCTGGACTACGGGTTCACCAAGCTGGTGTTCGCGGTGTTCGGCTAGGCGGCTCCAGGGCCTGCGGGACTGACAGGTTTACCCCGCACGAACCGAACGCCGGCCGCCGGCCGGCAGCCACACCGCAGAGCGCGACGAAATGGTCACGCCCGATGGTGATGGCTCGAGGAAAGAGAGAGAGCAATCGTGTCCGAGACCCAGCTGGATTCCGCGGCGACGGACACAGGACAACCGGACGCGGAAACCGGAGAGGCCGATGAGGTGAGCGACCACAGCGAAGAAGCCGACGGGTCCGATCCCGCCGGCCTGACTGACGACGTCGCCGCGACGGCCGAGGACGGTACCGACGAGCCCGAAGACAGCGCCGACGAGCCCGA
>PLIQ01000318.1:0-5062 GCA_003140115.1 Actinomycetota bacterium | reverse complement strand
GAGAACCGGGTGAAGACCAACCTGGAGAGCCGCATCCAGTCGCTCAACATGGAGGACTACATCTTCCAGATCGAGGTCCCGGTACACATGGTGACCGAGATCAAGGGCGGCAAGCGGCAGCAGGTCTCGGAGAAGGTCCTGCCCGGCTACATCCTGGTGCGGATGGACCTGACCGACGAGTCGTGGGCGGTGGTGCGCAACACGCCGGGCGTGACGGGCTTCGTCGGCCTGTCCAGCCGGCCCTCGCCGCTGCAGCTGAACGAGGTGGCCTCCCTGCTGGCACCCGAGCCCGAGCCCGGCGCGAAGCAGGCCGAGGCGGCCCGTACGTCCACGCCGGACTTCGAGGTCGGCGAGTCGGTTACCGTGATGGACGGGCCGTTCGCGACCCTGCCCGCCACGGTGAACGAGATCAACCCGGACACCCAGAAGCTCAAGGTGCTGGTGTCGATCTTCGGCCGCGAGACGCCCGTCGAGCTGTCTTTCGATCAGGTAACCAAGCTCTAAGAGCACAAGCGCAAGTGAGGAAATAGTCCCATGCCGCCAAGAAGGAAGAGGCTCGCTGCCGTCGTCAAGGTGCAGCTCCCGGCCGGTCAGGCCACGCCGGCCCCCCCGGTCGGTACCGCGCTGGGCCCGCACGGCGTGAACATCATGGATTTCGTCAAGCAGTACAACGCGGCGACGGAAAGCCAGCGAGGCAACATCATCCCGGTCGAGATCTCCATCTTCGAGGACCGGAGCTTCACCTTCATCACCAAGACGCCCCCCGCTCCCGAGCTGATCAAGAAGGCCGCGGGCGTGGACAAGGGCAGCGCCGAGCCGCACAAGACCAAGGTCGGCAGCATCACCAAGTCCCAGGTCCGCGACATCGCGCAGACCAAGATGCCGGACCTGAACGCCACCACGATCGAGGCCGCGGAGAAGATCATCGCGGGCACCGCCCGTTCCATGGGCATCAAGGTTGAGGGCTGAGCCGGTTAACTTCGGGCCGGTTAACTTCGGGCCNNACTTCGGGCCACGCTGGAACAACGTCCCGGCGTGGCTGGTTGTAGATGAATAGGATTTCCAACCTGTGGCAGGGCCTCGCGCGGGCCCGCTGACCACGACCTCCAGCACTGAGGAGATAGCAATGAAGCGCAGCAAGGCTTACCGCGAGGCCAGCGAGCAGATCGACCGCGCCCGGCTGTACAGCCCGGCGGAGGCGGTCACGATGGCCAAGGCGAACCAGGTCACCAAGTTCGATCCCACCGTCGAGGTGGCGTTGCGGCTCGGCGTCGACCCGCGCAAGCAGGACCAGATGGTCCGGGGCACGGTCAACCTGCCGAACGGCACCGGCAAGACGGCCCGCGTGCTCGTCTTCGCCACCGGCGACCGGGCCGAGGAGGCCCGCGCGGCCGGCGCCGACTTCGTCGGTTCCGACGACCTGATCGAGCGCATCCAGGGCGGTTTCCTCGACTTCGACGCGGTCGTCGCCACGCCCGACCTGATGGGCAAGGTCGGCCGGCTCGGCCGGGTCCTCGGCCCGCGTGGCCTGATGCCGAACCCGAAGACCGGGACCGTGACCCCGGACGTGGCCAAGGCCGTGACCGAGATCAAGGGCGGCAAGATCGAGTTCCGCACCGACCGGCACGGGAACTTGCACTTCATCATCGGCAAGGCGTCCTTCACTCCCACCGCGCTCCTGGAGAACTACGCCGCGGCCCTGGACGAGGTAGTCAGGCTCAAGCCCGCCGCCGCCCGCGGCCGGTACCTGAAGAAGGTCACCTTCACCACCTCGATGGGCCCCGGCATCCCGGTCGACCCCAACAAGACCCGCAACTTCGCCGACGACCTAGCCGAAGCGTCCGCGTAACCCCACACGCCAGAAGCGGCGGCCCCCGATGCGGGGTGCCCGCCGCTTCTACGTGTCCCGGCCGCCGGTGCGCCCGCCGCTTTTTCATGATCGCGAAGGCTTTTGTACCGCTATCCGTACCAAACCCTTCGCGATCATGGAGACCCGTTTTGCGCCACGGCAACCACCGCATACACTGGGGAACGCCGAAGACCGCTGGATGCCATCGCTCGCGATGGCCGAAGGCTCCGGTCCCGGGTCGCAAGACCCGGCCGGACATCCCGCGCAGGTGAACGTGAGCTGTACCGGCTCGCCCGCGACAGGGCTGGGCCGATGCCGCCCCGTGCGCCTCGCGCCGGGGCGTTTTTCGTGTCTCCGGCTGCTGCGTGATGACTGTGTAACGACGCAGAAAAACGACGCAAAACGAGAGGAGGCACATGGCTAACGCCGAAAAGGTAGCCGCGGTCGCCGAGCTTACCGAGCGGTTCAAGGATTCGTCCGGCGCGGTGCTGACCGAGTACCGCGGGCTCACCGTGGCCCAGCTCGCCGACCTGCGCAGGTCGCTCGGGGACCATGCCACGTTCACCGTGGTCAAGAACACGCTGACCAAGATCGCGCTCACCGAGGCCGGGCTGTCCGATCAGATGTCGTCGATGCTGGGCGGTCCGTCCGCGATCGCATTCGTCGGCGGTGACGTGGTCGAGGCCGCGAAGGGCCTGCGTGACTTCGCCAAGGCGAACCCGCTGCTGGTCATCAAGGGCGGGGTGCTCGACGGCAAGGCGATCACTTCAGCGGAGATCATCAGGCTCGCCGACCTGGAGCCGCGGGACGTGTTGCTGGCCAAGCTGGCCGGCGCCATGAAGGCGTCGCTGGCCGGCGCCGCCGCCACGTTCAACGCGCTGCCGGTCCAGATGGCCCAGCTCGCCGAGGCGCTGCGCGCCAAGCTCGAAGCCGCCGAACCCGCCGGTGCCCCCGAAGCCCCGGCCAGCGAAGCCGCCGAAGCCCCGGCCGCCGAAGCCCCGGCAGCGGAAGCCGCCGTAGCTACCGANNAGCTACCGAAGCCCCGGCCAGCGAAGCCTGACCCAGACCCACATACCTAAGAGACCTAAGAGAGAAGAAGGAACCACGATATGGCGAAGATGAGTAGCGCCGACCTGCTCGAGGCGTTTAAGGAGATGACCCTCCTGGAGCTGTCCGAGTTCGTCAAGCAGTTCGAGGAGACGTTCGACGTGAAGGCGGCCGCGCCGGTCGCGGTGGCGGCTCCCGCGGGCGGCGGCGCCGGCAGCGAGGCCGAGCAGCCCGAGGAGCAGGACGAGTTCGACGTCATCCTCGAGGCCGCGGGCGACAAGAAGATCCAGGTCATCAAGGAGGTGCGCAGCCTGACCAGCCTGGGCCTGAAGGAGGCCAAGGACCTGGTGGACGGCGCGCCCAAGACGGTGCTGGAGAAGGTCAACAAGGAGAGCGCGGAGAAGGGGCGGGCGGCCCTGGAGGGCGCCGGCGCCACCGTGACGGTCAAGTAAAGCAAGCGCAGAAGACCCGGGCTGGAGGCCACCTCGCGCGGCCGAAGGCCCGGGTCTCGCACGTCCGGGCCACGCCCGGGCAACCNNACGTCCGGGCAACCGGGCCACGTCCAAGGAACCCCAACGGGAACCCCGCCACGAGACACCCCGCAAGCGAGAAATAAACTTCTACCCCCGCGTGTTACCAGATACACCTACCACCGCATGTGGCGTCGATCACGCAAGTAATCTGCCCCGAGTGTCCGGTTCAGACTTGACGTTTGGCCGCGGAAGAGCGATGCTGCGGAGCAACCGTGAACCTCATAGTAGCGTACACTTGACAAGCAGTTTGCCTTCCGGCTACACTGCTAGTTTGCGCTGCACTCTGACGTCCTCGGTTTCCACCTCGCGCTACGGGGAGTTTGCCGCGGGGCGTTTGGCGTGCGTGCGGTGATATTTCCGCGACAAGTTCGGAAGGACCCCTGTTGGCAGCATCGCGCAGCGCCTCCGCAACCACTACCCCCGCAGCGAATTCCGCTTCACGACGCGTGTCGTTCGCGCGTATCCGGGAACCGCTTAAGGTACCAGACCTGCTCGCGCTCCAGACCGAGTCGTTTGACTGGCTGCTAGGCAACGAGAAGTGGCAAGCCCGCATCAACGAGGCCCGGGCGGCGGGGCACACCAACGTGCCCGAGCAGTCCGGCCTCGAGGAGATCTTCGAAGAGATCAGCCCGATCGAAGACTTCTCCGGGACCATGTCGCTTTCATTCCGGGACCACCGGTTCGAGCCGCCCAAGTACTCCGCCGAGGAGTGCAAGGACAAGGACATGACGTTCTCCGCCCCGATGTTCGTGACGGCGGAGTTCATCAACAACACCACGGGTGAGATCAAGAGCCAGACGGTCTTCATGGGCGACTTCCCGCTCATGTCGGCCAAGGGCACCTTCATCATCAACGGCACCGAGCGCGTGGTGGTCAGCCAGCTCGTCCGCTCGCCCGGGGTCTACTTTGACCGCCAGGTCGACAAGACCAGCGACAAGGACATTTTCTCCTGCAAGGTGATCCCCAGCCGGGGCGCCTGGCTGGAGTTCGAGATCGACAAGCGCGACAGCGTGGGCGTCCGCATCGACCGCAAGCGCAAGCAGAGCGTTACCGTGCTGCTCAAGGCGCTGGGCTGGGACGACGCCAAGATCCTGGACCGCTTCGGCGGCTTCGAGTCGATGCGCGCCACCCTGGAGAAGGACCACACGGCCGGCCAGGACGAGGCGCTGCTTGACATCTACCGCAAGCTGCGGCCCGGTGAGCCGCCGACGCGCGAGTCGGCCCAGGCGCTGCTGGAGAACCTGTACTTCAACCCGAAGCGGTACGACCTGGCCAAGGTGGGCCGTTACAAGGTCAACCGCAAGCTCGGCCTGGACCTGCCGATCCGGCAGGGCACGCTCAGCGAGGCCGACATCGTCGGCACCATCGAGTACCTGGTCCGGCTGCACGCCGGCGAGGAGGAGATGATCTCCGGCGAGCAGATCCTGCCGCTGGAGACCGACGACATCGACCACTTCGGCAACCGGCGGCTGCGCACCGTGGGCGAGCTGATCCAGAACCAGGTCCGGCTGGGCCTGGCCCGGATGGAGCGCGTGGTGCGCGAGCGGATGACGACCCAGGACGTCGAGGCGATCACGCCGCAGACCCTGATCAACATCCGCCCGGTGGTCGCGTCGATCAAGGAGTTCTTCGG
>PLIQ01000591.1:822-4080 GCA_003140115.1 Actinomycetota bacterium | reverse complement strand
CCGGGGTCATCAGGAACCGGCCCTGGAAGATGCCGCCGCCTCCGACCAGCAACTCCACGTCAGTGTCCGCTGGGAGGTCCTCGCTGTCCGCCGCCCAGCGACGGTTCCCGAGGGTCACCGAACCGTCGCGATGCAGCCGGGCAGGCCGGCCAAGTCCGGCCACGCCGTACTGGAAGATGCATGACCGCAGCGAAAGTAGCTGCGCGAGCTGGCTGCTGACCTGGTCGATCAGCGCCGGCGCGGAGCCACCGGCCGCCACCGCCCGCGCCGCGTTGTTGATGCCGTCCAGGTAACCGGCCCGCCTGCTCGCGATCGCGTAATGGCGGCGGCCCCACACGGCGATCTCGGTGACCGCCACCCCGATCACCAGCAGCAGGACGGTCGTCTCGATGTCGGTCCGGCGGGTGATGGTGAACCGCTCGTAGGGCCGGGTGAGGAAGAAGTCGAACCACACCGCCGTCGACACGGCGGCTAGCGCCCCGGCCAGCCGGTCCCCGTTCGCGGCGACCGCCACCACCACCACCAGCATGGCCAGCGCCGCGTCGGTATTAGGGAAGGCGGCCCGGAACGGCACCAACACGGCGGCCAGCGCCAGCGGCACCGCTACCCCGGCCAGCACCGCCAGCCGGTCGCGGGTCAGGTAACCAGGCATCGCGGACGCTTCGTCCGGGTCACGGGTGCTCACGCCACAGCTTGACCGTGCCGACAGCCAGCACCACGAGCGCCGGGACGAAGAACAGGCCGATGTGCAAGATCCCGCCCGCGATGCCGACGACCAGGACCAGCACCCCGATCGCCGCAGCCAGCCGGCTAACCGGGGCCGGGGCGAACGCCGCCGCCGCGGCGACCGGGGCCGGGGCGATACCCAGCAGCAGCGACCACCACGTGGCGGCCAGCGGGTAGTCCGAAGTCACCAGCGCCGAAATGGTGATCAGCTGCGCGGCGCCGGCCAGGATCAGCGCGCCCCGGCGCCATGGCCAGCTCGGCGGAGCAGCCACCGCCGACACGGCCGGCGATGCGGGCGTGCCCGCAGCGGGAGTGGTGTCAGCGGGAGCGGCTGGCGTGGTCATCGCGCCTCCTGGGGGCAAGTTCAACGGTCACGAACGCGCCGACCAGGCTTCCCGGCTCACCTAACCACGAGCATAAACCTCAGGCCTCTGCCCGCCAACAGTCCGAGGCCGCACGGCATCCGGCCGGAGGGAATTCTCCAGTGCCAACCCCGCCGCGAGGCTGGCGGACACCGAACAGCTGGTGATGACGGCTTGGCGCTCACCCGCGGCGGCCGGGGCTGCGGCGGCCGCCGCCCGCGCAGGGGCGGCGGGTCGAACCCCATTTGGGCGAATCGTCCTCGGATGCCCGCCCAGACCACGAAATCGCGCGCGGGCCTTTGGCGGCTCCTTCTCGATGATTACCCACCACTGATCACCCGGATCAGGTTCTCGGGCAGCATGACCTTGACGCCGGGTTCTGGGCCGTCAGGGTTGTTCGCTGGGTGCCGGAGCGGGGCCCTCCGGGGCAGGCCGCGCATCTGGGGGGCGGCCGTGTGGCTGGGTGGCCGTCTCGCCGCGCGGGTGTGATGGTTCCGGGCTTCGTGGTTCGCGGGCGAGCAGGTTGATCCGGTCGCCGGGGGCGAGGGTGATGCCGGGGTCTGGGTCGCGGAGTGTGTGGTTGTCCAGGACCGAGACCGGGACCCAGCCGGGCGGCCAGCTGGTGCCGCCGAGTGTCTGGCCGGCGGCGGGTGAGCCGGCGGGGATGGTGATCTCCAGGATCTGGTAGCCGCGCAGCGGGGCCGGTGCCTCGCGGAGATCATCCTGCGGGCCGTGGGGCTGTGCCTGCGCGGCGCCGGCCGGGGTGGCGTGCATGTGGCGGGCGACCGCCTGCAGCACGTTCTGGCTGGTGATCCAGCCCTGGAGGTGCTGGGCGTCATCGGAGATCACGGGCAGGCCGTCGCGGCCGTAGAGCTCCAGCTGGCGCAGCGCCTGGGTGAGGGACTCGGTGGCGAACAGCACCTGGGGGTCGTACTGATGGGTGACCGGCCCGGGCAGCGCGGCGCGGTCCGGGCCCGGAAGGCCGGGTGGCAGGGGCGCGATGGTGAGCGGCGCCGCGAAAGGCCGCATGGCGTCGGCGGCGGTGAGGTCCGCAAACGGGTCCGCGGATCGCGGGTGGTCGATGTCGATGCCGCGGCGCAGCAGCTTGGTGGTATAGATGGTGCCGTAGCTCAAGGCGCGGGACGTGGCGGTGGCGATG
The DNA here is from genome assembly GCA_003140115.1 of Actinomycetota bacterium. The sequence continues at coordinate 1,833 of PLIQ01000591.1, read as the reverse complement.
GCGACAGCGAGCAGGACCGGCAGGGTGAGGGTGTAATCGCCGGTCATCTCCACGACGCTGGCCACTGAGGTGAGGGGTGCGCGGGCCGCGGACGCGAACACCGCGCCCATCGCGACGACGGCGTACAGGGCGGGCTGCCCGGCCGCCGGGCCGACCAGGTGGCCGGCGATCTCGCCGAACGCCATGCCGGAGGTGGCGCCGATGAACAGCGACGGGGCGAACACCCCGCCCGATCCGCCGATGCCGATGGTCAGGCTGCACGCGACGATCTTCCCGGCCGCGAGGATGATCAGGAACCACAGGGCGTAGCTGCCGCCGNNCCGCCTTGTACAGGACCGGGTAGCCGACCCCGTACATCTGCGGGAGGGCCAGCAGCAGCAGCCCGAGCAAGATGCCGCCGACGGCGGGCCGGGCCCACTCCGGCCGGTTGCCCCAGACCCGGTCGCACAGGTCCTCGGTCGCGTACAGGATCTTCGCGAACGCGAGCCCGACCAGCGCCGCGACGACCGCGAGGCCTGCTATCAGCAGGTAGGTGGACAGGTGGTGCAGTTCGATCCCGGACGGCAGCCCGGACAGGAACGAGGCGTCGCCGAGGAACTGGCGGCTGACCAGGTCGGCGACCATCGCCGACAGCATCACGGTGAAGACCGCCTCGATGGAGAACTCCCGCAGGATGATCTCCACGCCGAACAACACGCCGGTGATCGGGGCATTGAAGGTGGCGGCGATGCCTCCGGCGGCACCGCAGGCGACCAGGATCCGCAGCCGGCTCTCCGGCATCTTCACCCACTGGCCCAGGCTGGAGGCCAGCGCGGAGCCGATCTGCACGATCGGGCCCTCCCGTCCGACCGACCCGCCGACCCCGATGCAGATCGCGGACGCGACCGACTTCACGGCGGCGACCTGGGGCCGGATCCGGCCGCCTTCGTCGGCGACGGCGATCATCACCTCGGGGACGCCGTGGCCGCGGGCCTCGCGGGCGTACCGGTAGATCAGCGGCCCGTAGACCAG
>PLIQ01000591.1:516-807 GCA_003140115.1 Actinomycetota bacterium | reverse complement strand
TGCCGGTCCACGGCACTGTGTCCGGCGGCCTGCCCGCCGCCACCTCGCCGGTCATGATCGTCCCCCGGTGCTGCCGGACCGCGCTGGCTCCCGTTTCATCCTGGCCGCCGCCGGCGGCGGCGCTGGCGGGGGATCCGCCGGCCACTGGCTGTCGGGGATCTCCCCGGCCGCCGCCGCGAACGCCGCCAGCGCGCCGGCCACCGCCGACTGCTGCCGGGCCGGAAGCCTGCCCAGGATGCCGGCGATCAGCGCCCGCCGCCGGGCGGTCGCCTGGTCCACGACCTGCCGGCC
>PLIQ01000591.1:0-429 GCA_003140115.1 Actinomycetota bacterium | reverse complement strand
AGGGCCCGGTACTGGGCGATCGTAGTGTCCTCCGCCGCCGCGCCCAGCGACTGGGTGGCCACCGCTACCAGCGTGCGGCTTGCCGTCAGCACCGCGTCCACCGCAGCCCTGTCCGCCACGTCCTCAGTCATGCCACGCCGCCAATTTTACTTGCTTACTGCAACGATTGCATAATGACTCTATCGGCAACTGCACCTCGGGTCAGCACGTGACGGCCCGGGCGAGCCGCCGGGCGACGCGACGCTGGATGCCTGGCCAGGTCTGGAGGACCGGCAGGACGTCAGTAGCCGTTTGCGGCGGCGGCCTTCCTGGCCGGTGCGGTTGTCAGCCTGGCGGCCAGCTGGGTGCTGGTCTCAGTCGCTAGAAGTCCGCCAATGGGTGACCGCATCGGCGACCGGGTCGACGATCACATGTGTCACCTCGCCGCAG
>PLIQ01000084.1 GCA_003140115.1 Actinomycetota bacterium | reverse complement strand
ACCGCAGGCGCGGCGGCGGCGAAGACGGTGGCACCTGTTGTTGCAATTACACACAGTATTCCCAACAGGCGGGAAGATGATCTCCGCACTAAACAACTCCCCTGTACAGAAACAAACCCCCGCAAAACCACAAGATACAGAAGCTGCGTGGCGAGCACAAGGGTTTAAGCCTTCCCCAGAAGCAACCTGATCGAAATGGCCACGATCACGATCTCTGCGATCCAAGATCATTTCTCTATGCTTTACACCGGGGGCAAAGTGCTGATGTTCCAGGCGGCCGCGTCCCTCTCTGCCAAGTTGTTGACTGCGGGATTCCCTGCGTTACGGTCGAAGATAACTGGGTGATTCCCGCTGGAGAGACCATGAACAGTACGTTGCCGGCCGGCCCAAGGCAGAGTCCGGTACGCCAGCTAATCGAGATGGGCACACACCCATTCACCCTCCTGGACCGCTGTCGACGGGACTACGGAGACGTATTCACGCTGCGGATGTTCGGCCAGGGACCGTTCGTCCTGATCGGTGAGAGCAATGCGCTGGATCTTCAGCCAGCCTCGCACCGCGTTTACCCACGCCAACGACCTGGTGGGGATCGTGATCGGGGACCGGTCGGTGCTGTTCATGGACGGGGAAGAACACCGGCGGGAGCGGCAGCTGCTGATGCCGGTCTTCCACGGCGAGCGGATGCGCTCCTATGGCGCGATCATGCGCGAGGCGGCCGAACGCGAGCTGGCCCGCTGGCCGCGGCGCAATACCGTGATTGTCCGGCCCGGCCTGACCCGGATCACGCTGGAGGTCATCTGCAGGTGCCTGTTCGGCCAGGCGGACGGCGTGCACTCCGAACGGCTACGGCACCAGGTGGAACGCTTCCTGGACGCGGCGCAGACGCCGACTTTGTTCATGGCCGGCACCTTGATACCCCGCACCCGGATCCGGGTGCTGCTGTAGCGCCGGGCGGACATCTCGCTTCCCGTCCGGGTGCTCTCGTCAGTCCCGCGTACGCTGCTGTGGCGTGAGGTAGCCGATTCGCGGGAGAAGATCTGCCGGGCGGTGTACGCGGAGATCGCCGCGTGCCGGGACGGCGATCCCCGGTACGAAGGCACCATCCTGGGGATGCTCGCAGATACCAAGGATGAGGCCGGCGCCGGCCTGACCGACGAGGAGATCAACGATGAGGTCCTCACGCTGCTGATGGCCGGCCACGAGACCACCGCTACCACCCTCGCCTGGGCGCTGCACCACCTCGCCGCCACCCCGGCCGCGCAGCAGCGGCTGTTCGAGGAGCTGTCCGGGAGCTTCCCGGAAGGCATCATCTCCCGGCCGGAACCACCATGGGTGCGAGCATCTACGTCGCGCACCGCTCCCGGGCCTGGGAGCGGCCAGACGAATTCGAGCCAGAGCGCTTCCTGACCGGGTCCCCCTCGCCGTTCATCTTCTTCCCGTTCGGCGGCGGCACCCGTCGGTGCGTGGGCGCCGAGTTCGCGCGCTATCAGCTGGCCGTCGTCCTCGGCCAGCTGATACTCAGCCGCGAATTCAACCCCGTGCCCTCGTTCACCATGCGACCGTACATGCGCGGCGCCACGGTGGCCCCGCCCCCCCGCATGCCGCTGCAGGTCCGCTCCCGGTCGGCCTCCTGAGATGAACCTGAAGATCACGATCGAGCACAGGAAGTGCCTGGGCACCGGGAGCTGCGTCATGCTCGCAGTGGAGCACTTCGAACCGGGAGCCGACGGCAAAGCGCTGGTCCGCTGTAGCGGGGGCGCCCGGAGCCCGGAGGGGACCCTGACCGGGCTCACCCAGACCCAGTCAGACCAGGTACGCGAGGCGGCCATGTTCTGCCCGCCCGAAGCGATCACCGTGCGCGACGCGGAAACGGGCGAGCAGTACTATCCCTGACCAGGGAGACTGAGCAGCCCAGCCTGGCGGCGACCGAGGGCTCTGTGGCACTAGGCCGGGAGGGGTTCGCCGGTTTCCAGCAGGGTCTTGAGGCTGGAGATGACATCCGGCCAGCCGACGCTGACCATCTGGACGATGGTGCTACCCGGCTCGAAGCCATCGTGAATCACGGTCAGCTTCACCCCCTGCGTGACGGGCTCGATGTCGAAGGTGACCTTGGAGCGAGGTTCGCCGGCCAGCTTGGCGGCGAACTCCTGATCCCAGCCGAACTTCTCGGCCAGCTCGAGGGTCATGGTGTGCCAGGTGTAGGACAGGCGGCGGTACGGGTCGGATTCGAGCACGACGGACCCGGGGTCGCTGATCAGGACGCCGTGGTTGTTCCAGGTCACCGGCGATCCCTTGGCCCAGTCCGTGTGCAGCTCGGTCTGCCAGTACCGCCGGGTGAAGGCGGGGTCGGTCAGGCCCTGCCACAGCCGCTCGGGCGTGGTGCGGATGTAGGTGGTGTAGACGAACGAGGGTGCTTCCACTTCGGTCTCCTCCAGTGCTTTCTTCAGGTCGCCCAGGGCCTCGACCCTGAGCTGGTCATAGCGGCTGATCCAGCGCTCGGCGATGTCGCTGATAGGGGCGGCGTTCAGGTAGTGCAGCTTCTCCCGGCCCCGGCGCACGGTGGCCACCAGGCCGGCCGCCTCGAGCACCGCCAGGTGCTTGCTGACCGATTGCCGGGCCATGTCCAGCCCGGCGCACAGCTGGCGCAGCGTCTGGCCGTTGTGGGCGTTGAGGCTGTCCAGCAGCATGCGGCGGCTGGGATCAGCCAGCGCTTTGAACACGTCATCCATCTCGTCATCTCCGAAGGCAGCCATTTGGCTGCCTCTTAATTTAGGCAGCCAAGCGGCTGCATGTCAAGACGCCGGAAGAACTCGCCGGGCACCTCCCACGGCCGTCCAGGTCACCGCGTTCGACTGCTTCACCGGCACGGCGGCGTGCCTTCCGTTCGCCGGGTAGTTGCTGTCCCAGCTCGTGCGCCATACAATCCGCGCGGGCACCAACTGAGGTGCTCCCGTCCATCCCGGCATGGGACCAGCGTGCTCGCAGAATGATCACCGGGACCGTCGACTTGGTCCGAGAGGACTATTGAGTGACACACACAGCCGACGCAGTCGTGATCGGAACCGGGGTCATCGGTGCCGCTGTCGCCTACGAGCTCGCAAAGGCCGGACTGCGGGTTGTGGCCATCGACCGGTTGGGCGGTGTCGGTTCGGGCTCTACCAGCTCGTCCTCGAGCATCATCCGCTTTCACTACTCGACCTTCGAGGGCGTGGCCGCTTCCTGGGAATCCAAGTTCAGCTGGGAGAGCTGGCCCGAGTATCTGGGCAGCCGTCCCGAGGAATCTCTGGCCAGGTTTATCAAGACAGGCTGCCTGGTCCTTGATGGCAGTACCGATCGTGAGCGGATTCTGCCTCTCTTTGACCGCATCGGTGTCCCGTACGAGTGCTGGGATGCCGAGACCATCCGGCAGCGGGTGCCGGGTCTGGATCCCGGACGGTACGCTCCGCCCAAACCGGTCACGGACGACGCATTCTGGGCGGATGCCGACGGCGAACTCGGCGCTTACTACACGCCCGATGGCGGTTTCATTGACGACCCGCAGCTGGCGGCGGCGAACCTCATGGCCGCGGCGGAGCGGAGCGGGACCGAAATTCAGCTCCGCGAACAGGTGGTGGAGATCCTCCAGAAGAATGCGCGGGTGCAGGGCGTAAGGCTGCGTTCAGGAAGCGTGATTCAATCTCCCGTCGTGGTCAATGCGGCGGGCCCGAACTCCGGGCAGGTTAACGCTCTTGCGGGCGTCACCGGAGAATTCCGAATCCGAACCCGCCCGCTCCGGCAGGAAGTCCATTCTGTGCCTGCACCGGCTGGCTACGCGGGCGGCGAGCTGGGTCCCGTTGTCTCGGACGGAGACCTGGGCACATACTTCAGATCTCACTTCGGCGGGCAGCTTATCGTCGGAAGCGCGGAGCCAGAATGCGATGCCCTCCACTGGATAGATGACCCGGATGCTTTCGACGCCCAGCCGACCGCGCAGGCGTGGGATGCGCAGGTACTCCGCCTAGCCCGAAGAATCCCGTCGCTGGGCATCCCGTCCCGCCCCGTTGGTTTCGCCGCACTATACGACGTGGCCGACGACTGGATCCCGGTCTACGACCGGACCTCATTGGCTGGGTTCTATGTAGCCATCGGCACGAGCGGCAACCAGTTTAAAAACGCTCCTGTTGTCGGCCGCTTTATGGCGGCCCTAGTACACGCTTGCGAAAACGGACACGATCACGACTCGGATCCGGTTCTGTTTAGCGGACACTTCACCAAGAACGAAATAAACCTCGGGCACTACTCACGCCTTCGCCAGCCCCATGCGGAGAGCGCGAACAATGTGATGGGCTGATAACACCCAGGGTTCCGGTGTGTTCCGTCAGCGGGCCGCGGACCTTACGGACCTGCGTGGACCGGAACGCGGGTTTGATGGTCCGGCGGATCAGGCGACACCCCGGCGCGGTCGCAACGGCATGACACCTGTCGGGCCCGCAGGCATGCCAGCATGGACAGCAGTCCCGTACAGGAGGCAGCACCATGACCGCCCGGCCAGCCGACCGGTATGTGCTCGGTGCCCTGGTGCGGGTGGCTCTGCCCCGGCTGCAGCACCGCGCTCTCGAGGCCGTGACCATCATCGAAAGGGCGTCATCGACCACTCCGACTACCTGATCACCGTGTTGGAGGAATGCCCCGCCTAGGTTGAGAGTTGCCTGCTGACAAAGTGGAGCCTTCCAGTTGCGGCCAGCGCGTGCGGTGTCGGACGGCTTGGAACGGTGGCGACTCTTTGTTGGAGCGAAGTAGATAGAGGGAGAGACGATGACGGACGGTCCCATCCGGCTCAACAAGATTACGAGGGCAGCCGTGGACTCTGGGCGGCTTGTTCACCTGGCCACCATCAACCCCGACGGCACCCCCCAGGTGACGTGCGTCTACGTCGGCTGGGACGGCGACGAGATCGTCGCAGGTCATCTCGCTGACCACCTGAAGCTGCGCAACATCCGGCGTGACCCGCGGGTAACGCTATCGGTCGAGTCCGATGTCCCGTTCGAAGGGTTCAGCCCCTACCTGGTGATCAAGGGAATCGCGCGTGTCGAGGAAGGCGGAGCGGTAGACGCGCTCCGAAAAATCACTAACGGCCAGTACCCGCCACCTGGAGACAACTACCCTGCGGGCTTCGTGACGCGCATCTCGCCGCGCAAAATCTCTGGCACCGGCCCCTGGGGTCTTGCCGATTGAGCGTCGCCCGGCGGCGGCCAGGTGCCGCCTGGCCGACAGCAGGACGTCAATGACCTGGCCGCGCTGGTGGCTCGGGTTGCTCAGAGGTGGACTATGTCCTGCCGGCGGGCCCGGAGGCGCCCTCTCGCACCCGCAGCCACGGTAATCAACGCGGCGTGCTCCTGTCTAGCGATGGCCGCGCAGGTCGTCCAGGAAGCTCCGGGCGGCGGAGACGGCGCCGGCCGTGCGGTTGACGGCCTCGGCGGCGGCGCGGGCCGCAGTTCCCTTTACGCCGGGCATGACCGCGGCGGCGTCGGTGATCAGGTTGCCGGTTTCCTCCACGGTGCGGGTGCCGGGCGGGACGTGCACCCGGAACTCGTCCGGGTCGGCGGGTTCCGTGCTGATGTCGTCCAGCTCCGACCACATCGCGAGCGTGTCGCCGGCGTAGGAGATCAGGCGGAGCAGGCAGCCGGTCTCGGCGTCCACGATCGCGTCGGTGGGGGCGTCCACAATCGTGTCGGTGGTGAAGGTCATCAGCGGCCCCGGGGCCACCTCCGCGTCGCCGGGGACGGGAGTGACGTGGAGCTGGCGGGCGGGCCGGCCACGGTAGGTGAGCTCCGCGCCGCCGGATAGCTGGCGGCGGAGCAGCCAGCACGAGTCGGCCAGGAACGCGATGTTGTCCCGCAGCGGGGCGGCCGGGCCGACCATGGTCCGGTCCTGGTAGACCCGCCAGCGGCGCTCCCCGTCGCAGGCGATCGTCGTGAAATCTATGCGGCGCGGGCGGGACGAGAAGTCGAGGCGGTACCGGTCCGGGCCGCTGACGCGCAGCCGGGCTTCCGTGCGGGCCACGTGCATTCCGGGGGCCATCGCTTCGAGGAGGTCGCCGAGACCGCCGTGCCCGGCGGCGCGCAATCCTTCTGGCACCGGTGCCACCATGGCGACCAGGTCGAGCCACTGCCGCGCCGTGACGCCGAGGTCACGGGGCTCCCCGCTGCGGTAGAGCAGGTCAAGCACCTCGTCGGAGGGCGGTGAGCCGTCGGCCGGCTCGAGCGGGGCCGGGTCGGGCGACGGCATCGCCTCCGGCTGCTCGCCGGCTGCGCCGTGACCGAGCAGGTGCGGCGCATGCCTGATCAGCGCGCCGAGGCCGCCCGCGGCCAGGTCCGCGGCGGCCCAGCCAGGACCGCTGAGCGTTTCCCTCCGGTTCTCCCCCAGGGTTTCGCCGCGATGGCTGCCCGGTGGCGGCGCGAATCGGGCGGGGTCGGCCGCTTCCGGCGGGTTCATCGTCACGTCTGTCAGCTCGGTGAGGGTGACTAGTTCGCACCCGGACGTCTCGATCCGGCGGAGCAGGATGCCGAGCTCGGCGTCCACGGCGACCTCGATGCGGTCATAGGACCGTTCGGCGGAACCGGATCCGAGCACATCACGGCGCGGCGT
>PLIQ01000072.1 GCA_003140115.1 Actinomycetota bacterium | reverse complement strand
TCTAAGCTGGGATCGGAGGCCAGCCCGGACTTCCGGAGGTGCGATGGTGGCCGAGGCCAGGTTCGGCGCGGCGTCACGGACTTCGGGCCGCGTCGCGCTGGGGGCGGCCGGGCTGACCGTGGTGATGTTCGGGGCCTGCGGGGTGCTGCTGCTGCTGACCCGGGACTACCAGCGGGCCGCGTTCGGCGCGGGCGGCACGGTGGCGGCCCTGGTCTGTCTCGCGGTGGGCTTCGTGGTGGCCCGGCGCCAGCCCGCCAGCCCGATCGGGTGGCTGCTGCTGGGCTGGGCGCTGCTGACGCCGGTGGTCGGGGTGGCGCTGCTGTACTCGGTGCTGGACTACCGGATTCACCGCGGGACGCTGCCGTTGGGGCCGGTGGCGGTGACGCTGGAATCCGCGGAGTTCGGGATCGCGGTGCTGGCCGCGCTGACCGTGCTGCTGTTCCCGGACGGCCGGTCCCAGCCGCTGCGCTGGCGCTGGCTGCTGTGGGTGTTCCTGGCCGCCTCGGCCATGTTCACCGCCATCCTGGTCACCGGGCAGGCGCTGGCCATCGAGCGGCACCCGCTGCGCATCGGGCCGTCCGGGGCCCCGCTGGCGGTGCCCGCCGCGGGCGGCATCCTCGGCGCGCTGGGCTGGACCGCCGACGGGCTGATCCTGGTGTGCTGGGCGATCATCCTGGGCCGCCAGGTGAGTCGGTACCGGCGTTCGGCCGGGAACCAGCGGGAGCAGCTCAAGTGGCTGATCGGCGGGGCGGCGTGCTGCGTGGTGGCCACCACGATCACGATCTTCGCCGGTAACTACTCCTCGGCGGCCGCGCAGGCCGTGCAGGATGCCGCCGACCTCGGGGCGGCCATGCTGCCGGCCGCGATCGGCGTGGGGATCGTGAAGTACCGGCTGTACGACATCGACCGGATCTTCAGCCGGACGCTGGCCTACGCCATCGTCACCGGGCTGCTGGTCGGTGTGTACCTGAGCCTGGTGCTGCTGGCCAGCCTGGTCCGGCCGTCGTCCTCGCCGGTGGTCGTGGCCGGCTCGACGCTGATCGTGGCGGCGCTGTTCCACCCGCTGCGCCGGCGGGTGCAGCGGGTGGTGGACCGGCGGTTCAACCGGGCCCGCTATAACGCCGACCAGATCGTCGCCGCGTTCGCGGCGCGCCTGCAGGACGCCGTGGACCTGGGCACCGTCCGCGACGAACTGGCCAACGCGGTGCACGCCGCGCTCGAGCCCGCCCACCTGTCGGTCTGGATCAAGGAGCCGTGAGGCCGGTCTTCGGGGTCTTTGGGGTCTTTGCGGTCTTTGGGGCTCGCTCGGCGCGGGCGGGCCAGCGTCCGACTGCGGCGGCCGCCGCGCAGGCCACGGCTCCGAGCAGGATGGCGGACCGAGGGCTGAAGGCATCGCTGAGCGCCCCGATGATGGGCGAGCCGATGGGCGTGCTGCCGACCAGGGCGGTCGACCATAGCGCCATCACCCGTCCCCGGTAGCCGGGATCGGCGGCCAGCTGGACGGTGGCGTTCCCGGTGGTGAGGAACAAGAGGCTGGCCACCCCGACCAGGACGCAGGCGATCATCGCGGACCAGACGGTTGGCATGACCGCGAGCAGGGCCATGGTCAGGGCGTAAGGCCACGGAGATCCGGGTGAGCCTGGCCACCCCGGTGCGGGCGGCCTGCGCCGCGTACAGCCCTCCGGCCACGGCCCCGGCGCCGAGCGACCCGAGGAGCAAGCTGTAGGTCGTGGCGTTGCCGTGGAAGGTCTTCTCGGCCAGCAGGGGCAGGCTGACTTCGAACTCGAAGGTGAACGTGCCGACCAGCGCCATCATCAGCAGCGGCCGGGCGATGGCGGGAATCCCGGCCGCGTAGCGCAGGCCCTGGCGCACCTGGCCGGGCAGCCGCGGCTCGGGCCGGACCGGGTGCAGCTGGCGGGTGTTCAGGAAGACCAGCGACGCGATGACGAACAGGAAGCTCCCGGCGTTGGCGACAAAGCACCAGCCGATCCCGACCGTGGCGACCAGGGCCGCGGCGACCGTCGGGCCCAGCACCCGGGCCACGTTCACGGAGGTGCTGTTCAGCGTCACCGCGTCGCGGACCAGCGGCGCTCCGACGAGCTCGGACACGAAGGCCTGCCGGGCCGGGTTGTCGACCGCGCTCAGCGTGCCGAACGCCAGCGCCAGCACCACCACGCCCCAGATGTCGATGTGCCCGGTCAGCACCAGGACGCCCAGGGCCGCCGAGACCAGCCCGAGCCCGGCCTGGGTGATCAGCAGGATGCGCCGCCCCGGGAACCGGTCCACCAGCAGCCCGGCGTACGGCGACAGCGCCAGGACCGGGGCGAAGCGAGCCGCCGTGGTCAGGCCCAGGATCGCGCCCGAGTGCGTCAGCCGCAGCACCAGCAGCGCCTGGGCGACCGTCTCGACCCAGGTCCCGACCAGGCTGACCGCCTGGCCGCTGATGTACCGGCGGAAGTTGGGCACGGCCAGGGCGGCGAACATGGCGTCCCGGGCGCGGGGCTGGGGCTGCGGCTGCGGCCCAGGCCCGGGCGAATCAGGCCGGCCTTCCGGCCTCGCGTCGTCCGGTGTCCTGCGCCCGGGCATGAGTCAAGCTTGGTCCGGCCGCCGCCAGGTGTCCAAGTCCTGTTGTCCGAGTCCGCCAAACTTGCGACGATCGACGTTAGGCCCACCTGGTGCCCGTGTAGGACCCAGGGCAGCGCCAGGGACCTACACGGGCGCGAACCGCACGCTGCCAGTGCGACGGTGGAGGCAGTCGGAACATCAGCGGCGTGCCCGGCACAACCCGTGTCTGGTCCACGCAGACGAAGGAGCACGGACATGACCGAAGGCACCCAACAGGCCAGCGGCGATAAGACCGCTATCCGCCCGTTCCGGATCGGTTTCTCGGACGCGGACCTCACCGACCTGCGCAGGCGCGTAAACGCCACCAGGTGGCCCGAGCGCGAGACGGTCACCGACGACTCGCAGGGCGTGCCCCTCGCGATGATGCACGATCTCGCACGCTACTGGGGAACGGACTACGACTGGCGCAAGTGCGAGGCGAAACTGAACGC
>PLIQ01000192.1 GCA_003140115.1 Actinomycetota bacterium | reverse complement strand
TTGCCCGACCAGACGTTGCCCGTGCCGGTGGTCGAGTAGTAGGCCGCGGCACCGAACTGGCCGCTGGTCGGATAGTAGAGCTGGCCGAACCGGTTGTTCTCGATGACGATGTTCGAGGTGGGGTTGTTCGGGCCGTCGCCGCCGTAGATGGTGTAGGTCCCGCCCGCGAGGAAGTTGTTCTCGACGGTCTTGTTCGCCACCGCCGAGCCGGCGCTTCCCGCGTCGAGGTTGATCGCGTCGGTCTCCGACGCGCTGTTGAAGATCGTGTTGTTCTCGATCGTCAGCGGTGCGGTGCCCCCGTTGACGTAGATGCCGTTGGTGTGATCTCCGGCGATGTAGCCGGGGGCGTGAATGTAACTGCCTTCGATCAGCCCGGTTGATATCTGGATGCCGGTCTTGAACAGGGAGATGTTGTCGTTCTTGACCACCGTCCCGGTGGAGTCGCCGTACACATCATCGATCGCCGAGCCGACGCGGAGTGTAGTCGCGTTCACGCCGCTGACCGTGGAGTTCTCGATCGTGACGTTCGTGGTGTTCTCGAGGGCGACGCCGAAACTCCCGCCGCTGACGACCTGGACATTGTTGACCGTCACGTTGGAGGCGTCGACCACGAGTTCGTAGGGGATGTAAAGGCCGCTGAGTACCGTCCCGTTCGTGCTCACGAGCACCTCGCCGTCCGCGGCGACATATTTCCAGCCCGGCCCGCTGGACACCTGGCTCGGGACCGAGGCCAGGGTCGTCCCGCTGGGTACGCCGGTGTTCGTCGCGTCCGCGTAACTGCACTGGCTGGGCGTGGCCGAGCAGTTGAGACCCTCGGCGTGGGCCTGGCCTCGAGCGCCGACCCAGACCAGGACACCCACCACGGCGATCGCCGCGGCAGCGACTACCGTCACCCCGTACAGACGTCTTCGGGGGCCAGAGAACCCGCGGCCGCCGGATTCTGGCGAGCCGGGACCGCCGGGCGAGCCGGGCGAGCCGGGCGGCTGCCGTCCGATGCGGATATGGCTAGCGGAGTTTCGTTCGGTGGTCATGGCATTGCCTTCCCTCATGTGCGTACTTAGCTGCCATAACCACTGTCGCCGGTATTTCTCCGGTCCGTTAGAGGAGAATTCCCTGTTTGCAGGGAGGGCATTTTCCCCTGTCTTTTGGACCAGGGTATTTCGGCCCCGTTCCTTTGGCCCTGTTTTCCTTTCCTGCCGGGCCTTCCGGCCCGGGCACCAGAGCCGGGCGCGTTCCGGGCTTACCCCGGTTTATACAGTATGCGGTGGTGCGGCGGTATTGCGCAGCCCTCACCAGCACGCACGCCACCGCGCCGTCATCATCGCGGCCATCAAAGACGCCGGCTACCTGCATGTCCCCGAAGGCCGGCGCGACCAGACCACCCCGCCGGAGCCCCCGTCTCCACGGCCTTGATCAGGACAGATGCCGACATTCACCGAATACGCCGGAGCCCTGGGGGTAACACCAGGACTCGCGTCTGAAGATCTATCGTCCGAAGCCGCAGAGCTCCAGGTCCTGGCGGCAAAATCCCAGGTCATGACTATGCCGAAATCGAAGCGCATGGCGCCGCGATTTGGATATCGCATGAGGGGATTCGTTACGATTTGTCACTAACCTCTTAAGTTCCCTGACAACGCGCGGCCGATGTCGCGAGGCGGTATTCTGAAAGGCGCATACGTTACCGTGGCTCGCAACACCGCAGGCCAACAGCGGCAAGGCTGGCCAATCGACCGGGGGGTGTATGTTGCGCAGGGTTAGCGGATGGCTGGACAACGTCGGCCATCGGCGCCCGAATCAGGCGTGGTCAGGGACTCTGCCGCCTTGCAGGCCTCGGCTATGACGGCTGCGCCTAGCGCGACGATAAGTCGGTTTGGTCCGACCGGTCATAGGAAACCGCGGTCGCTGGCCGCGAACGTGCGCAGCGGCGCCATCTGGAGCTTTTCGGGCACAATATTGCTGCGGTTGTCAGGTATCGGGATTACGGCAATTGTGGCCCGTATCCTCGCTCCGCATGACTTCGGCGTCTTCGCGGTGGCCACGACGGTATTCACCATCGTCACGGCTATCGGCGAATTCGGCGTGACATCGTGCCTAGCGCGAGCCGACCTCGATGTTGACGCCCTGGCGCCAACCCTGTGGTCGGTGTCCCTGGTATCGAGCCTGATCATGGCCGGCGTCCTCTACAAGTTCGCCGGACCGATCGCCGCTAACCTCGGCTCCCGGGACGCTGCGCGTCCGGTCCAGGTCATGGGTCTCGTCATGGTGTTCTGGGGCATCGCCGCTGTTCCCACCGCTCAGGCCGTGCGGGATTTCAGGCAGGAAAAGCTCTTCCTAGCTAATGCGCTGAGCTTCGTTCCCTCGGTGGCGGTCCTGCTGTTCCTGGCCAAGCACGGGAGCGGGGCGATGGCCTTTGCCTGGTCCAAGGTGGTGGGACAGGGGATATCGTGCGCGGTGATATTGCTCTCGGCCCCGAAACTCTACCGGCCGGGAATGACGCGCGGCGCACTTGCCGTACTGTACAAGTTCGGCGTGCCGCTCGCCGGCGCCAATTTCATCGGCTACATCCTGCAAAATGTAGATTACGCGCTTATCGGACGTTTTATCGGCCCCGTTTTGCTTGGCACGTACGTCCTGGCATTTAACGCAGCTTCCTGGTCATCCACGCTCCTCGGGGGCGTGCTTAGCACCGTTTCAATGCCAGCATTCTCGCGGGTCAAACACGACGCCGCCAGACTCAGCGGCGCGATGGCCGATAGCCTGCGCGTTGTAATGCTGATCGCTGCGCCCATGTGCACCCTGGTGATGGCTCTTTCGCGCCCGATCGTCCTGACGCTTTACGGGGAACGCTGGGCGGCCGCGGCCGCTGTGCTATCAATCTTGGCGTGTTACGGGCTAATTTCTGTAGTAGGCGCGCTGTTTTCTTACATGCTTGTTGCCATGGGCCGGTCGAAATTCGTCCTCGCGGTCCAATCGATATGGCTTGCTGGGCTTGTTCCCGCCATGGCGATAGGGGTGCGTAAGGATGGCATCGTGGGNNTTGCGCTGAAGCGTGCCACCGGCGTGCGGATCAGCCTGCTGGCAAAGGCTGCCTTCCCGCCCCTTGCGGCCGCAGCGGCAGCGGCCTGCCTCGCCTGGCTCACGGCCTCCCGGTTTGAAAGCCCACTGGTTCAGTTGGTGGCAGGCCTGGCAGCGGGCGGCTCTTTCTATGTGGTGGTCACGGCTCCGCAGTTGATTGCGCTACTTATGCGGGGGCGGGCGATACATCCGCGGGTGGAGAGGATTTTGCGGGCTTATCACAGAAGCGGCCGCGCGCTGGGAGTGCCGATGGGACCGCCGCCGCAGCATGCGGCGCGCAGGCGGCGGCGCACGGCGTATTAAATGATGTATGACATCGGCCGCGCACGGTGGAAGCGGGTGGTGCCGGTGTGCATCGCTATCGGCCGGTTTGTCGGTATCCCGGTCTAGCGATCGCAACGACCGTTTCCGAAAACAACAGATACCGCAACCGAAACGGGGTACGCTAGGACTCGGTTTAAAATGGTTGATTGACGGATCGCGAAAATGAGTCGAGCGCCAGGTATGCTGATGCGGGATGCTATTTATAACTGTGCACCAAAGCCTCTCTGGCTTAGGCTTTGGATTCGACATCAACTGCGTACCGGAGAGCCTGAGCTCCGTCTGGTCGGGCATCTGCTGAAGGACTCCGGCGCCATGGTGGATGTGGGAGCTAACGCTGGCATCTACTCAGCGCTGGCGCTACAGAGGCGGCGCTGGGTGGCAGCATTCGAGCCTGTGCCGGAGGAGGCTACTCGCTTGCGTCGGCTAGTAGGCACCCGAGGCGTTGTTCACCAGGTCGCACTTTCAGACCGCTGCGGGAAGGCAGTCCTGCACGTGCCTTACACCGGTGATTTGGCCGTTACCACAAGGTCATCGCTGGTGGCAGACGTCGATGCGGATCTGTCGCATCGAGATGTCGAGGTTAACGTAGCGACACTCGATTCTTTCGGCTTGTCAGACATCGCCTTCATTAAGATTGATGTGGAAGGCCATGAGCTGTCCGTCCTTAGGGGAGCTGTTGAGACCATCGTACGGTCCCGCCCCAACCTCCTTGTAGAAGTCGAAGAATCTCGTGTTCCCGGCTGTTTCCAGGCCGTAAGCGATCTCCTTGCTTCTCTGGATTATTGTGGATTCTGGTTTGACGGGGAAGAAATGAAGTCGATTAAAAATTTCCAGCTAGCAGTGCAACAGGTGAACCGGCCGAAATTCGGCGAGAAAAAGTCGCGAGGATACATCAACAACTTCATCTGGCTGCCGGACGGTCAGCTCCGTTCTGCCGAGCGCCTCAAAGTCTGATTCAGCGCCAAGGGCGAGCTATTACGACATATTGCCGAAAGAGGAAGTCGTCCAGGACGTGGCAGCTCAGTACGGACAGAAGCTTTTTGCGGCGGCGCATGTTGATTCCAGTCACTGATGCGACCGACCAGCCATTGTCTACGAAGAAAGAATGCATTGAGCATCGAGTAAAGAACCTCAGGTGGGTGCGATCAAGGATTCCGCGCTCCGTGTACGTCCATGTGCCATTGCGCAGAGGCCATAGCACGTCACGCCAATTTCTTACGTTTGGTATCGATGCTACCAGGACACCGCCAAGCGCCATGGCGTCTCCAGGTCGGGATGTCGTGAACGCGGTAGGCGTCCAAACGCACCAGAGCCGCACCCACGTCGAGGAGTGTCCGCGCCGTCTGAGGTAGGAACGGGAACAGTTCGCGACAGTCAGAGTCGTACTTCAGAATCGCTTCACCGATCATATGGGCCCTTATGATGCGCTCGCGATCAGCCGCCAGCAGTTATTCGTGAAAAACCAGGCGAAGTTTACCGAATCGTGACATACGGTTGTGTTGGGCTGCCGCGATCCATGGCGGAGTTGGACTTGGCGATCACCTCGAACCGCGTGGGTCGGCCTTTTAGCACGCTGTACGTGATCACGAAAATTGGCGTTAGCGCAGTAATGGGAGCCAAGACCATAGCAGAGATGGTCTGAAAGACACGGAAGGTCCAGTAGTTGATCCTAGCCCGCCTGAATAGGTTCGCGAACGACGCCAGCCTATAGGTAAGGAGGTTGTTGTAATTATCGCGTTCGATATTGCGCGGCCCGAGTCGTTCCCTGTTGGGCTCCCCGCCTGAGTTGATCCAACCGGTCAGCCCGTAGCTGGCAACCCAGCAGACTAGCGAACCCCAGAACACGTAGCACGCCTGCAGCGGCACCTTGACGACCCCAAACCCTAGGAGGACGACACCGGTGGTGCACGAAATAATCGAGGCCAAGGTCAGGCAGTACTTGAAGCCCCTGAAAACAGCCGGTGCCTGGGGTATGATCTCGCGGCTCCTGATGGCGTCGAAGTTACCCCATGTCCACCGACGTCGCTGCTTGAGGATCTCCCGGAAACTCCAAGGCGACACCAACTGGATAGCTGCGCCCTGGAAGTAGCCCCAGCTGAGACCTTTGTGTGCGGCGGTGGTGCCGAACACGAAGTCATCGGACGCGACGATGGGCTTATCCCACGTCACAATTGATTCGGCCCGGCAAGTCATACAGAGGCCTTCACCATGCACGAACAGGGGCTTCTGGGTGATGCCCTGGGTGCAGGAGCAGTAGACCAGGCAGTTGCGGGTACGGATGTTGTCGATGTGGCTCAATATGAAGTGCTTGAAACCACCTGTGCCATACCAGCGGTTGGGCACCGTGGGCCCCTGGCAGACGTCGTAGTCGCCGGCAAATGCCTTGCGGACGTAGCTGTGCGAGGGCAGTGTGTCGTCGTCAACCAGGAGCAGCTTGACTCTGGCCGGGTCAAGGCCGCAGGTGGCTAGGTACCGCTTGCGCAGGCGCCGGGTGTATTCCAGGGCGCGGGCCTTGTCGATGGCTCGGCAGCTATACGAGGCCGGTACGACGATGACCCGCTCTACGTCTGTGTACTTGTCGAAGTGATCGGGCTCGATGGCGACCCAGATCTCGTATGGCATGGTCAGGTTGTAGCTGCGAATCTTGTCGACGGTGCGTTGCACCAGTTCGGGCTCTTTGCCTACCGTCGTGATCTGTATTATCAGGTGCTGGAACTTCTCCGGGGTCTGTGCGTAGCCGAAGTGCGCCCACGATGCTCCGAGGATCATCATGGCGGCTTCGACGGCCGGAAGGAGAAAGAAGGCCAGCAACGTCCACCGTAGTACGAGCAGCAGCGTCGATGAAATCACGAGTTACTCCCCTCCGTAAGCACGGGGGCGAGCAAGATCAGTACCACCGCAGCCGGCCGACTCGTAACCCATCGCCACCACACTTTGCATGCAGTGGCTAAATTTGCGAAGCGTGTGAAACTGTTCGGGCATCGTCTACCTGACTATCAGTAGGGATAGCGTGGGACGGGAAAGAGCGACGAGCAGATAGGCCCGGGGACAATTCAGTGTTTACCGCATACGATCTGCGCAAGTAGTCTCTGCATCATGCGGAAATGCGCCTCGCAGTCCGGCGATCTTCCAAGCCGCGAATAGCAGCTTGTCCAGACATCCACACCTATCTCCCCACGGCCGACGCCAAACTGCGTGGCGCTGACCACACTCCCACCCCGTGTATCAGTGCCATTCATCATAGAGGACGCGCAGCCAAATAGGGCTGGATTTACGAATCGGAGATGGAAGCGACACATCGGAATATGCGCAAAGTCGACCTTCAGGAGAAGAATGCTACCAATTCCGATAACGGGCGATAATCCACAGAAACATGGTAAACGCATAGTGCCATAAATCTTGCGTTTCGCACGTTCGTGATCTCGGTTCCCTGGTGCAGGCTGAGCGCCGTCGGCGGCCAGACTTGGGCCTTTGGGCGCGTTCAGGCGGGACCCTGCTCGAACAGCAGAATCCCGGCGGTAGCGACCGCCGCTGCGCATATCCGACATGTCCTAAGCAGCCCCTTAAACGGCCTGAAGGGCTGCCATCGAGTTCAAGTTCAAGATTGCGCCTGGCCTGGAACAAATCCGCAGATATCCCGCGCTTTATCTTTATCTTGCTGCCGTAGCGATTTGCCTGCGTCCGGCGCAGTTCGGCCCTGAGCTTGTCGAGCAGCCGATTACGACTGGCTTACCGATTTGGCTGAAAGCCGGGGCGCGTACCGATACTCTATGTCTCATGTTGATAGTAGAAGCTATCCGCAAGCCACGTATCTTGGCCCGCGCCTTGGCCACTACGACTTCTAAGTGGAGGGGTCAGAGCGATGGGCGTTGGCGTGACGATCAGTTGTTGGATGCTGAGTGGGACACGCGAACGAAGTTGATGATCCGAGATATCGCTGCAGGCAGTCGTGTGATCGATGTCGGTGCAGGTCGTCAGGTGGCGCGCGCTATGCTGCCTAGTGGTAGCGAATATGTGCCTGTAGATATGGTTTTGCGATCTCCGGACACAATCGTATGTGACCTAAATCGAGACAAGCTACCCGACTTGCACGCTGATTGGGTTATCGCCAGCGGCGTTATCGAGTATGTGCACGATCCGGCTAGATTTATTAACTGGATGTCAGTCGCCGCGCCGCGAATTGTGATGTCATATGAGGTCGCAGACGGGGAGACCAAGTATTACAGGCGGTCGCAGACCTGGGTGAATGACTTCACGTCGAAACAGGTGCTCGCTGTGCTCCGGCAACAGGGTCTTATAGTAGATGATATAGCGACCTGGCGGCGGCAGAAAATCTACTGGCTTACGGCTCCGGGGTAGGCGGTTATGCCAGAGATCGAGTTGTTCTCGTGGAATCCGGATTATCCTCTGCCGACTCGGCTCGGACCGCGTATTCCATGGCGTCGTCCGATCAACAACTTCGGCGATCTATTGGGACCCGTGATAGTTCGCGCGATGTTGAAGCGGGAAGGATTGGGCGCTCAGCCGAAAATGTCTGCGCGGCTTCTCAGTGTCGGATCGGTTCTTCACTTCGCGCGGGACGGAGATGTTGTATGGGGATCCGGCGTAAATGGCGCGGTGGCCATCGAAAGCCACACGGCCCGGATCCTGGACGTTCGAGCTGTGCGAGGCCCCCGAACTCGTAGCTTCCTCATGAATCGCGGCATAATTGTGCCGGAGGTATATGGTGACCCGGCCCTTCTCCTCCCGTTGCTAATGCCCGAACTATTGAGCGTCCCGAAGAGATACGCGGTAACGGTGGTTCCGAATTTTAATGACCTACGGCAGAATCCGGCATGGCGTCTGTCCCCTAAGGTGCTAAATCCGAGCTCAGGGCTGGCGCATTGCCTTCAACGCATCGCTGCCAGTGAGTTCGTAGTCGGATCATCCTTGCACGGGATCATCGTTGCGGAAGCCCTCGGGATACCAGCTCGTCTGGTGAAGTCCGCGGCGGAGTCGGATCTAAAGTATGCCGACTACTACGAGGCGACTGGGCGCGCTGACTACTCTGCTGCGCAGACGGTGCGCGAAGCCACCGCAGCTGGCGGGGAGAGATCTCCCGTCTTCTCGCCGGACGGGCTGATGGCAGCTTTTCCTGTCGACCTGTGGCAGCCTGTACAACGGCCAAGCCTGCGTTAAGAGCACGGGCGGGGCGGATCCGTCCCGCGCCCGGGCTGCCCCGGTGGGCGCCGAAGATCCGGGGCGTGCCGGTCGGTCGGTGTGGCACCACGAGGCACCCCGTCGTAGTGGCCGTGGTCAACCACCCGTTTGCCTGCGATAACTACGTTGCGTGAGACATGATGTACGCATGGGGATCAGGGGGGCACCGCGCCGTCTCGCGCAGCGGAGTCGTCGGGTCGTTCGCCCGATCAGCGCCTTCGAGAACTGGCGGGACTTTCGTCACGCGGCCACCGTCCACGACGACGCCGAGACGATCCTGACCACCAGGACCGGCTTCAAGATCGCCGTCCGGCATAACAAGTGGGACACCGAGATCGTCAGCGAGCAGCTGTTCGACCGGTCCTACCTTCGTCACTTCCAGCCCGGCGTTGCGCCTGTCGTGGTCGACGTGGGCGGGTATATCGGTGACTTCGGTCTGCTGTGCGCCCACGAGTGGCCGGGAAGCCGCGTCATCATCTACGAGCCCACGGCCGAGAACTACGAGATGCTGGCCAAGAACCTCGATCTGAACCCGATGCTCGCGCAGCGGGTGACGCTCGTCCACAAGGGCGTCTCGGATCGACCGACCGTGACGGCGAACGTGCAGGTCGAAGGGCGCGAGGTCCACGTAAGCAGCAGTGGGTGGTACGCGGACGAGGCGTCCGAGCAGCGCGAGTTCCCGTGCGACAGCCTGCCCGCGATACTCGACGTCCACCGGCTCGACCGCATCGACCTGCTCAAGGTCGACTGCGAGGGCGGGGAGTACGACATTTTTTCCGACGTGCCCGCCGGCGTGTATAGCCGGATCGGCCAGGTCGTCATGGAGTGGCACCGGGTGCCCGATTGGGAAGCCAAGCTCGGCAAGCTCCGCGAGGCACTATCGGATGCCGGCTTCCACCTCGAACAACGCGCCCAGATTCTCTACGCGTTACGGTAGCAAAAAAAGACACCCTAATGGTTAGCGCGGATTTCAATGCAGCGAATCGTGCCTCCGGCTCTAGCTGAACTGGAAGCGGAGGCG
>PLIQ01000268.1:15562-15822 GCA_003140115.1 Actinomycetota bacterium | reverse complement strand
CTCCCGGTCCAACGCAGCTGGCGACTGAACGAACGCCACTACGGCGCGCTGCAGGGCAAGGACAAGGCCGCGACCCGCCGGGAGTTCGGCGACGAGCAGTTCATGCTGTGGCGCCGCTCGTACGACGTGCCGCCGCCTCCCATCGCCGACGACGACCCGCTGTCCCAGGCCGGTGACCCTCGCTACGCCGGCCTGCCGCCGGAGGCGCGGCCCAGAACCGAGTGCCTCAAGGACGTGGTGGCCCGCATGCTCCCGTACTG
>PLIQ01000268.1:9119-15472 GCA_003140115.1 Actinomycetota bacterium | reverse complement strand
CCGGCGGCCGCTACCTGGACCCCGAGGCGGCCGCCGAGGCCGCCGAGGCGGTCAAGAACCAGGGCCGCTGACCAAGCGAAGGCTATCCCGCGAACGCGTAAAGCCGGCCTTACGGCAGGTTGTCCCGCAAATGAACAGCCTCCGAATATCGCCGGGTGAGTTCCGGGCCCGCTGTTTCCGATAAGGGCTACCGCATACCATTGAGTATGTGAGTCTTCTTGGCCCGGTGCTGGTCACGGTGGGTAGACGCCGGCCAGGACGAACAGCGGAGATCGCATGGCGATAAGAACGACCAGGACCGGCGCCGTGCGGCAGAACCGCGGCAGCCGGCTCCGGGCTGCTCACCAGCCCACCAGGCTGCCTCCCGGCATTGCGTCGGTCCTGTCGGTGCTCTCCTCGTCGGCCGTGGTCGTGGACAGCAACGACCGCGTGCTCCGGGCGAGCGCCGCGGCCCGCGCCTTCGGGCTGGTCAAGGGCGACCGGCTGATGGTCACCGAACTGGCCGCCCTGGCCCGCCAGGTCAGAAGAGACGGCGAGATCCGCGAGGGCGAGTTCGAGGTCCCGGTGCCCCGCCTGGGCGGCCGCACCACGAGTTTCGCCGTCCGCGTGGCCCCGCTGGGCGCGGCGGTCGGCGGCGGCGGACTGGTCCTGGTGCTGGCCGAGGACCAGACCGAGAGCCGTCGCGTCGACGAGGTCAAGCGCGACTTCGTGGCCAACACCAGCCACGAGCTCAAGACCCCGGTCGGCGCGCTGGCCCTGCTGGCCGAGACGATCGAGGACGCGGCCGACGACGCCGAGGCGGTGCGCCGCTTCGCGGGCAAGATGCGCCAGGAGGCGCAGCGGCTGACCAACCTGGTCCAGGACCTGATCACGCTGTCCCGGATCCAGGCCGTCGAGCCGGTTCCCGACCCGCGTCCGGTCGAGATGGACATGGTGGTCACCGAGGCCCTGGACCGCTGCCGGATGAAGGCGAACGCCCGTGGTATCACCCTGGCCTCATCCGGCACCCGCGGCCTGTCCGTCCTGGGTGACGAGGACCTGCTGGTCACCGCGCTGCGAAACCTGCTGGAGAACGCGGTCGCCTACAGCCCGGAGCGGACCCGGGTGGTCGTCACCTTGAAGAAGACCAGCGACGGCAGCGCCGAGCTCAGCGTGACCGACCAGGGCATCGGCATCCCCGAGCGCGACCTGGAGCGGATCTTCGAGCGCTTCTACCGGGTCGACCCGGCGCGGTCGCGCGCGACCGGCGGCACCGGCCTCGGCCTGGCCATCGTCAAGCACGTGATGGCCGCGCACAACGGCCGGGTCACGGTGCGCAGCGTCGAGGGGTCCGGATCAACGTTCACGCTGTTCATCCCGCTGCGGAACGCCCACGAGCCCCAGGAGGGACTCAAGTGACACGTGTGCTGGTAGTAGAGGACGAGGACTCGTTCAGCGACGCGATCTCGTACCTGCTCCGCAAGGAGGGCTTCGAGGTCGCGGTCTGCTCCACCGGCCCCGACGCGCTCGACACCTTCGACCGGACCGGCGCCGACCTGGTCCTGCTCGACCTCATGCTGCCGGGCCTGCCGGGCAGCGAGGTGTGCCGCTCGCTGCGGGAGAAGTCGAACGTCCCGGTCATCATGCTGACCGCCAAGGACAGCGAGATCGACAAGGTGGTCGGGCTGGAACTCGGTGCCGACGACTACGTGACCAAGCCGTTCTCGTCCCGCGAGCTGGTCGCGCGGATGCGCGCGGTGCTCCGCCGCCGCGGCGAGCCGGACGACGTGACCGAGTCGGCGCTGGAGTCCGGGCCGGTCCGGATGGACGTGGACCGGCACGTGGTCACGGTCCGCGGCGGTACGGTCCAGCTCCCGCTCAAGGAGTTCGAGCTGCTCCAGGTGCTGCTGCGCAACGCTGACCGGGTGCTGACCCGGATGCAGCTCATCGACCGGGTGTGGGGTGCGGACTACGTGGGCGACACCAAGACGCTCGACGTGCACATCAAGCGCCTGCGGGCCAAGATCGAGGTCGATCCCGCCCGCCCGCAGCACATCGTGACGGTGCGTGGCCTCGGCTACAAGTTCGAATCAGTAGCCTGACAGGTAAAACCACGCTTCGTTCGGTCTCTAGGAAGATCTTTTTGGCCGAACGGCCGTGGTTCCCGCGCCCCGCCTCCTACGGCGTGGCCGACGGGCTGACGGAAGCCGAGGGGCTGGCCGAAGCCGACGCGCCCGCGTTGGCCTTCTTCTTGTGCTTGGCCCCCGGCGACGCTGACCCCGACGGCGACAGCGTCGTCACCGCCGCCGGCGGCGGTGAGAAGGTCGCGAACTCATAGGCGGCCGGCTCGACCGGGACCATCAGCGTCACCGCCCCCGCGGTGGCGAAGTGGAGCACCAGCGGTATCGTCTCCCCGCCGCTCAGCGAGTTGGTCAGGCCGTTGAGCACCACCTGCGGCGTCGGGCCGCTGAGGTCCACCAGGTTGTCCGGGTTCAGGGTGATCGGCCCGCTGGCCAGCTGCACCGAGCTCGCCGCGCCCGGCGCGGTGACCGAGGTCAGCTGATCGCTGTTCTGCGCCTCCAGCGACAGGAACACCCCGGCCTGCCCGCCGGCCGGCAAGGTGGAGTCCGTCGCGGGCCCGAGCACGAACGCGTTGTCGATGTTGATGCCGTCGACCATGGCGCTCACCCCGAAGGAAGCGGGGTGGAATTGCAGCGTCGGCGCGTTGTAGCCGGCCTCGCAGCCGGCCAGCGCCGGGACCAGCAGGGCTATGGCGCCAGCAAGCAGGCGGCGGGTGCAGCGCGTCACCGGGTGGCCTCCTTCATCATTCCCAGCGGAACGGAAGAATCGTAGCGGTCACGCCGCCGGCCGCTGACGCGGGGTCTCGCCCGGCCTTACGGGCGCGCGGGGTCTCGCCGGGCGTTACGGACTCGCGGGTAGCGTCGGGGGCTTGGCCGAGCCCGCCGGCGCGGNNGCGGTGGAGGGCGGGGCGGTGGACCGCTCCGAGGTGGATCGTACGCCGGCCGCCGCCGTGGCCGAAGAATGGTGGCTCGGGGCCCCGGTCCCGGTGGCCGGGCTGAACGTGGCCACCGACAGCATGGCCCCGGCCACCAGGCAGACGGCCAGGATGCTGGCCAGCAGCGGCATCACGGTGCCCTGCCCGGCGAACGGCGCGGTCAGCCGGCGCAGCCGTCGGCGGCGCCGCTGGGCTCGCTGTTCGCGGTGGTAGGCGATCACATCGCGGTCGAGCTCACGTGCGTCATCCGGGACCTGGATGTCAAGCGGAGGCTCGTCCCAGCCTGACCCGCCGCCAGGATTCACCCGTCACCTCCGGCGCGAATCGAACCTTGCCATCAAGTATGGACCCCCCGGGCAGGACGGGGCACGCGGGCAGCACAGTGCGCGGAATGATCAACGGCGTTAAGATGCCGGGCTCTACCGGATCACTCAGGTAGAATGTATTCAACGTTGCAAACCATCCAGTGGCGGTACCGGATTCGGCACCGCCCGCTGAACGGTGTGGGCGCGGACCGGTTACTGGCGTACTGACCTGCATATTTACCGTCAGGAACGTTTTATCGACACCGCCCGACGTGGTAAGATGGTCTTCAGCGGAAGGGGTACTTGCCACATGTCTTTCAAGGTCGGCGATACCGTCGTCTATCCCCATCACGGGGCTGCTCGCATCGAAGCAGTCGAGACTCGCACCATCAAGGGCGAGGATCGAACCTATCTGGTCCTCAAGGTCGACAAGGGCGACCTGACCGTGCGCGTTCCCGCGGACAATGCCGAGCTGGTGGGCGTTCGTGATGTCGTAGGCGCCGAAGGGCTCGAGCGGGTCTTCGAAGTACTCCGCGCGCCGCACACCGAGGAACCGACCAACTGGTCCCGGCGGTACAAGGCCAACCTGGAGAAGCTCGCTTCCGGTGACGTGAACAAGGTAGCCGAGGTCGTTCGCGACCTATGGCGGCGGGACCGTGAGCGCGGGCTGTCCGCGGGCGAGAAGCGGATGCTGGCCAAGGCGCGCCAGATCCTGGTCAGCGAGCTCGCGCTGGCCGAGAAGACCAACGAGGACAAGGCCGAGGCCCTCCTCGACGAGGTTCTTGCCAACTTACTCCGATCCCGCGCCAGCGGTCTCGGGGGGCGTTCCGCCGAGCCTGCGCCTGGTGCCCCGGGTCGGCTTGGGTGTCGACGTGCACCCGCTCACCAGTTCCCGGGAGCTGTATCTGGCTGGCCTGTTCTGGCCGGGTGAGGCGGGCCTGGCCGGACATTCGGACGGTGACGTGGCGGCGCATGCCGTCTGCGACGCGCTGCTGTCCGCGGCGGGGCTCGGTGATCTCGGCCAGAACTTCGGCACGTCCCGCCCCCAGTGGGCAGGCGCGTCCGGCACCGTCCTGCTGCGCGAGACGTTCCGCCTGGTCAGCGAGGCGGGCTTCGTGATCGGCAACGTCGCGGTCCAGGTCATCGGGAACCGGCCCAAGATCGCGCCGCGCCGCGCCGAGGCCGAGAAGGTGATGGCCGAGGCGCTGTCCGGGGCGCCGGTCAGCCTGTCCGCCACCACCACCGACGGGCTGGGCCTGACCGGCCGCGGCGAGGGCCTGGCCGCGATGGCCACCGCGCTGCTCGTCCCGGCCCCCGGGCCCGGCGTCTGATGCTCCCCGCCCCCGCCCCTGGCGTCTGATTCAGAAGTTCTGAAGGTATCCCTTAGCCTTGACTCCGTGACCTTGCAATTTCACGACACCGCCACGCGCACGGTGCGGGAGTTCGTGCCACTGACGCCGGGCGAGGTGTCGGTGTACCTGTGCGGCGCCACGGTGCAGGCGCCGCCGCACATCGGCCACCTGAGATCGGCCGTGTGCTTCGACGTGCTGATCCGGTGGCTGGAGGCCAGCGGTCACCGGGTGACCTTCTGCCGCAACGTCACCGACGTCGAGGACAAGATCCTGCGCACCGCGGCCGGCGAGGGCGTTCCGCCCTGGATCGTCGCCGAGCGCAACCAGCGCGCGTTCACCTGGGCCTATGACGCGGTGGGCTGCCGCCCGCCGGACATCGAGCCGCGCGCCACCGGGCACATCCCGGAGATGATCGTGCTGATGCGCCGGCTGATCGAGGGCCAGCACGCCTACCCGGCCGGCGGCGACGTCTACTTCGACGTGCACTCCTACCCCTTCTACGGCGCACTGTCCGGGCAACGGCTGGACCAGATGCGCCCGGCCGAGGACTCCGACGACACGGGCCGCAAGCGTGACCCGCGCGACTTCGCGCTGTGGAAGGCGGCCAAGCCCGGCGAGCCGTACTGGGAGACGCCGTGGGGACCCGGGCGGCCCGGCTGGCACCTGGAGTGCTCAGCCATGTCCACCAAGTACCTGGGCTCGACGTTCGACATCCACTGCGGCGGGATGGACCTGATCTTCCCGCACCACGAGAACGAGATCGCGCAGTCCAAGGCGGCCGGCGACGGCTTCGCGAGGTACTGGCTGCACAATGGCCTGCTCGGGCTGGCCGGGGAGAAAATGAGCAAGTCGCTCGGCAACTCCCTGCTGGTCACCGACGTGCTGACCCGGGTCCGGCCCGCGGAACTGCGCTACTACCTGGTCCAGGCGCACTACCGGTCGATGCTGGAGTTCTCCGAGGAGGCCCTGGAGGAGGCGGTCGCCGCCTACCAGCGGATCGAGCGGTTCGTGCTGCGCGCCGCCGAAGTCCTCGGCGACCTGGCCCTGGGCCTGGACGTCGGCCACGCGGCCCCGGGCCTGGACGTCGGCCATGCGGNNGCCTCGGACAAGGCCGGCGCCCGGGGCAGCCTGATCCGGCTGCGGGCCATGCTGGACGTGCTCGGCCTCGACCCGCTCGCCCCGCACTGGTCGGGTGCCCCCGCCGGATCCGGCGACCGGCTGCGCCAGGTGGTCGGATCGCTGGTCAAACTGACCCTGGAGCAGCGCGACGCGGCCCGCGCCCGCCGGGACTACGCCACCGCGGACGCGATCCGGGACGGCCTGGAGGAGATCGGCGTGATCGTCGAGGACGCCCCGCAGGGCCCGCGCTGGGAGCTGAAGCGTTGAGCGCGGCCGACACTCCCCGCTCCCGGCGCAACGAGGCGGGCCGGACCAAGTCCGGCAAGCCCCGCCCCGGCACCGGCGGCCAGGGCCGGCGCCGCCTGGAAGGCAAGGGCCCGACGCCGCCCGCCACCGAGCGCCCCGGCCACCCCGCCCAGAAGCGCGCGGCAGCCGCGTCTGCCGGCCCCCGCCGTGCCGGTGACCCGTCTGCCGGCCCCCGCCGTGCCGGTGACGCGTCCGCTGGGCCCCGCCGTTCCGGGGACACGCCCTCCGGACCCCGCCGTTACGGTGACGGGCCCGCCGGCCCCCGCCGTTATAGTG
>PLIQ01000268.1:0-9114 GCA_003140115.1 Actinomycetota bacterium | reverse complement strand
CCTCCGCCTCCGCCTCCGCCTCGGCCCCGGCCTCGCCGGGCGCCCGGCGGACCACGCGCGGCGCGGGGGAGGCGGCCGAGTTCGTGGCCGGCCGCAACCCGGTGGTCGAGTCGCTGCGGGCCCGCGTGCCCGCGACCGCGCTGTACGTCGGGGCCCGGATCTCCCGCGACGACCGGGTCGACGAGGCCATCAAGATGGCCGCCGACCGCGGCGTGCCGGTGCTCGAGGCCGGTCCCGCCGAGCTGGACCGGCTCACCGGCGGCGCGCTGCACCAGGGCCTGGCCCTGCGGGTGCGGGCCTATGAGTACGCACACCCCGACGACCTGCTGGCCCGTGCCGCGGACGCCGGCGAGCTGCCGCTCATCGCCGCATTGGACGGCGTGACCGATCCCCGCAACCTCGGCGCCATCGCCCGTTCGGCCGCCGCGTTCGGCGCGCACGGCGTGGTGGTGCCCTCCCGTCGTGGCGCGGGCGTGACCGCGGGTGCGTGGAAGGCCTCGGCCGGGGCGCTGGCCCGCATCCCGGTGGCCCGGGCCGCCAACCTGGCCCGCGCGCTGCAGTCCTACCGGGAAGCCGGGATCTTCGTAGCCGGCCTCGACGCGGCCGGCGACACCGCGGTCCGCGACCTGGACCTGGCCACCGCGCCGCTGGTCCTGGTCACCGGCTCAGAGGGCCGCGGCCTGTCCCGGATCGTGACCCAGGCCTGCGACGTGCTGATCCGCATCCCGATCACGGCCTCCACCGAGTCACTGAACGCCGGCGTGGCCACCGGCATCGCCCTGTACGAGATAGCCACCATACGCGGCCAGGAGCTCAGGCCCTCGGCTCCCAGCTGAAGAAGCGGACGGCGAACAGCAGGCCGCCCAGGCCCCAGGCCGCCACGATCAGCACGTCGGTCCAGTCGAACGCGGTGCCGAGGAATCCGGCCTGCATGCCCTCGGCGAAGTGCCGGACCGGGAATATCCTGGCGATCCACGCGATCCAGGCGGGCGCGTTGCTGCCCAGCGGGATGAAGATCCCGGACAGGAACAGCAGCGGCAGGATGGACGCGTTGACGATCGCCGGAGCGGCGTCGGCGTTGGGGATGAACGCGGTGACCGCGAAGCCGAGCGCGCAGAAGGTGGCCGCCCCGACCAGGAGCATGACCAGGAATCGCAGCAGGGTCACGCCGGCCGGGATGCTGGCGCTGTAGAGCAGGCGGCCGAAGGCGGCGGTGATCGCCACCAGCAGGACCGAGACGAACAGCGAGTGCAGTATCCGGGCCACGAGATAGACCGAGCTCGGCAGCGGCGTGCCGTTCAGGCGCTTGAGGATGCCGAGGTCGCGCTGGGTGGTCACGCTGATCGCGATGTTCGTGTAGCAGGCCGAGATCACCCCGAAGGAGGCCATGGCCGCCACGTAGTACGTGGAGGTGTCGACCACCTTGGCCGGCGAGACGCGCACCGTGCCGTGCCCCAGCAGCGCGGTGAAGATCACCAGGAACATGAGCGGGAAGGCGAAGATGAAGAACGCCGAGGCCGGGTTACGCCAGAACGCCTTGTTCGTGTACCTGACCTGGGTCAGCGTCAGCGCTGCGCCGTTCATGACGCGCGGCCTTCCTTCGGGTCGGCCGGCCCAGGCAGGGCTGGCTCCGCCGTGCTCGCCGCCCCGGCCTGCCCGGCCGGGCTGTCGGTCAGCTCCAGGTAGACGTCCTCGAGGGTCGGCCGGATGACCTCCAGGCCGGTGAGCTCAGCGTGCTGCTCCAGGGCCCAGCCGGTGAGCCGGTGCAGCGCGGCGGTCAGGTCGTCGGGAACCAGTTCGGTCAGCCCGTCCGGCCCGGGCGGCGTGAACAGGTCGGCCGGCGGCGTGGCCCCGCCGGCCAGCCGGTAGCGGATCCTGGCCCTGGCCCGTTCGCGGTTCCCAATGGTGGCCGGCGGTCCTTGCGCGACGATCCGGCCGCCGCTGATCACCGCGACCTGGTCGGCCAGGTACTGCGCCTCGTCCATGTAATGCGTGGTCAGCAGCACCGTCTTGCCCAGCGTGGCCAGGTTCTTGATGACCTCCCACGCCTCGTGCCGGGCCGAGGGATCGAATCCGGTCGTGGGCTCGTCCAGGAACAGCAGGTCCGGGTTGCCGACCAGGGCGATCGCGACGTCCAGCCGCCGTTGCTGCCCGCCGGACAACTGCAACACCCGGGTGTTCCGCTTCGCCTGCAGGCCCACCAGCCCGATCACCTCGTCTACCGGCCGCGGCCGCGGGTAGTACCCCGCGTACATCGCGACGGTCTCCGCCGCGGTGAGGTAGCGGTCCATGCCGCTGGACTGCAGGACGATCCCGATCCGGCTCTTCAGTGCCCGCCGCTGGCGCGCGGGGTCGTAGCCGAGGACCTGCACCGTGCCGCCGTCGCGTGACCGGTAGCCCTCGAGGATCTCGACCGTGGTCGTCTTCCCGGCGCCGTTCGGGCCGAGCAGCGCGAAGATCTGCCCGCGGGCGACGAGGAGGTCGATCCCCTGGACGGCGTGCACGTCGCCGTAGGACTTGGTCAGGCCCCGCACCTCGATCGCGGCGCCGTCCTGGCGAGTCATCTCAGGCACGGCCCCATGCTGGGGCCGGAAGCTGACCGCTGTCTAGAGCCGAAGGCCATGCCTTCGCGGGCCGGTGCTGTATGCGGCCGGCCCGGTCCGCGAGATCGGTCAGCAGCGCCCGGGCGACGCACAGCAGAACCCGGGCGTGATAGGTCAGGAAGGTCCAGCCGGTCAAATTAATAGGTCACCAGATTCTGGAAAATTATTGCTAGTTTTTCAGTGCAGGTATAGGTTCAAACCAGACACCGGACGTCAGCCGCCACCAGCGGCCAGCTTCCCGGGGCTACCGGAGGAGCTCATGCGCACCGATGCGGTCATCACGATCGCTAGTGCCCACGACGCTCGCAATGCCGCGTCCCGGCTGGCGATCCCGGTGCCTGAGGGATACATTCCCCGTCGCAGCGTTCCGGTCGGCCGCTGACCAGCGGCCGCCGAGGACGCTGCAGCGGGCCCCCAGATGCCAAGGGAAGAGACCATGCCCGAACCAGCCGCACCACGCCCGGATCCTGGCCCGCCACCACCCGGCCGTGCCCGTCCCTTAACGGCTCCGTCCCGCCGAAGCCATCGGTCCCGCCGATGCCATCGGAGGTAACGCATAACGGCTCCGTCGCGCCACAGTCATCGGTCCCGATGCCGTCGGAGGTCACGAAGGCGCACACACGCTCACAGGGGCCAGCCGGACAGCTCAGGTTGCGCCAGGCATGCCCGGCGCCACCCGGGCGGCTATGGGAGAATCCGCAGGTGAGCGACGGGTTTTCGCGGGTCGGCGAACGGTCGGCTACCATGCACTGTGTCTCCCCGCCGGTGTAGCTCAGTAGGCAGAGCAGCCGTCTTGTAAACGGCAGGTCAGCGGTTCGATCCCGCTCACCGGCTCCCAGGTCAGAGGGATATTTGTTCTCTTCGCTCCGCAGTGCGTGGAACGTTTCGTGGAACGAATGTCACTGGCTCGACCTACTCTGATGTCATGCCAAGGGTTGCAAAGGGTCACATAGAGCAACTTCCGAGCGGATCGTTCCGGGTCTCCGTGTACGCCGGGATGGATGCGCTCACCAGGCGTGCGATCCGTCTTAAGACCACGGTCAAGACCGAGCAGCAGGCGCGCATCGAGCTCGGCAGGCTGCTCAAGGAAGCGTCCGAAGGCCGCACGCCCGAGTCGGGCGCGACGGTGGCGAGGCTCATGGACGAGTACGCGGCGGTCGCGGAGTGGGACGTCTCCACGAGGCAGACCAACGAGGGGTTCATCCGTCGCACCATCAAGCCTGCCCTTGGGCCCATGAGGGTACGGAAGGTGCGCGGTCCCATTCTCGACAAGCTGTACGCGGAGCTCAAGCGCTGCGGTGAGCTGTCCTGTACGGGCAAGCCATTCATCGAGCACCGTAACGTCCCGGTGCTAACGATCAACCCGCGCGACTCGCACCCGGCCTGGCAGCAGGTCGCCGCAACGCTGACCGAGGCCATTCGGTTGGGGGTCCTCGTCCCGGGCGACGAACTGCCATCGATCACCGAGATGAGCACCCTGCAGGGCATCGGGACCGGGGTCATCCGGCACGCTCTGGAGGCGCTCGCCGCGGACGGTCTGGTCATCGTGCGGCATGGTCGTGCCGCGGTCGTGGCCGGAGAGCCCGGCGGTGATCCGCGCCTGAGCCGGAGGCGGCCTGGTCCCGGCCACGACTGTGGCCGGGCGGGGTGCCATCCGCACGTCTGTCATCCGATGAAGCCCAGCACCATCCGCGGTATCCACAGCATCTTGTCCGGCGCGTTCGCCGCCGCCCAGCGGTGGGAGTGGACCGACCGTAACCCCGCCGAGTCGGCCAAGCCGCCCACCACTATCCGTCGGCCCATCCCGGCTACCTCGCCGGAAGACGTCGCCAAGGTGATCGCCGAGGCTCGCGCGCACGACGCTGCCCTGGGGCTGTATCTGTGGCTGGTGGTGGTCACCGGCGTGCGCCGCGGTGAGCTGTGCGGCCTGCAGATCCGCGACATCGACCTAGACCGGGGCCTGATGCACGTCGCCTTCAACTACGTAGTTCGCGGCGGCCAGCGCGTACGCAAGGACACCAAGACGCATCAGGACCGCTGGCTCGCCATCGACCCGGACAGCTGCGCCCTGATCGCGACTTACCTGGACGAGACAGCGGCCGCGCTGGCCGCGGTCGGTGCTGGCCTGCCCGATAACGCGTACCTGTTCTCCAACGACCCTGCGCATGCCCGGCCGTGGAACCCGGACTGGGTCACCCACCAGATCGCCGCGGCCGCGGATGCCGCCGGGGTGAAGCTCGACATTAAGGGCGGACGGCATTACACCGCCAGCCAGCTCCTGGCCGGCGGCTTCGACCTGCGCAACACCGCCGCCCGCCGCGGTCACAGCGGAGGCGGTGCCACCACACTGCGGCACTATGCCGACCCGGTCCCCGAGGTCGACCGACGAGCCGCCGCCTACCTCGCCCAGCTGACCGCCAGGCGTACTCCGTCATCTCCTCAAAATTGACCTGGCCGTAGGCTACGGCTGAGCGAAAACATGCCATCGTGACGGTCCGAGCGTTGCGCGTGCCGGGCCGTATGGTGTTTGGAGAGACAGTGCGGCTGGGCGTGGCGTCGAGGCTTGTCTTGACGTACACTGAATCACACATGGCAATCGTGATTCAGAGGTTTTGGAGGTTGCCGTGACCACAACTGACGTTGGCGCAAGGATCGAGCACGCTCGCATAGCGGCAGGCCTCAGTCAGCGCGCACTTGCGGACATGACTGGCACTTCACAACCAACCTTGTCCAGGGTCGTCTCTGGTCAGCGAGCGGCGAAGATGCCTGAACTGATCGCCATCGCCTGGGCGACGGGAGTCACAGTCGCGGAACTGACTGGGACAGGGACGGTAGCTGAGCGGGCCGAGTGCGCGGCACGCGCTACGAATCACGCAGATATGGACCGTATGCGCGAAGCGTTGCTGCATTTCCTTGAGCTGGACGATTACCTTTCCGCTCAGGCGATCCCGGTTAACGGTCTTATCGAGTCGGGAAACGTTGACTGCGGAGACTGAGGGCCGCGCGGCTGCTGCGCGGTTCCGTCACGACCATCATCTCGGCGTGCAGGCGCTAGGTGATCTACTGGAGGTCATCGAGCAGGCGACCGGGGTCGATGTGGCCGTGCTCGACGTGGGCCCAGATGAGCACGGTATGACCATGCGGGATCCAGCCCGCGGAACCGTGTTTATTGGTGTTGCGCGCACGAGGAACCCCATGCGACAGCGGAGTACGCTGGCCCACGAACTAGGCCACGTCCTATTCGAAGACTGGGTCGACAGCGATATGGGCGACTGGAGCGATCGTAGCCCGGCGGAGATTCGTGCTGATGCGTTCGCGCGCCATTTGCTGGTTCCCGTCGAGGGCCTTCAGGAGTTCATCAAACCGCGGTCCCCGGTCGGCCCGTCAACTCTGTCGGCGGTTGTGCAGCGGTTCCTGGTGTCCCCCAAGATCGCCGCGATCGCAATGCGCCAGGCCGGGTACATAAATGAGGCCACTAAGCAAGAGTGGATGACGCTGAGCGCGCCACAGTTGGCGGCTAGATTCGGCTGGACAGACCAATACCAGCTCCTGCAAGCCGGCTCTGACCGGCGCCGAGCGCCGCAGCGGCTGCTCGCCAGGGCGATCACGGGTTACGTGGAAGGCGTACTGTCTGCGCAGGCTATCGCCACACTGCGCGCGATGAGCCTGGAGGCCGTAATCAAGGAGCTAGAAGAAGCCGGCGTGACTCCGGTTGAGCGGCCGATAGCGTGGGCGGATCCGGCCGAATTGCCCGACGTGCATGTTGACCTCGCCGCATTGGATGAGGCACTTGGCTCCGCCGACGATGACAGCGAGGACACGACAGCGGCGAGAAATGACAGATGAGCGTCAGGCCGATCATCGATGCCGGTCCCGGCCTGAACTTCCTGTCCGCCAACAAGGAACGTCTCCTGATTGCGGTCCTTGGGCCGCTCAGTGTGCCCGAGGCTGTTCAAGACGAAGTACTGCAGAAGTCCCGACAAGATGACCGCTTTCGCGCGGCCGCGACAGTGTGGAAGAAGCTGACGCCTCGCTGGATCCAGATACTGTCCGATGACGTGACGCCGGAACTGGCGACCGTAGTTCAGCGAATCAGTGGACTCCCGATGGGCCAACGCAGAAGACAGCCAAAGGATCTAGGTGAGACCATGGTGATAGCGCATGCCGTCGTGGCCGCCGAGTCTGGGCAATCGGTGACAATACTCATGGATGACGGGCCTGGCGCCGCGATTGCCACATCCGAAATCGGCCGATTGCAACGGCTAGGTTCCAGCGGCCAGCCAGTTGGCTCGATCACGTTGGCGAGCACGCTAACCGTCCTAGGGCGTGCCGCAGGCAACCAGTACCTGCCCGACCGTGCGGCTATGCGCGATACCTACAACCGGCTACGCGGGCTCGACGATGGGTTGCCGCCAATTGAGAACACTGACTTGCTGACACCCAAACTCTGGTTAATAAGCCGCCCGCGGTACGCCCAAAGCGCGATCCCGAGGCCGGTCCGATCCCGCCGTCCCCGCGTGTCCTGGGGCGCGTGATGAATCGTCGACGTCGACTTTGAAACTGCAGACTGACGGCGCTCGATCTGTCAAGTTGCGGTTATCTCTCAGATGAGGCGTGCTAATGCTGCCGGGCGACAGCGCCTATGTTCGGAGCTGCTCAAATGCCTTGCAGGCGCCGCCTGACAGGCCGGGCAGGTAAACGGCGCCTAGGTCCGGCACCACGGCGAACCGCAAGATCGTCGCAGGGCCGCTCGAGGGTGGCACGCGGCGGGACGGCAGGACACAGACAACAGCTCGTCCACCGACAGCGGCAAGCGCGTGGAGCTGGTCGCGTACGACTTCGGGATCGCCATGCATCTGGCGGAGTGCTGCCTCGCCGGTTAGCGCCGTAAACTTCGCCTGGCGCTCACTCATTCGATCTGCGCAACACCGCCGCGTGCCTCGGACGTAGCGGCGGCGGCGCGACCACGCTCCGGCACTACGCAGACCCGGTCCCCGAGGTCGACCGACGAACCGCCGCCTATCTCGCAAAGCTGACGGCCAGATCTACCCCGTCATCTCCTCAGCCTTGACCTGGCCGTAGGGCCGCGGCCAGGCTCAGCGAACGTGGCCAGCTGGGCCATGCGCTGACGGGCCAGCTCGTCAGCGACGCGCGGCACCTGACTGTCGACCCGTCCGGGCTGGCGTTCGCCGACTCGGACTCGATACGGGACCCTGGTGCGGGCGGCCTGCACCCGCCAAGAGCGGGGAGGGGACATAATCCTGCCTAGTCCGCAGCCGATCGTGGCCAGGCACTTTCCGCCTGTGCTCGTGGTCCTGCGGTCACAGTCACGCTTGAGACTGGAGGGGCGGACACGTACACTCAGCGGGCCATCCCCGGACCTGAGCCCAGCCAGGGTCTCTTACGCCATCCCAGCCGTGCCCGGGCGAATATCCTTCCAGACGTGACAGCAGCAGATACGCCCGAGTGGGCTGCGATAGCCGACAGCGCGGCCCGCCTCGTGGCCACCGCACAGGCGCTGACCGACGACGACCTGCACGACGCATCGGCGCTGCCGGGCTGGACGCGGGCGCACGTCCTCATCCATATCGCGCAGTCCGCCGACTCCCGCACCGGGCTGCTGCGGGCTGCCCAGGCTGGCCGCATCGGCCAGCAATACCCTTCCGAACAAGCCCGCGCCGACGCCATCGACGCTGGTGCGCGCCGACCGGCGGGGATTATCCGCGCCGACCTGGATCGTGCCATCCAGGAATGCCTGACCGCGATCCGGGAGCACCCAAGCCAGCTGTGGGACGCGCCTGGGATCTCGCTCGGAGCAGGCCGCCGACCAGTCCGCGATGTCCTCCCCAGCATGCGCCGGGAACTGGAATATCATCACGTGGACCTCGCCGCTGGCTACCAGCCTGCCGACTGGCCCGCCGACTTCGTCGCCACCGAGCTGTCTCAGGTGACCGCCCGGATGGACCGCCGCGCCGATGCGCCGCCCATGACTCTCGCCGGTCATGGCATGCTGCACATCGGCACCAGCCCGCCCGTCGACGTCACCGGACCGCCTGCCGCCATGCTGGCCTGGCTGTCCGGCCGCAGCGACGGTAGTGGTCTGGATACGGCCAGCGCGGCCCTGCCGACGATTCCGCCACTGGGGTAGCCTGCCCCGCGCGCCAGGACCTGCGGACGACGGCCGGGAGAGCAGCACTCACGTCCGTGCCGAATGAGCGCTATTAGTGCAGTGAGCTGCGGCAGAGAGTCGGCGCGCGCTCGGCCGGGCCTCCCAAGGCAGAGGCCGAGCGCTGGCGCCGACCCGCGGCGCGCGCAGCGCGCCGCCTTGATCCAAGTACGGCCCGATTCGGCAGTGCAACGACCTAATCGACTGTCCTTTCGGACCATGGCAAATCGCGGGCGCCGTTGCGGCGGCCTCTGCCCACCACGCTCGGTTGCGGCCATAGACGCTTGCCCGCCATTGGCGTGGAACGGTTCGTGGGACGACGCGCAGAATAATCCCAGCGCAGCT
>PLIQ01000242.1 GCA_003140115.1 Actinomycetota bacterium | reverse complement strand
CTTCCTTATGGTTCCTATCGATGCCGAGTATGCGCGGGCCCCTCGATGGTGGACTCGCTGCGGCTGAGCGGTACAGAACGGCCTGATCTGAGCGTTGCGGTTGACAAGCGCCGAGCTGCTGCCAAGCGCATAGACCGGCAGCTCCGCGTGCTTGTCCCGCGGAGGTTCAACCACGTTCCGTGACGAACTTGTGAGCAACCGTTGTCAACGGTAGATGCGGCATGCGCCCGCCGGAAGGGGTGTCTCGCCCTCAGGTCAGCCAGCGGATCGGCACCGGCAGGCGATGGCGTCCAGCACATGACATCACCGGGGTAGCAAGGCATTCTGCCTCGGCGGCTTCGTTGCCTTGCCTGGGCCGTTGCGTGCGCCGTTTACTCGCCGGTAACCTCTGCTGCGGCGTGGAAGGCTTCGAGTGCCTCGCCGGGGGTGTCGTAGTAGGCGCCGGGGCCGAGGGCGGCGCTGATGCCGTAGTGGTCGAGCTGCTGGCGCACCGGGCCGAGGACGCTGCTGACGGAGAGGCGGATGTGTCGTTTGCGGAGGTGTTCGATGACGCGGGTGAGGACCGCCGCCGCGGTGTAGTCGACGTCGCCGATGGCCGCGCCGTCGAGAACCATCCACCGCAGCGGGCTCCCCTGCGCGGCCAGGGCCGTGACGTCGTCGGTGAGGCGGGAGGCGTTGGCGTAGTACAGGCTGGTGCCGAACCGGTAGATGACCAGTCCTGGCTCGGTCCGCGCGCCGGGCAGGACCGGGGCAGGCTGCCAGTGCCCGGCCGGCGACTTCACCAGGACGCTGTTGAACGGGTTGTAGCTGTGCCGCAGATGGTCGATGACCGAGACGACGACGGCCAGCACGATGCCTTCCTCCACCCCGAGGATCACGACCGCGGCGGTGGTGAGCAGCGCAATGGCGAACTCCGGGCGACGGCAGGCCAGGATGCGCCGCATCCCTACGACGTCGATGAGCCCGGCGGCGATGAGGAACACGATCGCCGCCAGGGCGGCGATCGGCAGGCTGGCCAGCGGCCCGGTGAGCAGCAGCAGGACGATGAGCACCACCGCGCTGGTGGTGAGCTGGGCCAGCTGGCTGCGCCCGCCCGCGCTGTCAGCCACCTGCGTCTGGGTGGGGCTGCCGTTGACGACGAAGCTGCCGGAGAGCGCGGCGGCCACGTTGGCGGCGCCCAGGCCGACCAGGTCGGTGTCCTCGCTGAATGCCTCCTCGTATTTCCCGGCGTACGCGCGTGAGGTCGCCGCGCTCTGGGCCAGGATGACCACGAACAGCGACACTGCCGTTCCGAGCAGCGCGACGGCGTCGTGCCGGCCGAGCGCGGGCAGCGCCAGGTGCGGCAGCCCGCGCGGGACGGCCCCGAGCACGGCCACGCCGCGCCTGGCCAGGCCGGCCGCGCGGCTCACGATGATCGCGGCGATCACGGCGATCAGCAAACCCGGGATCCGGCGGCCGGCCCAGCGGGCAGCCAGCGCGATCACGATGACCCCGGCCGATACCGCCACATCTGCGCCGTGTACCTGCGGCAGCGTGCGCACTACCTCCAGGAGCTTGGCCGGGGTGCTCTTACCGGCGACGGTCACCCCGAGCATGTCGGGGAGTTGCCCGGCAGCGACCTGGATACCGACGCCGGTAAGGAACCCGATCAGGACGGTCCGGGACAGGAAATTCGCCAGGAACCCGAGCCGGGCCAGCCGGGCCAGCAGCAGCAGCCCGCCCGTGAGCAGGGCCGCGAGCCCGGCCAGCCGGACGTATTGCGGCGATCCGGCGGCCGCCAATCCGGTCAGGGCCGCGCCGAGGATGGCCGCGGTGGCCGAATCCGCGCCGACGACGAGATGGCGCGATGAACCAAAGATAGCGAAGGCGGCCATCGGGAGCAGCAGCGTGTACAGCCCGGTTACCACCGGCATCCCGGCGATCTTCGCGTACCCCAGAGACACCGGGATGCTCACGGCGGCCAGGGTGATACCGGCAAGCAGGTCCGCCGCTACCTGAGACCGGCGCACGGGCAGCAGCCCGCCCAGCACCGGCGGCGTCCGCAGCCGTACTCGCAGGGCGCGGATACGCGAATCCGGCACCGTCACCTCCTGTTTCCCGGCGGTTGGGTACCCGGCAATCATCTCGCTGCCAGCAACCTATGCTCCGTTTGGAACCCGGTCCGTAACCAAACAAGCAGCGCATCACCGATCCGGCCTTCTTGGCGGCCGCGCGAACGTGGCTGCCAGCGCCGCGTTCGTAATCCGGGTGCGCGGGGTACGGGGCCCGGCAGCTATGCCGCGACCGGATGCGGGGCAGCCAGGTTAAGGAAGGCGCCAACCCGGCCGAATGTCTCCCCGATGGTGTGACCGGCCAGCTGGGCCTGATACGCCCGGTACCGTGTCATCTCCCACGCCTGCCCGCGCGGCGGCAGCGATCCGAGGTCCGGCTCGGGCACCGGCCTCCACCTCCAGGCCGTGACACCGCGATCAGCGCTGGGCTCGCTTTGCTCCGGCTGGATGAAATCGGCGGGGTCGAGGTGATATCCCATCTGGTTGCGCACGAACCGCAACCCCGCGAACGTTTCCTCGACCGCCCGCCGCCGGGCGGGGGCCCGGGATTTCATGGCGCTCTTGTAGGCATGACGGTGATATCGCACCAAGGTCGCGTCGACGATGGTGACGCACCATACTGCCTCGCTGATCACCGCGAACCCCTGCCCATGGTCCACTACCTGATCCCTGGCCAGCCGCTCTATGGCCTCGCGCATCGCGGTGATGGACCACTCCAGCGCACTCGCCTCGGCCTGCGGGTCCCCGGTATGCTCGCGGTTCCACGCGACCCGGCAGCGGGGACGGCAGAACCGGGCATGCTCCCGGCGCGGCGCGAACACGGTCCCGCACTGCTCACAAGTCCGGGTATCGGCCACCCGGTGGGGCGCCTCACAGCCATGTTACGCACACCATGACCGCACCCACGCATACTCATGCTGGGCATACCAGCGCGCACGCCAGCATGACGCGGCGTCGCCGCGGAGGCCGGTCCCGTACATGACCCCGCGTGGTTCCGGCGGCCTGGTCGACAGCGGGCCATAGCGGGCACCTGCCGGAGACCGAGCGCCGGGAACCTGCCGGTCAGCAGCGATCAGGTCCTCACGGGGCCGATGCCTGGTCGGCCACGAGCAGCGGCTGGGGTGCCGCGGCCGAGGGGGTGGCGGGCATGTCTTCCAGGCTGCGGCGGGCAGGCTCGGGCAAGAGGAAGGTGAGCGCCAGCCCGAGCACAGAGACCCCGGCGGTGAGCAGCAGCGTGCCGCGCAGGCCGAAGGACGACGACAGCACCGGGAACAAGAACACCCCGATGAACGCGCCGAGCTTGCCTATCCCGGCCGAGATCCCGTGTCCGGTCGCGCGCATAGCCACCGGGTACAGCTCGCTGGGCATCACGAAGGTGGTCATGTTCGGCCCGAACTCGGTGAAGAAGTAACTCACCCCGTACACCAGCAGGAACGGCGCCACGGTCGTAGTCAGGCCCGGCACCGCCGCGAGGATCAGGAAGCAGGCCGCCATGACCGCGAACCCGGTCCATTGCAGCCGCCGGTGCCCGATCCGGTCCAGACAGGCGATCGCCAGGACGTAGCCGGGCACCGCCGCGACCGCGAAGATGGCCAGCTGCAGGGCGATCTTGGTTGTGGTCGAGGCGTGCGGGGAGATCAGGCCGAGGATCTGCGGGGTGGAGATCGTGTTCCCGTAGTAGGCGTAGTCGAGCAGGAACCACGTGCCCGCCGTCCCGGCCAGCATGATCAGCCACCGGCGGTCCGTCAGGAAGGCCCGCAGCCCAAGCTCCTGGCGCGGCCCAGCGGACCCGTCGCCGCCGACCCGGCCGCCGGTGAAGGCGGAGATCTGGCTCGCCGCCTGCTCCGCCCGCCCTTGCACCTGCACCTGGTAGCGCGGTGATTCGGGCATCAGCAGGCGCAGGTACAGCACCGCGGCGGCGGGCACCGCGCCCAGGCCGAGGAGCACCCGCCACGTCACAGTGTCGCTGGCCCCTCCGCCGAGCAGGGCCAGCGCGACCAGCGGCCCCACGATCAGCCCGAGCGCCTGGGTGCCGAACACCATGCCGACCAGCTTGCCGCGGTCCTTGCGGTTGGCGTACTCGCTCATCATCACCGCGCTGACCGGGTAGTCACCGCCCACCCCGAAGCCGAGCACGAAGCGGAAGCCGATCAGCGTCCAGAATGACGGTGATAGCGCCGACCCCAGCGCGCCCACGATCATGATCGCGGCGACCATCCAGTACGCGCGCTTGCGCCCGGCCACGTCAGCGAGCCGGCCGAACACCAGCGCGCCCAGGAACGCCGCCGCCAGCATCACGCTGTTCAGCAGGGCGAGCTTGCCCGAGCTCAGATGCCACTGCTTGCTGATCAGGGTGGAGGCGATCCCGATGACGAACAGGTCGTAGGCGTCGGTGAAGAACCCCATCCCCGACACCAGCACCGCCCGCAGGTGAAACCGGCTCAGCGAGGCCTCATCCAGCGCCGCGATCAAGTCCCCGGGCCGCGTCTCGGTCATGGCGCCCCAACCCCTGCAGGCGGCCCGCCATGCCTCTGACCTGCCGCGATCCGTCTCCTGCCGCGGCACAAAGCTAACCGGCGCAGGTGACACCCTCCCGAACCGCACATGAACGCCAGATGAACACACGACAGCCATCAACTGAATCAGCAGCCGCCGGCCCCGGCGCCCACGCCGTCCAGAACAGCTCTCCTGACCTTGCCCGCACCCAGATCCGGGTGGGACTAGCCGGGCGCAGATCCGGCGAGATAGATCACCCGCCGCGCGAGGTTGACCGCGTGGTCGCCAAGACGCTCGTAGAAGCGCGCCACCAGTGTCATCTCCATCGCCGCCGGCAGTGTCATGCGTCCTGAGGCGAGCTCTGCGATCAAGCTGGCGTGCAGCTCGTTCATCGTGTCATGACGCTCGCCCAGCGCTAGCGCGACGGTACGGTCGCGGTGGCGCCAGGAATCCGCGACCTGGCGCCACATGCTCCAGGCCAGATCCCCCATCCGCTCGACCAGCCTGCGGCAGCCCGGCGAAAGCTCCTCACCGAGACCGTGACTGGCCCGCGAGGCGATCTGCACGACGAGGTCGTGGGAGCGCTCGAGCTCGGGCACGACGCGCAGCACCGACAGCAAGAACCGCAGGTCTGAAGCCACCGGCGCCTGCAGCAAGATCTCCCGGCTAGCCAGCTCGTCGATCTCCCGGTACAGGACGTCGATGACCCGCTCCCGTTCGGTCAGCACCCCCAGCACCTCGCTGTTCCCGCTCAGGAGCGCGTAGGTTGCCCCGGGCAGGTCGTCAGCGACCATGGCGAACAGGCCGGTGACCTCGGCTTCGATGGCCTCCAGATCGCGCTGGAATTCTTGCCGTTGCTCGACCACGGCCAGAGCCTACCGGCCGCCGCCCTAGCCCGGCATGGTCACAATGGGTCCGCGCGGACGGACCAGTGCAGACACCCCAGCGCTTCGGCCTTGGCGTTGGTCTTGTTCACTCGGAGCAGCCCGCCGCCATTACGTGACGCTTACGACTACTCGCCAAGCCAGGGCCCACGCGGGGAGGGCGACCTGAAGCACCTCGCCTGGGACCGGCGGGCCTCGATGACCTGTCGCAGCGGCTTGAACAGGGCTGCGCCAGGCCGTTCCCGTTCACCTTTACGGGCAGGCCGCAGCAACTGGACTCCATGCTCGGACAGTTCGCATTCGAAACCACGGCCGAAGTAGTTCTTGTCGCCGATGAGAGTCTGTCGGGGGCGCTCTCGCAGAAGCTCGCATTCGGCTGCCAGGAGGTCAAGGAGGGTCTCGCGTTCGTCGGCCTTGGCCCCGGTCAGGGCGAAGGCGATGGGCAGGCCCTGAAGGGTGCAGACCAGGTGCAGGCGCAGGCCCCAGAAGAAGCGGCTGCGGCTGGCGCAGTAGCCGTATTCGGCCCAGCCTGCCAGGTCGGAGCGTTTGACGGTCTCGCGGGAGCGGCCGCATTCCACCGGGGTGGAGTCCACGACCCATAGTCGTCGCTCCACACCGAGGTGGTGGTGGCCAGGATCCGGTTGACGCTTCGCATCAGACCGGCGGCCTTGCGCAGCCGCTTGTTGTAGCCGGGCTGCTGGGGCAGGTAGGGGAAGAGGTGGCGCAGGCGGGCACGGGCATGGCGGAGCCATCTGGCTTCGGAGGTGTAGCCGGGTATGGCCTGCATCGTGGCGAGGGTGACCAGTTCGGAATCGCTCAGGCGGGGCGTAATGCCGGCTGGCGGGCGCCACGGCGCCAGGCCGGGGTGCTCCTTCAGCATGTCGTCGGTCGCCGCATAGAGTGCTGTC
Source organism: Actinomycetota bacterium (assembly GCA_003140115.1). The sequence continues at coordinate 59 of PLIQ01000242.1, read as the reverse complement.
GCGAGGGTGTCCACGTCGTTCGTCACAAAACGATCTTGGACACCCTCGTTCTCGTCTCC
>PLIQ01000001.1:12238-16183 GCA_003140115.1 Actinomycetota bacterium | reverse complement strand
GAGAAGGCCGGCGTCCGCGTGGGCAAGACCCCCAGCGAGACCGCCGCCCTGGTCCGCGGGCTCTTCTAGCCCAGGGGGGCGACCCGCTGGAACCCCCGCTGCGCTTCGCGCGCCCCACTTCCCTGGCCCTGGCTGCGGCGCGCCTGTTTGGGCTAGGGGTTACTGGTTGCGAGTATCGGGTTTGTGAGTGTTTCCGCCGAAGCGCCGCCGGCCCGCGAGCCTGACGACGCCCGGACCCCGGCCGCCTCCGGGTCTGCCACCTTGGGGTCTGCCGGTTCCGGGTCTGCCGGATCCGGGCCCCAGGCGCGGCCCGCGCGGCCGCTGGTCGTCACGGGCGGCATCGCCGCGTGCGCGGCGGCGGGCAGCGGGCTCGCCGCGTTGACCACGCTGACCGCGATCGGCTGGATCACCGCCCCGCACGTGGGTATCGGCACCGGGCTCGGCGGGGTGCTGCGCACCGCCGCCCTGCTGTGGCTGGTCGCGCACCATGTCGGCGTCACCGTCCACGGCGCCGGGCGGATCGGCATGCTCCCGCTGGGGCTGGTCCTGCTGCCCGGCGCGCTGCTGGCCCTGGCCGGACGGTGGGTGGTGCGCGCCGGCGGGGTCACCCGGCTACGGCACGTCGGCTACGCCGCCCTGGCCCTGGCCCTGCCCTACACCCTGCTGGCCGGAGCCCTGGCGGTGGCGAGCCGGAGCAGCCAGGCGGCGCCGTCGCTCTGGCAGGCGGTCGTCGCGTCGTTCCTGCTCGCGCTGGTGGCGGGCGGGCTGGGCGCCGCCCGCGGGCTGGCCCCGTGGTCGCGGCTGGTCCGCCTGATGCCGGCCCGGCCGCGGTCGGTCATCCTGGGCATGCTCGGTGCCTGCGCCCTGCTCACTGCGGTCGGCGCGGCCCTGGCCGGCGCCTCTCTCTACGTGCACCTGCCGGAGGTCAAGGCGGCCACCGACGCGCTGGCGCCCGGCACGGCCGGCGCGGCGCTGCTGCTGCTCGCCCAGCTGGCCTACGCGCCGAACGCGATCATCTGGGCCGTCGCCTACGTTCTGGGCCCGGGGTTCGCGTTCGGTGCCGGGACCGTGGTCGCCCCGACCGGCTCGGCGCTCGGTGCGCTCCCCGTCTTCCCCATGCTGGCCGCCCTGCCCTCGGGCCCCAGGACGGCCGGGCCGGCCTGGGTGGCGGTCCTGGTCCTGGCCACGCCGTACCTGGCCGGGGTGTTCGCGGGCATCGTGACGGTCCGGGTCACGCCCACGCCGGTGATCGAGGCGGCGGCGCTGTGGGGTTTGGCCGCGGGCGTGGCCACCGGCGCCGTGGCTGGCCTGGCGGCGGCCTTCGCCGGCGGACCGCTCGGTGACGGCCGGCTGGCCACGGTCGGGCCGTCCGGGTGGCAGGTCGGCCTGGTCGCCATGCTCGAGATCGGCGTGACCGCCGCGCTGACCGCGGCGGGCGCCAACTGGCTGATCCTGCGGCGGACCGCCCCGCGGCTCCCGAGGCGTCGCCGGTCCGATGAAACCGAGGAAGCCGGGGTAAGCGCGGAATCCGGGGTAAGCGCGGAGTCCCGGCGCCCGGCCCGGCCGGCCGAGCCGGCCAGGATCCCGGTTGGCGTGATCGACGAGAGTGACGACGCGGGCGGCCACCGGATCTACCTGAACCCCTGGGCCGACCGGGACGAGCCGGACCAGGAGTTACCGGCCGTTCAGCACGCTGATCTCGCCGCCGACCGAATTGTTGAGCTGGGTGTGACAGGCTTGCTGGGCGGACACCGTATTCGCGCCACTCATGCAGTTGTAGTAGGTGTTCAGCTGCGGCCAGAACACCGCCAGGACCAGCAGCCACAGCGCGCTGAACGCGAGGCCGAACCCGCCGAGCACGCTCCCGGCGATCGAGCCGCGCGGCCGGGCCGTGCCGCTGCGCCGGGCCCGCCGGCTCGCTCCGGCGCCGAGCCAGATCGCGGTCGCGCCGAACACCAGGGTGACGATGGCCACGAGCACCCCGCGACGCAGGTTGCCGAGGCCGAGCGCCAGGCCGAGCAGGCTGAGCACGCCCATCGCGACCGCCGCCACGGCGCGCTGCCGCAGGGCCGGGTCCGGTGGTGGCAACTGCCGGGCCGGGAGCAGCCCTCGCGGCTGTGCTCCGCGCCCGCCCGGCGGCTGATATCTGGCCATCGGCTTCTATTCTGCCCTGTCGGGCAAGCTCCTCGTCCGGTGCCATAGGGTGACGGCATGCCCGCGCCGAAGGCGACCATGGATAGCGCCCGCCTGGTGGTGCTCGTGTCCGGCGAGGGAACCAACCTGCAGGCCCTGATCGACGCCTGCGGTGACCCGGAGTACGGAGCACGGGTGGTCGCGGTCGGCGCGGACCGGGGCCGGATCAACGCGCTGGCGCGAGCCGATCGGGCCGGCCTCCCCGCCTTCACCGTCCGGCTGGCCGACTACCCGGCCCGCGAGGACTGGGATGCGGCGCTGGCCCGCGCGTGCGCGGCGTACGCGCCCGACCTGATCGTCTTGGCCGGGTTCATGAAGCTGGTCGGCAAGCCGTTCCTGGACGCCTTCGGCGGCCGCTGCGTGAACACCCATCCGGCGCTGCTACCGTCGTTTCCCGGAGCTCACGCGGTGCGCGAGGCGCTGGCCCACGGGGTCAAGGTCACCGGGTGCACCGTCCTGATGGTGGACGACGGAGTGGACTCCGGGCCGATCCTGGCCCAGGTCCCGGTCCCCGTCGCGGACGACGACGACGAGGCGACGCTGCATGAGCGCATCAAGGTGACCGAACGAGCGCTGCTCGTTGGCACGGTCGGCCGGATGGTCCGCGAGGGCTGGTCCGTCCAAGGCAGGAAGGTGAGGATCGGCAGTTGACCAGGATCCCGATCAGACGGGCGCTCATCAGCGTCTACGACAAGACCGGCCTGGAGGAGCTGGCGTCCGGGCTGCACGCGGCCGGCGTCGAGATCATCTCCACCGGCAGCACGGCGGCCCGGATCGGCGCGGCCGGGGTGCCGGTCACGCCCGTCGAGGAGCTCACCGGCTTTCCCGAGTGCCTGGACGGCCGGGTGAAGACCCTGCACCCACGGGTGCACGCCGGCCTGCTCGCGGACACCGCCAACCCCCGGCACGAGGCCGAGCTGGCCGGGCTCGGCATCGAGCCGTTCCAGCTGCTGGTGTCGAACCTCTACCCGTTCGAGGTCACCGTCGCGTCCGGTGCCTCGCCGGAGCAGTGCGTGGAGCAGATCGACATCGGCGGTCCGTCGATGATCCGCGCCGCGGCCAAGAACCACGGCTCGGTGGCCGTGATCATCGACCCGGCCCGGTACGCCGACATACTCGCCGCACTGGCCGAGGGCGGCTTCACCCTGGATCAGCGCCGCGGCCTGGCCGCCGAGGCGTTCGCCCGCACCGCCCGGTACGACATCGCCGTCGCGTCCTGGTTCGCGTCCGCCTACGCCCCCGACGAGGTCGCCCGCGACAGCGGCTGGCCGGCGGTGGCCGGTGCCCTGTGGCAGCGGGCTGATGTCCTGCGCTACGGCGAGAACCCGCACCAGCGGGCGGCTCTTTATGTAGCCGAACGGCCCGCGGGTGCGAGCGCCCGGTCCGGCATCGCGTCCGCCGAACTGCTGCACGGCAAGGCCATGTCGTATAACAACTACGTCGACGCCGACGCGGCCCGGCGCGCCGCCTACGACTTCACCGCGCCGTGCGTGGCCATCATCAAGCACTCCAACCCGTGCGGCATCGCGATCGGCGCCGACCTGGCCGACGCCCACGCCAAGGCGCACGCCTGCGATCCGGTCTCGGCCTTCGGCGGGGTCATCGCGGCCAACGGGCCGGTGACCGCGGACCTGGCCCGGCAGATCGCCGACGTGTTCACCGAGGCGGTGGTCGCGCCCGGCTTCGACGACGAGGCGCTGGACATCCTGTCCGCGAGCAAGAACGTCCGCCTGCTGCGCTGCGCTCCCCCCG
>PLIQ01000001.1:0-12071 GCA_003140115.1 Actinomycetota bacterium | reverse complement strand
GAGATCCTGGCCGAAGCCGGGATAAGCGCGGTCGCCGAGCCGGGCGGCTCGATCCGCGACCACCTGACCGTCACCGCCGCGCAAGCCGCCGGCGTCACCCTCTACTTCACCGGCGTCCGCCACTTCTACCACTGAGCTAGGCCCTAGGGCCGCCCCAGGACGCGCACCGTCCAGCCGGCGTCGCGCCACAGTTCGGCGTCTAGGCAGCACCGGGCGTCGATGATGACCGGCCGGGCCACCACACGGGCCAGCGCGGCTGGGTCAATAGCCTGGTAGTCGGCCCACTCGGTGAGGTGCAGCACGAGTTCGGCCCCCTGGGCCGCCTCCGAGACCGACCGCGCGTACACCAGGTCGGGCCGCTTCTTCGCGGCGTTGGGCATCGCCACCGGGTCGTGGACGGACACGATCGCCCCCTCGGCCCGCAGCCGGTCGCACACGGCCAGGCTGGGCGAGTCCCGCACGTCGTCGCTGTTGGGCTTGAACGCCACGCCGAGCACCGCCACCCGGGTGCCGTCCAGGGTGCCGCCCGCGGCGTCCCTGGCCAGCGCGACGACCTGATCCCGCCGCCCCTGGTTGATGGCGTCCACGCTGGTCAGCAGGCTGACGACCGAGTCGACGCCCAGGGCGGACGCGGTAGCGCGGAACGCACGGACGTCCTTGGGCAGGCAGCCGCCGCCGAAGCCGAGCCCGGGCGACAGGAACCTGCGGCCGATCCGGGCGTCGTATCCGAGCGCCTCGGCCAGCGGTATCACGTCGGCGCCTGTCGCCTCGCAGACCTCGGCCATGGCGTTGATGAAGGAGATCTTGGTCGCCAGGAACGCGTTCGCCGCCACCTTGACCAGTTCGGCCGTCTCCAGGTCCATCACCAGCAGCGGGACGCCGCCCGCCAGCGGCCTGGCGTAGACCTCGCGGAGCAGCGCCTCGGCCCGGCCGGAGGTGACGCCGACCACGATGCGGTCCGGGGTGAGGCTGTCGGGGACCGCGTGTCCCTCCCGCAGGAACTCCGGATTCCAGGCCAGGTCGACCTCCCGGCCAGCGGGAGCGATGGCCTGGACCTGGCTCATCACCTGCCGCGCCGTGCCGACCGGGACGGTGGACTTGCCCACGATCAGGCATTCCGCGGTCAGATGCGGGGCCAGCGCGTCGGCCGCGGCGTTGACGAAGCTTAGGTCGGCCCCGCCGCCCTGCCCTTGCGGCGTCCCCACGCACAGGAAATGGACCGCACCGAACGCTCCGACCTCGGCGAACGATGTGGTGAAACGGAGCCGCCCGGCATCCAGGTTCTTCCGCAGCAGCGGTTCCAGGCCGGGTTCGAAGAACAGGGCCTCGCCGTTCGCAGCCCTGGCGATCTTGTCCTCGTCGATGTCGATCGCCAGCACCTCGTGCCCGAGGTCCGCCAGGCAGACGGCGTGGGTGAGCCCTAGGTAGCCGGTCCCGATCACGGTGACCCGAGCCAACTGAGTACCTCCTCCTCCCCCCAGAGGAATTTCCTATAAAGATACTGAGCCGGCTATCTCTGGGCGCCGACTTGCCGGTAGCGGTCGTCTGGCGTTTGGGCGAACAACCGCTAGCTACCAGCCGGTAACATTGACCCGCTACCCGGTGCCGGGCCACCTGCCCGGGTTTGACAGGCTGTAGGCCAGCAACCAAGGAGGTCGGTGTCATCCATGAACATCGTCGTCTGCGTGAAGCAGGTGCCAGACACCGCGGCGGAACGCAAGCTCAAGCCCTCGGACGCGACGCTGGACCGTGCGTCGGTGGATGGCCTCATCAACGAGCTTGACGAGTACGCCATCGAGGAGGGTCTGCTGATCGCCGAGGCGCAGCGCGCGGCGGGACACGACGCAGCGGTCACGATCTTGACCATGGGTCCGGAGAAGGCCGCAGAGTCGATCCGTAAGGCGTTGTCGATGGGCGCCGACCAGGCCGTGCACCTGCTGGACGACGGGCTGGCCGGCTCCGATGCCCTGTCGACCTCGTACGCGCTCGCTCAGGTGCTCAAGCAGACCGGCTTCGACCTGGTTATCACCGGTTCTGAATCGACCGACGCGCGGATGGGCGTGATGGCCGCCATGCTCGCCGAGCGACTCGGCGTGCCGCAGGTCTCGCTGGCCAGCAAGGTCGAGATCGACGGCTCGGCCATCCGCATCCGCCGGGCCTCCGAGGACGGCTACTTCGAGGTCGAGTCCACCCTGCCTGCCGTAGTCAGCGTGGTCGAGAAGATCAACGAGCCCCGCTACCCGTCCTTCAAGGGCATCATGGCCGCGAAGAAGAAGCCGGTGCAGACGATGAGCCTGGCCGACGCGGGCATCGACGCCACCCTGGTCGGCCTGGCCGGCGCGAGTACCGAGGTGGTCGACTTTGCCCAGCGGCCGCCGCGGCAGGCCGGCACGATCGTCAAGGACGAGGGAGACGGCGGCGTCAAGGTCGCCGAGTTCCTCGCCGCGCAGAAGTTCATCTGAGGGGGACCGCGGTATGGCTGAGATCCTGGTGCTCGCGGAGCACGTGGACGACGACGTCAAGAAGGTCACGCTCGAGCTGATCACGCTGGCCCGCCGGTTCGGCGAGACCGCGGTGGTGTGGACCGGGCCGGGCGCCGACCAGGCCCAGCCGCGCCTGGCCGAGTACGGCGCGGCCCGGGTGTACGTGGCCGCCGACTCGGTGTTCGACGACTACGTCGTCGCCCCGGCCGCGGAACTGCTGGCCCAGCTGGTCCGGGAGAAGTCCCCGGCGCTGGTGCTGCTGGCCGGCACCGCCCAGGGCAAGGAGGTCGCGGGGCGGCTCGCGGTGAAGATCGATTCGGGCGTGCTCACCGACGCGGTGGACCTCCAGCCCAGTGACGACGGACCGGTGGCCGAGCAGTCGATCTTCGGCGGCGGCACCACCGTCCACTCGCGGGTCAGGCAGGGTACGCCCATCGTGGCCATGCGGCCCAACGCGGTGGCGCCCGAACCCGAGGCGGGCGCGGCGGAGATCTCCCAGGTGTCGCTGGCCAGCGAGGCGGCCGGCGCGAAGGTCACCAGCCGGGTGGTGGCCGAACGCAGCGAGCGGCCCGACCTGACCGAGGCGTCGATCGTGGTCTCCGGTGGCCGGGGCACCGGCGGGACCGAGGGTTTCGGTGTCATTGAGCAGTTGGCCGACGCCATGGGCGCCGCCGTGGGCGCGTCGCGCGCGGTGACCGACGCCGGCTGGTACCCGCACCAGTTCCAGGTCGGCCAGACCGGCAAGACCGTCTCGCCGCAGCTGTACATGGCCATCGGCATCTCCGGCGCGATCCAGCACCGGGCCGGCATGCANNCAGACCTCCAAGACCATCATCGCCGTGAACAAGGATCCCGAGGCCCCGATCTTCGAGCTGGCCGACTTCGGGGTGGTCGGTGACCTGTTCAAGGTGGTCCCGCAGCTTCTGGACGAGATCAGCAAGCGCAAGTAGCTCTGAGCCCAGGCAGGGACCAACTCCACCCGTTTAGCCCTGAGCCCAGGCAGGTACCAACTTCACCCGTTACATCTGTATCTTCACCCCGGCTAGGCTTAACGCCGTCATGACTTCGCAGCGCATCGGATCCGGCTACCTCGATCACGCGGCGACGACGCCCATGCGACCTGAGGCGATCGCCGCGATGACCGAGGAACTCGGNNAGCGGCGGGACCGAGGCGGACAACCTGGCCGTGAAGGGCCTGTACTGGGCGCGCCAGGACGGCCCCCGGCGACAGGTGCTGACCACCTCGGTGGAACACCACGCGGTGCTCGACTCGGTGCGCTGGCTGGAGGACACCCAGGGCGCGGAGGCGATCTGGCTCGGCGTCGACGCCGACGGCGCGGTGCGCCCCGAGGCGCTGCGGGCCGCCATCTCCCGCGCCGCCGACCAGGTGGCCGTGGTCAGCGTGATGTGGGCGAACAACGAAGTCGGCACGGTCCAGCCGGTCGCCGAGCTCGCCGCGGTGGCGCACGAGTACGGCATCCCCTTCCATACCGACGCCGTGCAGGCCGCCGCGCAGCTGTCCGTCGACTTTGCCGCCAGCGGGGCCGACGCGCTCACGGTCACCGCCCACAAGCTGGGCGGCCCGGTCGGCGTCGGCGCGCTGATCCTCGGCCGCGGCGTGGACCCCGTTCCGGTGCTGCACGGCGGCGGGCAGGAACGAGATGTCCGCTCCGGGACGCTGGACACCCCCGCGATCAGGGCGTTCGCCGTGGCGGCCGCGGTGTGCTCGAAGCGACGGGCCGAGGAGGCCGAACGCGTGGCCGCGCTCCGCGATGACCTGGTGCGCCAGGTCCTCGCCGCCGTCCCCGACGCGGTGCTNNGGCGACGCCCTGCTCATGCTGCTGGACGCGAACGGAATCGCATGCTCCACCGGCTCGGCCTGCACCGCGGGCGTGGCCGAGCCCAGCCACGTCCTGCTAGCCATGGGCGCCGACGACTCCCGGGCCCGCGGCTCGCTCCGCTTCTCACTCGGCCACACCTCCACCCAGCCCGACGTCGACGCCCTAGGCCAGGTCATCCGCGAGATCGTCGCCCGCGCCCGCCGCGCCGCCGCCCGCTGACCCGCCCCCCGTAGGCCTAGGTCACCTAATGCCCAGCACCTCAACACGCCGGGTCATAGCGGCCGAGGATCTTCTGCATGTCGTCGATGTACACGGCCGGCCAGCGGCCGGAGGATCGGACGGCGGCGAAGATCTTGTCCGCGATCGCCTCCTGACGGCGCTGATCGCCGTCTGTGTCGCGAACCTCGATCATGGCCGGGAACTTGCTGTGTAGCGGGATTTCAGGCCCCTCGGGCCAGGTGATGTCGTCATCGTCGAATTCGTGAGTACCTACGTAGACGGCCACGGTTACCACCCGGATGTAGGGATCGCTGCCTTGCTCGCGGGTGAACTGCCGCCCAAGGGTCTGCTCGACCAGGCGCATGAGGTCCGCGTCCTGCGCTGTCGTCCCGATGAAGATGAAGGTTTGCCGCGACATGGCTAGTCGTCTCGCTTCCAGTCGAGGGTGTAGTCATCCCCGATGATGAGAACGGCGTCGAGCCTGTTCCCGTACGGTGTCCCGCTGAACCGCCGGATGCCGGTGCGGGCTTGGTCCTCGTCCAGCCCGGATCCGCGAGCGTCGATGACCGCGTGGCGGGCCTGGCCTTTGGCGCTGTTGAGAGCCGCCTTGACGGTGCGGTCACTGGCCCCTGGATCCAGGCTCTTGAATTCGACGGGCACATCGTCCGCACGAGCATCGGGCGTGCGTCCGCGAATTCCGAATCCTTCGGACACCGATACCACTGCGAGCCCATCCCTCGCGAGATACTCGGCGATGCGGCGCTCTGCCGGGGAGAACTTCTTCGCCCGCTCGTCGACCACGCCGAGGCCAACCCGGTCGACCGTACCCTCATCGAGCGCGGTCCGCCATTCGGACCGCTCGATGGCCGGCTGCGCTGCTGCCCATAGCTGCTCGCGACCGAGTTCGGAACGGCAGGCCAAGAAGACGTCGTGACGGTATTCCAGCCGGGAACGAGTTTCCGCCGGTTCGCTGGCCGACAGGTTGTCGCCCCGTCGGCCTGGGCCACCATGATGAGGATGTTCATCCGGATATCCGTCATTCGCATCCGAGCCGCGGTAAGGCCCGTCGGTAGCCATGCCGGTTCTTCCCGCTGCTCGCCTGGTGACCTTTAGTAGAGAGCCGTTTCCTGAGCGTAGGTTACCCGGAGCAAATCGGAAGGACCAGTGGCCGACAGCGCGTAGCCTGTGAGGCGATGGGCGGACTCAAGGTGCTGGCAGCCATGTCTGGCGGGGTGGATTCCGCGACGGCCGCGGCACGGGCGGTAGACGCGGGTCATGAGGTGACCGGCGTCCATCTCGCGCTGTCCGCCAACCCCAAGTCCTACCGGACCGGGGCCCGCGGCTGCTGCACGCTCGAGGACGCCCGGGACGCGCGGCGGGCCGCCGACGTGATCGGCATCCCGTTCTACGTCTGGGATATGGCCGAGCGCTTCCATCGCGACGTGGTCGAGGACTTCGTCGCCGAGTACTCCGCGGGCCGAACCCCCAACCCGTGCCTGCGCTGCAACGAGAAGATCAAGTTCGCCGCGGTCCTCGACCGCGCCCTGGCCTTGGGCTTCGACGCCGTCTGCACCGGCCACTACGCCCGGATCGAGGACGGCGTCCTGCACCGGGCGGTCGATCCTGGCAAGGACCAGTCCTACGTGCTGGCCGTGCTCACCTCCGAGCAGCTCAGCCACGCCCTGTTCCCGCTCGGCGACACCCCCAAGGCCCAGGTCCGCGCCGAAGCGTCCCGCCGCGGGCTAGCCGTGGCCGACAAGCCCGACAGCCACGACGTCTGCTTCATCGCCGACGGCGACACCAAGGCTTTCCTGGCCCGCCACCTCGGCCAGGCTCCCGGCCCGATCATCGACCAATCCGGCACCGTCCTCGGCGAGCACGAAGGCGCCTACGCCTTCACCGTCGGCCAGCGCCGCGGCCTGCACGTTGGCACCCCCGCCGCCGACGGCCGCCCCCGCTACGTCCTGGACATCGAGCCAGTAACCAGGACGGTCACCGTCGGCCCCGCCGAGGATCTCGANNCTGCACCGCCTGGCTGGACGAAGGCAACCTGCGCCTCCGCCTCCACCACCCCGCCCGCGGCATAGCCAAGGGTCAGGCCGCGGTCCTCTACGACGGCCACACCGTCCTGGGCAGCGCTACGATCAGCGGCACGTCCACGGTTACCTCGTCGGCGGCTTGGTCCAAAATCGCGAGTCCCTGATCGGGAATGATCGGTCATTCGCCGGGTGCCGTGCCTGGGCTTCTTCCGCGATGAACAACTTGGTGAAGTCTGACCCTGGCACGTCCACCTGGCGCTCGAAGAGCGCCTGGGACGGGGTGTCGCCAAGCCCTCGCAGATCCGGGCAGCGGGTAAAGCGCTGTCCTTCGTAATAGGCGTGCAGCTTCAGGTTGGTCGTCCGCACGTCGATACGGATCAGTTCGGCTCCGTGGTCTCTTTTTCGCCACGTCGGCTGCCCAGTCCAGCAGCGCGGCACTCAGCCCGAGTCGGGCGTAGCGCCTGCCAACGATGACTCGTCGTACGCACAGCACAGGCCGCTGGCTTTCCTCCGGCGGCCAGACGGGACACTCGTTCACGTCCAGGGGTTCATCCATGTCGATCGTGATGGACGCAGCGATGGTCTCCCCGTCTCGCAGCAGCCATGTCTTGCCTTTGAGCAGGTCATTCAGGATGCGCTCTCGCTGTCCGGCCGGGTCGGGTCACAATTCCTGCCACTTATCGATGCCCTCGCTACGCAGCCAGCCAGCGGCTTCCCGGACAAGTCCGGCTACTTTGTCCAAATCCCCAGGCACAGCAAGGCTTAGGACAAACGGATACCTTCCCACCGATATGATCACCCATATCCGGCAGACATGGTAGCGCCGACGACGCCTTGGCCGTCGGCGCTGTGTATACCAGCCAGCGCCGACCGCTTACGTACTCGGACCGGTCCGCTAGAAGCGGGGGTCGTAGTGCTCGTATCGATACTGGTTAGAGGGACGCGCATGCAGCTTTGCCATCGCGCTCGCCCCCTTTCTGGTCGTCGCTCCACGGGGAGCGCTTCGGTTGGTTTGCCAATTCAACTGTGCGGTCCGGAAGTTTATCTCCGGGCTGTAAGGCCGGAATGGCCTTGTCCGGCCGCCGCCTTACAAGCCGGGGCGATTGCCGGAGTCTTTTGTATGGCGGCCTCCTGCTTGACGATAAGGAAGGCTGCCTGCCGTCTAGCGAGGCCTGCTTACTTGGTGTGCCACTGGGAGTCCTGGCTTCCCGCAGCCCGGTACTGTTCCCACTGTTCACCGGACGACATGGCGCGGGTCCTCAGGTGCGGCCGAAGAGATGGCGGTTCAGTTCAGGTGGACGAGTAGATTCCGGACAGGACTCGGTGTAGAAGTTCATCACCGCCACGATCCGCACGTGCGCTTCCGTCAGCAGAGGACGCGCATAGTGCGGGTGCTCCCTGCCTTCGAAGAAAATCAAATGGCCCACATGCGGCCGGAGGACCGAGCAGTCCTTCTCCACCGCATCGACGTCAGACGCGGCCGGATCGTGCGCGAATACGAGTTCGCCGCCGGTTCCCGCCGGGTGTTCGGTGCAGAAGAGGAGGCCTGTCAGCGGATTCGAATCGACATGGCATTCAAACCGCATCGCGGTCCCGCGCTGAACATTCAGGACGACGCCGTAGCGGTCATCGAGCGCGGCAACGACAGATTCGCCAGAGGTCTCCCTGGCCAGCTGGAGAAAGTACCCGCGGTAAAAGTGGTAGAGCCAGGGCAGGCGCTGCCGTACCTCGCTAGCGTGCACCCGGCCCCGCGAAATACGTGCCACATCCTCTGACTCCCGGGACAAGATCGGCGTGCGCGGGAATTCCCGGAAATCGGCCTGGACCGCGACTGTCGCGATGTCTTGCTTCCAGCCGACCGGGAGCCGGCTGCTCACGTCGAATGTCGTCCAGCCGAAACTCAACGACACAGCCAGCGCATCCAAGCGTTACTTGGCAGATGCATGGTTCCCCCGAGTGCCCAACTGACCAGCGGATACGTCGTGGTAGCAGCTACGATGCTGCCTGCGTTCCAGCGCAGGCAGCATCGTTGACTACGCGGTATGAAGATCAATCCTCAGCGGCGGGATCGACCGTCTCATCCCCTGGTCGGCTAAGCAAATTGGGGGTCGTAGTGCTCGTACCGGTACTGGTTCGAGGGACGTGCGTGCAACTTGGCCATTGCACATTCCCCTTTCTGTGATCACGCGTAACAGTGGCTTAGGGCGTGGCTATGGTCGAGTTCGCCGTCCCCTCTTGTCTTGAGTATCCGACACCGGGGCCCCGCCGTCACGACCGAGCGTCGCCACTGCGGCACTGCCCGCTCGATTCGCCACGGCCCGGTTCGAGTACCCATCCGGTCGATGAGCAGGCCTCTTACCCCGATATTCTCAGGCTGGCGGTTCACCCAGAAGGCGAAAAAGTAGCCAAATAGTTATAAATGGGCACAACAAACTAGACTGGGCGGCTTCTCCCGAGTCGGCTAGCCAGGAACGGAGGTCAGATGGAAGCGAGGTTGAACTTGGCGGTTTCCTCCACGTTGATGATGGGCTCTGTGAGCTGTGAGTCGCCAGAGGTTTCTGTGAACTTCGGGAATCTTGGCACCACTATTTCCGCGACTGGCTTCTCGAAGAGCGCGCCAGATGGGTAATCCGGGTCAGCGCAGTGGCCGCAGGGCCTGAACCCCTTGCTCACGTAGTAGTCGTGCAGTCCCGTGTTGGTACTCCACACATCGATCCTGATCTTTCTGGCACGATTCTTTCGGCGACCGCGCAAGCCGGCCCAGTTGATTAGCTCTGCACCCAATCCGCAGCCCGCGTACTTTCTCGCAGTTATCAGCCGGTGTACGTAGACGGCCCGTTCAGTTAGGTCACATGTACATGTAGGCTCCGACCAGACAGCCGGGTTGTGTGCCGTCGCGATCGTGACCGTGGCCGCCGCGATGCCGCCGTCCCAAACGATCCAGGTCTTCCCGTTCTGCAATCCTTTAAGGACCCTCGCGTCGCGTGCTGCGGCCGTCGGCCACGGTTCCTCCCACTGGTCCGTATCCATGGTCCACAGCCAACTTCTCGCGTCGTCGATGAGGTCGAGCACGGCGTCCAGGTGCTGTGCGTTTGCTTGCGCGATATGCAACGGGGCTGTTACCACTCCGCCCGTAGCCGGCCATGCCTGTAGGCCTGGCCGCATCGAGTCATGCGGCGAAGTACCAGGTCGTACCGGACGAAACGAATGAAGTTCTCCTTGCTGGAGTGCCGCACCGGGAGAGACCTGCTGCGGATCCAGGCCGGCCCTGGCTAGACCAGACCAAGGCAGTATGCGGCGTACCGACAGCGATACACTCGAAAGACGAGAAGGCAGTCCGCTCGACTCCAATTTGAGTTTCCTAGCTGTGTTGACAGCCATTGACATCCATAACGCGTGAGCGCCGCAATGGCTTAACGTGTAATTGTCTTATTACTGACGTTTACTGCCATTATCCGTAAAATCCTGAATCTCCTATCCCGGGAGTCTTGGATAGGAGATTCAGGTCGGCGCTAAGCCCCCATCAACAGGAGACTTGGGATCCGGGACTTCTCCAACGTTCACGATGAACTGATTCCGGTCCGTAGGGTAGACCGTCACGGTGACACGCATCGGCTGCCCGTTACCGTCGTATGCCGTCCTGGTTATCTCGTACATCGGGATACGGCCGTCGGAAGGCAGTTTGAAGAAGTCCGCCTCGACTGGATTCGGCGCACGCACAGTGATCCTGTCGCTATAGCCGATCTGCCGGATGTGGAGCGTCTCAGCCAAGTAACCTACGGTTCCTTCTTCTATATTTCGGGCACTCCTGAGTCGCTCCGCTCCGCGGTCGGCGAACTCCATGGGGTAGTAGGAGGTCTGCATCGACCAGGGAGTGCCATCAATAAAGCGCCGCTCGTGACGGCTGATGACCTCGGCGCCCTTGGGGATCCCCAGCGTGATAGCCATATCGTCCGAGGCTTCCTGGATCTCGACCTGGAGCGGGCTGATGGATGGCTTCCTGTCCCGCTCGCTCACTTCCGACAGGTAGCTGGTGCCCTCGCCGCCGCCGAGCCCGCTCCGAGGATCCTCAGTCAGCGTGGTGACGAACGGGTCGATTGTCTGGACTACGAAGGTGCCCTGACCCGGTTTCGTTTCGACCAGGCCGAGGCTGGTAAGCCACTTGATCGCGTCGCGGACGGTGTTCCGCGAGGCTCCGTAGCGCTCCCGCAACTCAAGCTCGGTCCTCAACTGCTGGCCAGGCTCGAGTCCGCCGGACTCGATCTGCGCCCGCAGATCTTCGGCGATCTGCCGGTACATCGGGCTTCCCATCGACCCTCCTCTCCGGTCGACCCTGCTCAGATCGGGCTGATCCCACCTGTCCGGACCACCTGGGCCATCAGTCTGAGCGGAATATTTGGCCTCGGCGGGTTTATGCTCAACTTCGGCGTGGTAACACCATACCAGATATTCCAAAGGTTGGGATGGCCTGGATGGCAGGAAGCATAGGCTCAATCCTAGCAGTCCTACTGCTTGGATGCACTGGAACCTGCTGGATGATTCTGCAGAGTCTTACGGCCGGTCTCAACTGGACGTATCGGACAGTAGGCGTAGATCGTGGTCAGACGGGGACACCGTGGCCCACGAGCACTAGGCCAGCGAGACCAACTCGCCGGGTCGTGGGTAGCGGGACCTGCGGAAGGAACTCCGCGGGACGGACGTACTGGAGGCCATCATGGCCGGTGTCGTAGTCGTAACAGCAGTCTCTGTCTTCCTCGGAGGACTGGTGATGGTGGTCATCACGGCGATCGCGATCGCGGTCCGTCGCGAAGACCGCCGCTACACACTGGCCGGCGAGGCGCCCGACCGGCTGTCTAGGAGCACTCGCCGGCTGACCGGCGTCGGCCGGCGGGACCTGGACCCGGAATTCCTCCGGCCGGCGGGCGGGCTCGTCCGCTAGCGATCGCGGTTAACCGGGGCAGTGCGCTCACCCGGAGCCCTTGCTCGCCAGGTCAGCAGGGACCTCCGGGCCGCGCAGGTCGCTGAACAGCTAGTTTGTGATCGTTCGGGTGCATCGCGATTGGCTGTGGCCGGGCGGGGTCCAGCGCTCATTGTGCGCGATGGTCAGGCCATCCGGCGCTCCGGGCAGGTGCGCCCCAGCTTGGCTCTCTCGGCACGTCCAGCACGGCACGTCCACCGCGGACCGTCCACCGCGGACCGTCCAAGGCGGCGCTGCCATCTGCTGGCGCCTTCCGCAACTTCGGTAGCTCTGGGGAGTTGCTGACGCGCGAAGGATCCTCGCTCGACTTAGGTCCGGACGGTGCCGGTCGCGACCGGCATGTCGTCTCAGCCGCGGCTAACTTGTACCAGCCATCCCGACCGCTGGGCTCGATCGATCCGGTGGAATCATCCCCGCCGTCAGAATAAGTGGCACATCGCTTGTTTTGATTTCGGCGCATGCGGGTATCGACCCGATACGTACCAAACATTGGGATGGCTAGGACGATCGG
>PLIQ01000422.1 GCA_003140115.1 Actinomycetota bacterium | reverse complement strand
GAGCCGCCGCCTCGCCGCCCTATGGTTGCCGCTGATCGCGGTGGCGCTGGCCGGCTGCTCCAGCCAGATGTCGGCCGGCGTGCACCCCACCGCGGCGAGATCCACGGCGTACGCGCCGCCGGTGGCCCAGGTTCGCGGCGAACCCGGCTACCTGGCCCTCGGCGACTCGATCGCGTTCGGGTACCGTCCCGCGCCCTGGGCCGATTACCGCAACGCGGCCAACTTCGCCGGTTACCCCGAGGATCTCGCCGCGGCACTCAAGCTGAACCTGGTCAACGCCGCCTGCCCGGGCGAGACGAGCGCCAGCATGATCAATCCCGCCGCCCCGAGCAACGGCTGCGAAACGAACGCCCGGGGCGGTCCCGGCTACCGGGCCCAGTTCCCGCTGCACGTCTCCTACCGCGGTTCACAGCTCAGCTACGCCGTGCACTACCTGCGGCAGCACCCGGAAACCCAGCTGGTCACCGTCGGCATCGGCGCCAACGACCTGTTCCGCTGCCAGGAGACCACCGCCGATCACTGCCACGGCTCGGACCTGGGCCGGACCCTGGCCGAGGTGACCAGCAACCTGGACATCATCCTCGGTGCCCTGCGGAACCAGGCGCACTACCAGCACACGCTGGTGGTCATCACGTACTACGCGGAGAACTACGCCGATCCGGCCTCCGTCGGCCCGATCGAGGCCCTGGACGCCGCGATGACCGGACCCGCGGACCGCTACGGCGCCCGCCTGGCCGACGGTTTCGACGCGTTCCGCGCCGCATCGGCGTCGCAGGACGGCGACACCTGCGCGGTCGGCCTGCGGGTCAAGCTGGCCTCCGGCGCCTGCGACCTGCACCCCACCGCCCGCGGGCAGGAGGTCCTCGCCACCGCCATCGAAGCGGTCATCGCCATGCCCACCCGCCAATAAGACCAGACAAGACNNGACGCAGCAAAGCTCAGCGCGCGGCCCAGATCCCCCCGTCGACCGGGATGATGGCGCCGGTCACGTACGCACTGCCGCGGCCGCTGAGGAACACCGCCACCCCGGCCATGTCGTCCGGGCGGCCGATCCGCCCGAGCGGCGAGGCGGCCACGATGGCCTCGCCCTGCTCGGCCAGCGTGGCGGCCATCATCTTGGACTCGAACGGGCCCGGGGCCACGGCGTTGACGGTGATGTGCCGCGGCCCGAGCTCGCGGGCCAGCACCCGGGTGAGCTGGTGCAACCCGGCCTTGCTGGCCGAGTACGAGTAGGTGCTCAGCTCCGGCACGCGCAGGCCGTCGATGCTGCCCACGTTGATCACCCGGGCCGGGTCGTCGGCGGTTCCAGCCGCCTCCAGCAGCGGCAGGAACGCCCTGGTCAAGAAGAACGGCGTCTTGAGGTTCAGGTCCAGGACCTTGTCCCAGGCCGAGGCGGGAAACTCGGCCAGCGGCGCGCCCCACGTGGTGCCCGCGTTGTTGACCAGGATGTGGACCCGCTCCTCGGACTGGCCGACCTCCTCGGCCAGCCGCAGGCATTCCTCCTCGCGGGACAGGTCGGCGGGCACCGACAGCGCCACGCCGTACTGGGACAGCTCGGCCACCGCGGCCTGCCCGGCCTCGGCCCGGCGCGAGCTGATGTACACCGAAGCCCCGGCCTGCAGCAGTCCCCGCGCCATCATCAGGCCGATCCCGCGGCCGCCGCCGCTGATCACGGCCACCTTCCCGGTCAGGTCGAACAAGTCCACGAGGTCCTCCAAAGCGGGGTCAGTCGAGGTCACCGTAGCCGGGATCGATGATCTCCGGGTCCACTCCGAGGATCTCGGCGAACTCCTCGACCACCACGTCGAAGATGAGCTCGCTCAGCTCGTCCTCGTCCTCGGCCCGGGCCAGCAGCGGGCGGCGGAACAGCACGATGCGGGGGCCGCTGGCCGGGTTCCCCGGGTCGCTGATGTCCGGCGAGCCGCGCACGATGCGGGCCAGCGGAACGCCCTCCTCGCCGATCGTGTCGAAGTCCGGCACTTCCTGGACCGCGAACTCCACGTCGGCCAGTTCGGTCTCCCAGCGCGGCTCCAGCCGCGCCACCGCCTCGAGCACGATGTCGTCGAACTGCTGGGCCCGGGTGCGGTACAGCGGGACCCCGGGCGGGACCAGCCTGCCGCGCAGCCCGCGCCCATGGCGATCGCGCCGTCGAGGCTGGGGCCCTTCGCCGGTCTGCACAGCTACCGAGCGTATAAGATCGCGCCGCACCGCCAACCCGCCGGATAAGGGACAGAGCACGACACGAGAACAGCAGCGGCGCGGGGTGATGGCGTTACCGTCCGCGGGCGGATACCGTCACCGTTGTATCCGATGCGCTCCCGAGGTTCCGGGCATTCGGTCATCACGGTGATGTGAGCGAGGTGGGCTGGGTGAGTTCTCGGTGCTGCTCGCGCACCGCATGCAAGCATCCGCCGGTATACACGCTGACCTACGTGTACCGGGATTCGACCGCGGTGCTCGGCCCGCTGGCTACCTACGTCGAGCCGCACTGCTATGACCTGTGCGAGAAGCACGCCGGCCGGCTGACCGCGCCGCGCGGCTGGGACGTGGTCCGGCTGCCCGTGGACCCGGCCCAAGAGCGCGCCGATGACCTGGAAGCGCTGGCCAACGCGGTGATGGAAACCCACCCGCAGCGCCAGGTGGACTCCGAGCCCGTCGGCCAGGGCGTCGAGGTCGGCCGCCGCGGCCACCTCCGGGTGCTGCGTTCCGGCCCTCCGCAAGACGGATAGGCTCGCCAGGTAAGAGACCCAATTTTCAGACGCAGTGCCGCCCGGCCAACCCCAGCCTGGGCAGCCAGCAACGGGAGGCGTGTCCTGCAGTGGGTGATCTCGCCAGCATCGTCAAGGCGTACGACATCAGGGGTGTCGTCCCTGACCAGCTTGACGAGAGCGCGGCGGAGGCGATCGGGGCGGCGTTCGCCAAGCTGACCGGGGCCGCCACGATCTTGACCGTGCACGACATGCGCGCTTCCTCGGGCCCGCTCGCCGACGCGTTCGGCCGCGGCGCGACGGCCCAGGGTGCCAGCGTGCTGGCCGCGGGCCTCGGCTCCACCGACATGCTCTACTACGGCAGCGGCGACCGGGGCATCCCGGGCGCGATGGTCACGGCCAGCCACAACCCGCCCCAGTACAACGGGATCAAACTGTGCCGCGCCGGAGCCAAGCCGGTCGCCATCGAGACCGGCCTGAAAGACATAAGAGATCTAGCCGAACGACCCTGGCCCCCAGCCCCGGTTCCCGGCTCGACCACGCCCGTGGACCTGCTGCCCGGCTACGCGGAGTACCTGAGGAAGCTGGTCGACATCTCCTCGATCAGGCCGCTGACCGTGGCGGTGGACGCCGGTAACGGGATGGCCGGGTACACCGTGCCGAAGGTCTTCGAGGGGCTGCCGATCACCGTGGTCCCGCTCTACTTCGAGCTGGACGGCACGTTCCCGAACCACCAGGCTAACCCCCTGCAGCCGGAGAACCTGCGCGACCTGCAGCGGGCCGTGGTGGAGCACCGCGCCGACATCGGGCTCGCCTTCGACGGCGACGCCGACCGGTGCTTCGTGGTCGACGAGCGCGGCCAGGTCGTCTCGCCCTCGGCCCTCACCGCGCTGATCGCGGTCCGTGAGCTGGCCCGCGAGCCCGGCGCGACCGTCGTCTACAACCTGATCGCCTCCCGCGCGGTGCCGGAGATCATCGCCGAGCACGGCGGCGTCCCGGTGCGCACCCGGGTCGGCCACTCCTACATCAAGGCCACCATGGCCAAGACCGGAGCGGTGTTCGGCGCCGAGCACTCCGGGCACTTCTACTTCCGGGACTTCTGGTTCGCGGACTCGGGCATGCTCGCCGCGCTGCACACCCTGGCCGCCCTGGGCGATCAGGACGGCCCGCTGTCGGAGCTGATGGCCGGCTACGTCCGCTACCACGCCAGCGGGGAGATCAACTCCGAGGTGGCCGACCAGGCCGAGGCCACGGAGCGGGTTAAGCAGGCCTTCGCGAGGCGGTCCGGCGTGCGGACCGAGGAGCTC
Organism: Actinomycetota bacterium; assembly: GCA_003140115.1. Next base: position 4,408 of record PLIQ01000422.1, on the reverse strand, counting down.
GACGGCCTCACGGTCAGCGCGGCCGCCTGGCGGTTCAACCTGCGACCCTCCAATACCGAGCCGCTGCTGCGCCTGAACGTCGAGGCCGACCGCGAGACCGCCATGGCCGCCCTGCGCGACGAGGTGCTCGCAACGGTCCGAAAGGAAACCGGCCCCGTCGGCAGCGCCGCCGCAGGCGGCCAAGCGAGTAAGGACACCTGATGCAGATCGAAGCCTGGCTCCTGGAGATCCTGGCCTGCCCGGAATGCCACGCGCCGCTGCGGGCTGACGACGAGGCCAGTGAGCTCGTGTGCACCAACCAGACGTGCGCCCTGGCCTATCCCGTGCGCGACGACATCCCGGTGCTGCTCGTGGAAGAGGCCCGCCGGCCCGGCGAACGCCCATGACTGACAGCCTCGACGACTGGGGCGGGGCGGAGTTCGCCCTGGCCGCCGACCGGCTCGATACGCCCGACGTGATCGAGGGGGCCGATCCCGGGGACATGCTGCGGCAGGTCGCGTCGTCCGCGGCTCAGGTCCGGACCGCGCTGCGGTCCTGCCTGGAGGCGGACCTGTCGGCCTTCACCCCGGACGCCCGGCCGCGCGCGATCGTGGTGGCCGGACTGGGCAGCGCGAGCCTGGCGGGCGACCTGCTGGGCGCCGTGACCGGCCCCAGCAGCCCGGTGCAGGTCGTGGCCACGCAGGCCGAGCGCCTGCCGGGCTGGGTCGGCGCGGCCGACGTGGTGCTCGCGGTGTCCGGCTCGGGCGCCACGCCCGAGACCCTGGCCGTCGCGACCGAGGCGGCGCGGCGCGGCTGCCGCCTGGTCGGCGTCGGCGCCGGCGACTCGGCGCTGCAGCGCATCGCCGAGCAGGCCCGGGCCCCGTTCATCCCGTTCGTCGTGGGCGGCCTGCCGGGGCCGCTGCTGCCGCGCTCGATGCTGTGGGGGCTGGCCATCCCGCTGCTGGTCATCGCCGAGCGGCTGGGCGTGGCCCGGATCGGGACCGAGGTCTACGAGCAGGCGGCCAGTCGGCTCGAGGAGGTCTCCCATCAGTGCCGGCCGGCCAGCGAGTCGTTCGTCAACCCGGGCAAGTCGCTGGCCCTGGACCTGGTCGGCGCGCTGCCGATGGTATGGGGGACGTCGGCCCTCAGCGGCGTCGCCGCCCGGCGGTTCGCCGCCCAGCTCAGCGACAACGCCAAGTACCCGGCGGTGGTGGGCCTGCTGCCCGACGTGCTCCACAACCAGATCGCGGCGTTCGACGGGCCGTTCGCCCCGGTGGCGAACCGGGCACCGGGCCCGGCCGGCGAGCCGCTTCCCCCGCCGGAGACGGTCATAGAGCCGGAGACGGCCCTGGACGAGCCCGGGCTGTCGGGGGCCGGCGAGCTGAGCGGGCTACCCGGCCTGTCCGACCTGTCGGACCTGTCCGCCTGGAGCCTGGACTACGAGGACTCACGGGGCCCGGTCAGCGGGTTCACCCCGGTACGGCTGGTGCTCATCGTCGACCCGGACCAGGACCCGCGGGTCGGGGCCCAGCAGCGGGCCGTCTCCGAACTCGTCGGCCAGCGCGGGATCGGGCTGTCCGAGCTGGCCATGGACGGCGAGCATCCGCTGGTGCGGCTGGCCGGAGTGGTCCAGCTGACCGACTACGCGAGCGTGTACCTGGCCATCGCCTCCGGGATCGACCCCAGCCAGACCGCCGCCATCACCGACCTCCAGGCCCGGATCGAGTAGGCCGGAGTTGATCAGCGACCCGCCACGGGTTCGTTCCGGGCCATGAGGGCGGTCGTCGCCGCGCTGGCCGCCAACCTGGGCATCGCGGTGATCAAGTTCGTGGCGTTCCTGCTCACCGGGTCCGCGTCGCTGCTGGCCGAGTCTGTGCACTCACTCGCCGACACCGCTAACGAGGCGCTGCTGCTCATCGGCCGCGGCCGGTCCCGGCGGCCCCGCTCGGAGCTGCATCCGTTCGGGTTCGGGCGCGAGCGTTACTTCTACGGGTTCGTCGTGTCGGTCATGCTGTTCACCGTCGGCGGCACGTTCTCCGTCTACGACGGCCTGCACAAGATCCTGAACCCCGCGCCGGTGCGCTCCCCGGTGATCGACTTCGTGGTGCTCGCGCTGTCCGCGGTGCTCGAGGGGTTCTCGCTGCGGACCGGGATCCGCGAGGCGAACCTGGTGCGCGGCGACCGGGGCTGGGCCTCCTTCATCCGCCGGACCAAGGCCCCCGAACTCCCCGTGGTCCTGCTCGAGGACCTGGCCGCGCTGATCGGCCTGGTGTTCGCGTTCACCGGCGTGGCGCTGTCCGCGCTGACCGGCGACGGGCGGTGGGACGGCGCCGGCTCGGTGGCCATCGGGATCCTGCTCGCGACGGCGGCGGCCATCTTGGCCGTGGAGACCAAGAGCCTGCTGATCGGCGAGTCGGCCAGCGCCGACATGCAGCACCTGATCGTCAACGCGCTCGAGAACGGTCCCGAGGTGGCCCGGGTCATTCACCTGCGCACGGTGCACATCGGCCCCGACACGCTCCTCGTCGCGGCCAAGATCGCGGTCCGCCCCGATGCCACCGCCGCGCAGATCGTGGCCGGCATCGACGCCGCTGAGCAACGCGTCCGCACGTCCGTCCCGATCGCCACCACGATCTACCTCGAGCCCGACATCTACCGCCCCTCCCAGGCCGACCGCACCGACCCCTCGATCCGCTCCGCTCTACGCCCCCGCCTCTCCCGCCGCCGCGACCGCGCAGTGCCCGCCCAGGGAGACGACCCCCCGGTTTCCGCCCGAGGTCCACAACTCCCCGTTCCCCCCCGGGATCCCCAGTGACGGGACCGGCCCCGCCGTCGGCACCGCAGATCATCCAGGCCGGCACCACCCTACGCCGCATCCCGCTGGTCCCCGAGATCCGGCTCTACCAGGCCAGCGAGCCGATCGCCGCCTGGCAGCACACCGAGCGGGCCACCGGGCGGACCGGGCTGGACCCACCGTTCTGGGCCTTCGCCTGGGCGGGCGGCCAGGCCCTGGCCCGCTACCTGCTCGACCACCCCGAGGCGGTCGCGGGCCGCCAGGTGATCGACGTCGCCTCCGGCTCGGGCCTGGTGGCCATCGCCGCCGCCCTGGCCGGGGCGGCGGCCGTCACCGCCTACGACATCGACCCGCTGGCCGCCGCGGCCATCACCCTCAACGCCGCCGCCAACGGCGTCGCGATCCAGGCCGTATGCGCCGACGTCCTGACCCAGGCCGCCCCGCCCGCCCCCGGCGCCGACCTGGTCCTGGTAGCCGACGCCTTCTACGAGCAGGACCTGGCCGGCCAGGTGCTCGCGTTCCTGGACCGATGCCACGCCCGCGGCGCCGCCGTCCTAGCCGGCGACTTCGGCCGCCGGTACCTGCCCCAAGCCCGCCTCGTCCCCCTGGCCAGCTACGACGTCCCCGGCCTGGCCGCCCTAGAGGACCGCGACGTCAAGCGCACCACCGTCTGGACCCTCGGCTGACCAGCTATCACGTCGCCGCGCGCACGCGTTGCTCCAGGCCGTCCAGGAGCACCTACAGGCCGGCCTCCAACAGCGCGCCCGGCTGGACCGCAGCCCGGAGCGAGGCGATCCGGACCAAGCCGGGACCACCACCCGAACTTACAACCACCAGCCAGTAACTCGCTCACCAGTACGAACACCATTCCCATTATCGTGGTGGATTCGGCTTTAGTGGAGTATTCGGGCAACCCCAGCTGCCCGGATCCTCCACGTAAGCCGGATCCACCGCGTAAAGTGCCGAGCCCGGCGAGCTGGCCGGAAGGTGATGAACCACGGTGTTCACACGAGTCACACGGGACTGATTTGGGTTCAGCCGCGGGAGAGTAGGCGGAGCGCGCGCTCCTTCTCGAAGTCCAGGGCCCGGCTGGCCGGCGCCGGAATGCGGCCTAGCCGCCGGCCCAGGTCGGCCACCGCGGCCCGCACCCCAGGCTCGGCCAGCACGCGCACGCCGAACGCGAGTGCCGCGGGGCTGACGTCGTAGCGGCGCTCCAGCTCGAGCGCCGCGGCCACGGCCTCGACATCCTCCTCGGTGAACACGCGGTGCGCCGCCCCCCGCCCGGAAACCGGCCCGCGCCCGGAAACCGCGGCCTCCCGCCGCGAACGGACCGGATAGCCTCGGAGCTGGGGGAGCAGGCCGAGATCCTCGCGGTAGCGAAGCATGCGAGCCGACGTGCCGAGCCGCCGGGCGGCCTCCGTGATGCGCATGAATACCGATTCTAACAATTTCACGTCAAGAACGTGCGCTCGCGAGTGCGGCGACCACCCCGGCTCCCGTACCGTGTGACCGGTAAGGGGGCACCACGCTTCGTTCGGCAGAATAATTTAGGGAGAAACCCATGTCCGCGGATCAGCTTCCGTTCCAGGTTGCCGACCTTTCGCTCGCCTCGTTCGGGCGCAAGGAAATCCAGCT
>PLIQ01000603.1:8533-26745 GCA_003140115.1 Actinomycetota bacterium | reverse complement strand
CGCAAGGGAAAGCAAGGGAAAGATGGTCAAGGGCGGCCTGGGTGCAGACCGTCTGCCAGAGGACGATGACGTTGACCATGATGCCGAGGCTGTCGAGCTGGTTTTCCTGCCCGACCTGGTAGTGCTTGCGGAGCTGGCCGTTGGTTACGGCATTCTCGTTCGGTCGGCCATCAAGCCATGCCACCACGCCCGGCCCGCACCTCGGTCGCGGCACACGGAGCACGAACACTACGCCGACCACAGGGAGGAAGAGGCCGGCATGTCGCCATGCCGAGAACTGCCTCGGGATACTGCAGTCGACTGCCAGCGGCGACCACTGGGGCTTTCGCCGACTCCGGTGGTCCGCCGATGTTCGACTCTCGCTACGGCGTAAAGGGCAGTCACCTTGACTCGCCTAGCGAGCGCCACGCAGTGGTAGCTACCGCACCGCCGGATCGATCCACGGCACGGTGAAGACGCTAGTCCAATCGAACGTAACCAGGACTCCGAGCCGCAGGTCGCCGCCGGTCAGCGGGAGCGTGTACTTCTGCAGCAGCTCCCCGATCAACTTGACAGCGGCATCGATCTCCGGAGCAGTCGGAACGGTCGGGGCGCCACTGCGGTCGATATGCGCGATGCGCTTGTTGACGTACCTCTTCGTCGTCGCGGCGGCGGTCTTCAGCCGGTCGATGTCGGCGAGCACCTTGGCCGGGTCGATCGTGTCGGTACCGGCCAGCTGCATCTCGGGATCAGTGGTCTCCAGGTCGCCCGGGTGCGCGGCGATACCGGTCAGGAGGGTGAGCAGCGAGTCGCTGTCGGGGTTGGGGTCGACCATCGCGCGGACCGAGACCAGGGCACGCCGGTAGTACAGCGTGTTGAAGTGGCCCATCACGAAGGGATTGGCGACCACCGTCGGGTTGGCGGCGCCGATCTCCGAGATCGTGCGCCAGACGTCACGGTCGTGAATGAGTGACAGCACCTCGTCCGTAACCTTGCCCAAATGTCTGGTCCACGCGGCCAGGCGGGTCGACGGCATGGTGGTGCTCACGGGTGGCCTCCTAAAGTACACGATGATGTCGACCAGGTGGCTTCCGGCCGTGCACGCCGCACTACGGCACCACACACCATGAGACTCCATGTGATCGACGTCACACAGAGGTTCTAACCAAAATTCTAACCAATCGGTTAGCAAAATCTTTGGGCTCCGGTCAAACCCGCAGGTCACCGGCTACAAACGATGGGGTGAGCGAGGGGACTCGAACCCCCGACACCCAGGACCACAACCTGGTGCTCTAACCAACTGAGCTACGCCCACCATCGTCGCCGAGTTAGGCCCCAGCGACAGCAGAACGCGCGCTGCCCGGAGGGACATCGCGCGGCCTTTCAGAAGTATAGCGGTCGCGGGTACTCGCGCGTCACGTGCTGGCGCGGTCGGCCACGGCAGTGCCGTCCGCCGAATGGGGATCGGTGAACCGGGCCGCGATCTCGCGCGCGGTCACCGAATCCGGTCCCGGCAGTGGCACGAACACCGCCGCCCGGTAGTACCGCAGTTCCTGCACGCTTTCCCTGATGTCGGCCAGGGCCCGGTGCCCGCCATCCTTTTTTGGGGAGGCGAAGTACGTCCGCGGGTACCAGCGCCGCGCCAGCTCCTTGATGCTGGACACGTCGACCATCCGGTAGTGCAGGTAAGCGTCGAGTTCCGGCATGTCACGCGCGATGAACCAGCGGTCCGTGGCAATGGAATTGCCGCACAGCGGCACCTTCTTGGGCTCCGCGACGTGGCTGCGCACGTAGCCGAGCACGATGTCCTGCGCCTCGGCCAGGGTGATCCCGCTCGGCAGCTCGGCGAGCAGCCCGGAGGTGGTGTGCATCTCGCGGACTATCTCGGGCATCCCGGCCAGCGCCTCCGCTGGCGGCTTGATGATGACGTCTACGCCCTCGTCGAGCAGGTTGAGCTCGCCGTCGGTCACCAGGCAGGCGATCTCGATCAGGGCGTCCCGCTCGATGTCGAGCCCCGTCATCTCGCAGTCGATCCACACGAGCCGGTCATTCACGCTCACAGCCTATGGCCTCGGCTGCCGTGCATTGCCAGCCGATCGGCGGGAGCGTCAGCCGCCCCGCGTGACGATGTGCGCCGGAGTGTCGATCCCCGGTCGCAGTACGGCGTCCGCTTCCGGCTCCCCGAATCCCGTCGTCACCGGCACCACGCCTGCCCAGAGGTCCAGCTTGTAATCCTCCGGCTCGTCCGACGGGCCGCCGCTGCGGATCTTCACCGACGCTTCGGTGAGCGGCAACGCGAGCGCGGACGTGGCCGCCAGCTCCTTCTTGCTGGGCTGCCGCACGTAGGACCACTGCCCGGGGACCAGATGCTCGGTGATGGTCCGCAGGGCCAGGATCTTCTCCTCCGGATCGGTGACCAGCCGGGCCACGCCGAAGACCACGGCGCTGCGGTAGTTCATCGAGTGGTTGAACACCGACCTGGCGCAGACCAGCCCGTCCAGGTGCGTGACGGTCACGCAGATCTCCTGGCCGTTCCCCGCCATGATGCTCGAGTTCGCCGACGACCCGTGCAGGTACAGCAGGTCGCCGAGGCGGCCGTACCCGGTGGGCAGTACGCGCGGCGCGCCGTTGACGATCACCCCGAGGTGGCAGATCAGTCCGGCGTCGAGCACGGCGTACAGGTCGTCCCGTTCGGTCCGGCCCCGCTCATGGTGTCGTCCGAGCTCGGTGCGCGGGGTGCTGGAGAGGTCAGGCAGACTCATGGTTCACGGTACGCCCTGCCCGCAGCGGCAAGAAACGGGCAAGAAGCGGGCAAAGATCAGACGGCGGCTGCGCTGAGGGAGGGGGCGGCGGCTTGGAGCTCGTGGGTCGTGCGCGGGCCCAGGAGCATCGGGGCCGGGCCGGTCAGCGCCGGTTCCGCCAGCTCACGAACCACAGTGTCCGCGCGGGCGATCTGGTCGATGTCGATGCCGCCGGGCCCGACGCTGTCGCAGTCCGGTACCTGGGAGGCGCCGAAGTGCCCGCCGAGCGCCCACTGTGCCCGGCTGCGCGGCCTGGCCGCGGTCCGGAACGGCGTCGGCGCCCCGGCCGGCCAGCGCCGGGGGATGTGCCATGAGTCGAGCCAAGCCAGGATCTCGCCCAGGCCGAGCATCTGGTAGCTGGTGAACGGCTCGCGCGGCGACCCAATCACCCCGATCTGCACGCAGAGCCGGCCTTCGCGGTTCACGCCCGGCTGGTGATACGGAAGCTTATCCGGCGCGTAGTCGATGTTCTCCGGAGTGCCGAGCACGCACCCGGCCCGCACGATCGGCAGTAGCTGCGCGAGCTCGCCGGTCAGCGGATCCCACACCAGATGGCACGGGCGGTTCTCCTCAATGAGCCGCTGAGCAACCGAACAAACCGAAACAGCCCGCGGATCCGCCCCCAGGGTCAGCCACACCGCCCGCGGCGCTCCCCCTCCTAGTAGTCCCCCGTCGGTCTCTGCCCGAATGCACCTGACGCCTGGCATCCACGCATCAGCCAACGATTCCTCCCCAAGATCACGGTCTAGACCTTTCTAGCTCCCTTTCACCTGCTTACGTCAGCGCCGGTGATTAGTCCATAGCCAGAGACGTTAGGATTTTGCATTCGTACCCTCTGTGCATCGGCAGGCCATGACCGTAACCGAAGCTCCTCCAGGAATTCCCAGCCCTGCGCGTCTCGCCAGCTGGCTCGACGACCACGTCCCAGGCGGGCCGGTAGAGCTGACCGACATCCAGCTCATCGCGGGCGGCCGGTCGAATCTCACCTACCGCCTGGCCGTCTCGGGACCGGGGGGCAGCCGGCTGCTGGTGCTGCGCAGGCCCCCGCTCGGTCACGTGCTGCCCACCGCCCATGACATGTCGCGGGAATACCGCGTCCTGTCCGCGCTTGCGGGCACGCGGGTACCCGTCGCCCCGCTCGTGGGGGCGTGCGCCGACCAGGAGGTGATCGGCGCGCCCTTCTACGTGATGGAGTACGTGCCCGGCGTTGTGCTCCGGACCCGCGCGGACACCAAGGAGCTGACCGAACCGCAGGCCGCGGACCTGTCGCGGTGCCTGGCCGACATGCTCGCCGCCATCCATGGCGTCGACGTCAACCAAGTCGGGCTCGCCGACCTCGGTCGCGGCGCCGGATACCTACGGCGCCAGCTCGATCGCTGGCAGCGGCAGTGGGAACTGTCCGCGACCCGGGACGTACCCGGCTACACCGAGCTCGTCGAACGGCTGACCGCGGCGCTGCCCGCCGAAGGCCAGACCACGCTGGTCCACGGCGACTACCGGCTGGACAACGCGCTGGTCACCCTCGACCCCGAGCCGCGGATCACGGCCGTGGTGGACTGGGAGATGGCCACCCTGGGCGACCCGCTGGCCGACCTGGGCCTGACCCTCGTCTACTGGACGGAGGACGGCGAGGAGGGCTGGCTCACCCCGGCCGGTTCGCCGGCCGGGACGCGCGGGGTGTCGACCGATGCCACCGCCAGCCCCGGGTTCTGGACCCGCGCTGAGTTCGCGGCCGAGTACGCCCGGCTCACCGGGCGGGACGTGTCCGGGATCGGTTACTACGTCGCGTTCGGCTACTTCAAGCTGGCTGTCGTGCTGGAAGGCATCCACGCCCGGTACCAGCAGGGCAAGACAGTCGGCGAAGGCTTCGAACAAGAAGGCTTCGCCGTACCGTTGCTCATCGCCCGTGCACACCAGGTCCTCGACGCACAGCCCAGCACCTGACCGGACCGACGCTCGGCGCGAAGCCGGGCAACCGCACAACCGCAGCACCGGATCAGGCCCGGCGCCCCGCTCAACACCGGCCAGCTTTCCGGTGCCCCGCTCAACACCGGCTAGCTGTCTGGTGCCCCGCTCTCGCCGGGCCTGCTCTGCCCGGCACCCGCACGATAACCGAGCCAACTGAGGCCCGGCGCCCCGCTTTCGCCGGACCTCTTGATGAGAGGACGCGCCATCCCGGCCCTTGGTTCACAGCCGGTTTAAAACACAGCCGGTTTCAAAACAGCGCGGCAACCTCGGCGGCGATGGCGGCGGATACCGAAGCATCCGGGGGATCCACAGTCATCCGGGCCGTGGTCCCTCCCACGCCACGCAGGTGCAGCGCGTACTTGAGGCGCCCGACGCTCGCCCCGAGGGCCACGATCCGGTCCAGCGTCCGCTGATGCCGGGGCGCCGCTTCCAGGTCGTTGGAAACCAGCGCGTCGGTGAGCGCCGCGTAGACCTCGGGGTAGGCGCTGCTGCGCCCGGAGATCAGCCCCGCTCCGCCCGCCCGCATCGTGGCCGCCGGATTCGAGTCGTCACCGGAGAACAGCAGCAAACCCGGAGCCGCCTCGGCAAACGACGCCAGGTCGCCGGCGGCGGAGCCGCTCAGCTTGGCCCCGGCCAGGCCCGCGGCCGAAGCCACCGCCGCGAACACCGGAGGAGGAACACGCAGCCCGGTCCGTTCGGGAAAAATATAGGCGTAGAGCTCCAGATCGGCTACGGCCTCCCGGATCCGGCCGAAGTGAGCGATCAGCTCATCGGGCCGCGCGGGCAGGTAGTAGGGCGTGATGGCCGCGATCCGCGTCGCCCCGAGCGCCGCCGCGGCCCGGGCCAGCCGGGCGGCGTGCCGGGCGTCCGGCGCGCCGACGTGCGCGATGACCCGGTCCGGGCCCGCCTCGGACAGCGCCAGCTCGATGAGCGCCAGCCGCTCGTCGTCGTCCAGGGCCGGGAACTCACCCGTGGTCCCGGCCACCAGCAGCCCGTCCAGCAACCCGGCCACGAACTTGTACAGGGCGCGGTTGGCGCCGAGGTCGACCTCACCGTCGCTGCTGAACAGCGTCGGTACGGCCGAAAAGACGACGGCGGCTGGGCTCAACGGCTCAACGCAATCCCTGCGGCTTGAAGAACGCGCTGGACTCCGGGCGCCACAGCAGGAACACCGCGCCCAGCCCGACCAGCCAGGTCAGTACCGGGAATATCAGGCCCAACGCCGTCTTCGGCTCGCTGAACACCCCGACCAGGTCCAAGGTGGCCAGGCAGAACAGGATCGTGGACAAGATCCGGGCCCAGTTCCTGCCCTGGTTGTTCGCCCGGGCCATCCACAGCCACAGGCCGACCCCGATCAGGCCGGACACGACCGCCAGGCTGATGATGAACGTGTTGAGGCTGCTGACCTGGGACGCGGTCAGGTTGGGCCGGGCCTTCCTGATCGCGGACTTGGTGCCGCTGATGTCGGCCAGCGAGATGATCAGGCTGACGGTACTGACGGCCGCGCCCGCGTACATGAGCTTGACCGCCTTGGCCACCGACGGGGGAGCAGGAAGCCGCTCCAGCTCGACGGGCTTGCCGCTGGACGGGTAGCGCTGGACCATGGTGACCTCTGCTAGGTGAACGTGCCGAACGGACGCGGCCCGGTTTATGACTAGTGAGCTTAGTAGGTCGCCACCTTGCCGGCCATCCGGCGGGCATTGCACCGTTCCAGCCGAGCGATACTGAATGACCATGGCCGACGAGACCTCGACGAGCTCGCGGGGGGACACGGCGGTGCCCGCTGCGGGGGACGCGGCGGTGCCCGCTGCCACCGTCCTGGCCCCGCCCCCTGCCCGGCTGCTCCGCTGGGAGATTGTCACCGTCTTCGCGGTGTCCCTCGGCGCCAGCGGCATCTACGCCCTGGTCCAGTACATCGGCTCGCTGACCGCGCAGCAGGCGATCAGCAAGCAGGCCGTGGTCGTGCACGGCACGCTGGCCCCCGGCCGGCCGCTGCTCGACCTGTTCCTGCAGCTCACCAACATCACCCTGTCGCTGGCCCCGGTACTGCTGGTGTTCTACCTGCTGGCTCGGTCCGGGGAGCGGCCGTCCAAGACGCTGGGCCTGGACCTCAGCCAGCCGGGGAAGGACCTGGGCTGGGGCGCCCTGCTGGCCGCGGTGATCGGCGGCGCGGGCCTGGGCCTGTACCTGATCGCCTACCACGCCGGCGTGGAGCTGAACGTCGTCGCCGAGAACCTGCCCGACGTCTGGTGGCGCTTCCCGGTACTGATCCTGTCGGCCGCCCAGAACGGCATCCTCGAAGAGGTCGTCGTCGTCGGATACCTGCTCAGCCGGCTGGACAAGCTCGGCGTCAACCCCGTCGCGGCCATCGCCATCAGCGCCGTGATCCGCGGCTCCTACCACCTGTACCAGGGCATCGGCGCCTTCTTCGGCAACGCCGCGATGGGCATCATCTTCGGCATCTTCTACCGCCGCTACGGCCGGGTGGCCCCGCTGATCATCGCGCACACGCTGATCGACGCCGTGACCTTCGTCGGCTACGCCCTGCTGGCCGGCCACGTCTCCTGGCTGCCAGCCCCATGAGCGTCCTGGCCCGGCTCTGGGATCACGTCTACGCCAGCCAGCCCGCCCCGCCCGCCTGGTTGGTGGCCGTCACCGGCCTGGCCGCCCTCCTCATCGTGCTGAACACCCGGTCCTGGCGGCTGGCCGGCCAGGTGATCACGATCGCGCACGAGGGCGGGCACGCGCTGGTGTCCGTGCTGTCCGGGCGGCGCCTGGAGGGGATCAGGCTGCACGCGGACAACTCCGGGGTCACCTACTCGCGCGGCAAGCGGCACGGCCCCGGCCTGGTCCTCACCGCGGCCGCGGGCTACCTGACCCCGCCGCTGCTCGGCGCGGGCGCGGCCGCCCTGCTCGCGGCGCGGCATCCGGCCGCGCTGTTGTGGCTGGCCCTGGTGCTGCTGGCCGCGACGTTCCTGGCCGTCCGCAACGCGTTCGGCGCGCTGGCCGTGCTGGTCACCGCGGCCGGCGTGTTCGCGGTCAGCTACTTCGCCTCGGCCGCGGTGCAGGCCGGTTTCGCCTACCTGGCCGCGTGGTTCCTTCTGCTCGGCGGGATGCGCCCGGCCCTCGATCTGACCCGGCGCCAGAGCAGCCGACGCCGGTCGAGCAGCCGGGCGGGCGGCCGGGCGAGCAACCGAGGAAGCATCCGGGCCGGCCTCTCGGACGCCGACCAGCTGGCCCGCCTGACCGGCGTCTCCCGCGGCGTATGGGTGACCGCGTTCCTCCTCGTCGCCACCGCCGCCCTGGCCCTCGGCATCCGCCTGCTGATCCCGTGAACGCACACAGAACGCTGCCAGACACCCACAAGACTCGCTAACGGCGCCCTAGCCACTAATCCCATCCGCTAGTCTTGCTATTTCGCAGTTATTTCGCACAATTCTCGTAGACGCGTTGACGGTATACATAAACGTCGTTATTATCAGTGGGCGATAGACGCATTCTAACAAAATGAGAAAGGTCGCTATGGCCAGGGCTACCGCAGTCAAGATGCCCCCCGAAGCGAGTGCCGTGCACGGATGCGAGGGGGCGCGCCGCGTCCTCGCCCTGATGCTCGCTTTCTCAGCCGATAAGAACACCCTGACCGCGCGCGACCTGGCCACCGCCACCGGCATAGCGCTACCCAGCGTCTACCGGTACATTACGCTGCTGCGCGAGACCGGGCTACTGGCCGGCGATGAGCGCGGCAGCTACCGGCTCTCCGCCCGGCTGATCGGGCTGGCCCGGGCCGCCGAGGCCGCCGAGAGCATCATCGACATCGCCGACCCGGTCATGCGCGAGCTGGCCGCCGAGACCGGCGAGACCGTCATCCTGGTCCGGCTGATCGGCCGGTCCGCGGTCTGCGTGCACCGGGTCCAGTCCGCGCAGCGGCTGCGCATCTCGTTCGAGGCGGGTCAGCCGCTGCCGCTGGATCGCGGGGCCAGCGCCCGGCTGCTGCTGTCCGGCCTGCCGCCCGAGCTCCGCAGGGAGTACCTGGCGCCGCTGGCCGAGCGCGACCCGGTGGCCGCCGCCCGGTTCGAGATCAAGGCCGCCGAGGCCGGGCGCAAGGGGTACGCCACCAGCGAAGAGGAACTCGAGCAGGGCGTGTGGGCCGTCTCCGCGCCGGTGTTCCAGGCCAAGCGCATGATCGCGGTGATCACGGTGCCCTCGCCGCTGGTGCGGGCCCCCGCGCCACTGCAGGACAAGCTGCTCGGCCAGGTCCGCGCCGCCGCCCAGTCGCTCAATGAGGCATTGCGCGTGACCCGGCGGTAGCCCCTAGGGTCCCATCCGGTGCCCCTGGCACCTTACCTGGCCGGGGATCGCAACGTTATCCTTCCCGCATGCCGGACTTCCGTGAGGTGATCCCGGGCACGCGCGGCAGCGCAGGCCACGCGTCACTGGCCGACCTGCAGACCGCGATGGCCTCCGGCGAGCTGACCTCCGCCGTGCTGACCGGTTTTTACCTGCAGCGCATCGACCGCCTGAACCCCGCGCTGCACGCGGTCATCACCGTTAACCTCAACGCCGCGGCCGAAGCGGCGGCCAGCGACGCGGTCCGCGCCGGGCCGCGCGGGTCGCGCGGACCGCTCGAGGGCATTCCCGTACTGGTCAAGGACAACATCCAGGTGGCCGGGATGCCGACCACGGCGGGCTCACCCGCGCTGCTGTCCGCCGAGCCAGAGGACGCGTTCCTGATCTCCAGGCTGCGCGCGGCCGGCGCGGTCATCATCGGCAAGGCCAACCTGTCGGAGTGGGCCAACTTCCGGTCGACCCACTCAACCAGCGGCTGGTCCACGCTCGGTGGCCAGACCGCCAACCCGTACGCGCTCGACCGCAACCCGTCCGGATCGAGTTCGGGCTCGGCGGCGGGCGTGGCGGCCACACTGGCCCCGGTCGCGCTGGGCACCGAGACCGACGGCTCCATCGTGTGCCCCGCCAGCGCCTGCGGCATCGTCGGCCTCAAGCCCACCAACGGGCTGGTCAGCCGGCGCGGCATCGTGCCCATCTCGCCCGTCCAGGACACCGCGGGCCCGATGGCGACCTGCGTAGCCGACGCCGCGGCGCTGCTGTCCGCCCTGGTCGCCGCCGACCCCCAGGATCCCGTCGCACCAGCCGACAATGATGATGCCGAACGGACCATGGCTATCACCGGCCCGGCCTCCTTTGCCGATGCCCTGGACCCCGCGGCCCTGGACGGCGCGCGGCTGGGTATCTGGCGCGCCCCGTCAGCCGTGGCGGGCGCGGCCACCGTCGCCGTGCTGGACATGGCGGTGGCCACGCTGCGCTCGCTGGGCGCCGCGGTGGTTGACCCGGTGACGCTCCCGGACACGGCCAAGATCCCCGAGCCGGAGTGGACCGCGCTGCAGTACGAGTTCAAGTACGGGATCAACGCCTACCTGGCCTACCTGGCCAGCTTCGGGTTCCACGGCGTGCTGCCCCGCACCCTGGCCGAATTGATCGACTTCAACAAGCGGAACGCGGACCTGGTGCTGTCCCGGTTCGGCCAGGAGACCTTCGAGCATTCCGAGGCGACCAGCGGCGACCTGACCGACCACGAGTACCTGGCGGCCCGCCGCGAGGCCACCCGGCTGGCCCGCACGGCGATCTCCGCGCCGCTGGCCGAACACGGGGTCGAGGCCATCGTGGCCCTGACCGCCAATGCCGCCTCGCTGACCGACTACGTGCTCGGCGACCACGACGTGTTCCACACCTCGGGCCCGGCCGCGGTGGCCGGCTGCCCGTCGATCACGGTGCCCGCCGGGTACGTGTCCGGGCTGCCGGTCGGCGTCTCGTTCTTCGGGCCGCGCTGGTCCGAACCACGGCTGATCGCCCTGGCCTACGCCTTCGAGCAGGCCACCAACGTCCGCCAGATCCCGAGCCTGGCCGCCAGCCTGGCTTAGCCCGTGCGCGGCCCGTCCGCAGCCCCGGCCGGTCGCGGGCCCGACCGGCCTGGCCAGGCATAAATCACCACACGATAACCTGACGGACATGGATTCCTGGCGCCGTGTCGATGTTCCCGTGCTTCCGGGGAGCGGCCCGGCGCCCCGCGTGTACGACACGGCCTCGGGTGACCTGGTCCTGGCCGCGGCGGGGCCGGTAGCCACGCTGTACGCCTGCGGCATCACCCCCTACGACGCGACGCACATCGGGCACGCCGCCACCTACACCGCCTGGGACCTGCTGGTACGGGCCTGGCTGGACGCGATGCCCGAGATCGGTGACCGCCAGCCGTCGCCGGACGCCCCGCCGCCGCCCGCCCGGTACACCGTGATCTACGTGCAGAACGTGACCGACGTGGACGATCCGCTGCTGGAACGGGCCGCCCGCGACGGCGAGGACTGGCGCGAACTGGCCCGCCGCGAGATCCAGCGGTACCGCACCGACATGGAGGCGCTGCGCCTCCTGCCGCCCACCTACCTGATCGGGGCCGTGGAGGCACTGCCGGTCATCGAGCGGTTCACCGCCCGGATGGCCGACCGCGGCGCGCTGTACGACGTGGACGAGGACCTCTACTTCGCCAAGTCGGCCGACCCGGAGTTCGGCGCGCTGTCCGGGCCGGGCACCCCCTCCGACTACGACCCCGCCGAGATGGCCGAACTGTCCGCCCTACGCGGCGGCGACCCCGGCCGGCCAGGCAAGAAGGACCCGCTGGACGCCCTGGTCTGGCGGGCGGAACGGCCCGGCGAGCCCGCCTGGGAATCGCGGTTCGGCCCCGGCCGGCCCGGCTGGCACGTCGAGTGCGCCGCGATCGCCACCGAGTACCTGGGTGCCGCCTTCGACGTCCAGGCGGGAGGTTCGGACCTGGTGTTCCCGCACCACGAGCTGAGCGCCTCTCATGCCCGGGTGGCGTTCGCTCCCGCCGAGGGCGTGTTCGCGCGGGTGTACGCGCACTCCGGGATGGTCAGCTACCAGGGCCGCAAGATGTCCAAGTCGCTGGGCAACCTGGTGTTCGTGAATCGGCTGCTGGCCGACGGCGTGGACCCGATGGCGATCCGGATGGCGATGCTGGCCCACCACTACCGGTCCGACTGGGAGTGGACCGACGCCGTGCTGGCCGACGCCGACGCCCGGCTGGTCCGCTGGCGCGCCGCGCTGGCGCACACCGAAGCGGCCGCCTCGGCGGGCCCGGATGTTGCCCCGTCCGCGGCGGCGGTCGAGACGCTGGCCGGAGTCCGCGCGCGCATGCGCGCCGACCTGGATGCGCCCGGCGCGCTCGGCATCATCGACCGCTGGGCGGACCGGCTGCTGGCCGACGCGCCGACCCGCACCACGCCTGCCGACGTGGCCGGAGCCCGGCTGATCAGGGACACCATCGACGCCCTGCTCGGCATCAGCCTGGACTAGGTTTGGAGCTATGCCGGACGACGAAGCCGATCTCAGTCCCCACCCCCGAATGAGTAACTGGCGTGCGCTACAGCCCTTGAGTGAGGCCGAATGCAGGGGCCTGCTCGTCGGCGGTGGTATGGCGCGTCTGGTCTACAGCAGCCGGTATGGACCCACAGCGCTGCCGGTGGTGTACAGGATCGACGGCGAGTCGATTGTGCTGGGCACGTGGGACCCGGCCCTGTTTGACGAAGACCTGCGTACTGGTATCGCGCACGCCGAGTACGAGGTCGCCGTGGAGGTCGACCAGATCGATCTGGAGGCGCGCGAGGGGTGGATCGTGCTGGTGCGGGGAGCGGCGCATCATATCGATACCGAGGCCGAGCGCGCGCCGCTCATCGGCCCCGACCTCGAGCCGTGGATCGAGGGGGTGCCCGCGCACTTGATCCGGGTGACCCCCACCAGTACATGGGGCAACCGCATCCTCCGGGCCTGACGCCAGCGGCGGTACGCTCGTATCTATTCGCTTCTCCGCACCGTGGCGCCTCTACCCGCCAGGATGGTCGGTTTTCACCGGCGGCAGGTTCTCCACCTGCTGCTTGGTGAGGTCGAGCTGGACGCTGTCCACCACCCCGGTAACGGCGTCGATCGGGATGGCCACTTGCCTGCGGCCAAACGGACTCGGTCCGCGGCGTGCGGCCGCCACGTCGCGCCCCGATTGTCAAGCCGGACCGCCAGCCTGTGGATAACCCGGGTTATCCACAGGCTAGGAAATTTCCTCATATCCGGCCGGTCCGGTGCACCCCGACCCTGGCCATATGAGACAAACCTGTACTGCGGGTAATAACAATCCGCAAAGCTCGCAAACCACTCACGTGGACCGGATCATCAGGGTGGACTCGCCCACCGCCCTGCTCGCCGTCATCCCCCGCCTGCTCGGCTTCATCCCGCAGGCCAGCGTGGTGGTGATCGGTACCGCGCCGCCCCGGTCTCGGATCCGGGTCACGCTCCGGTATGACCTGCCCGACCCGCCGGGCCTGGGCGTCGCCGCCGACCTCGCCGCGCACGCCGCGGACGTTATCCGCTCGCAGCGGCTGGACGCGGCGGTGGCCGTCGGATATGGCCCCGAGTCGCTCGTCACGCCGGTCGCGGACGCCATCCGGGAGGCGCTGGCGGGCGCCGGGATCGAGCTGCAGGAATTCCTGCGCGTGCAGGACCTGCGCTACTGGTCCTACGTCTGCCGTAATGAGGAGTGCTGTCCGGCCGCGGGCGCGCCGCTGGATCCGGACCTGCATTCCGCCGCGGCGCTGGCCGACTTCGGCATCCCGGTGCTGGCCGACCGGACCGCACTGGCCGCCCGCGTCGCGCCCGTGGGCGGCAGCGCCGCGGAGTCGATGCGCCAGGCCACCCGCCGTGCCGAGCAGCACGCCGCGCACCTGTTGAACAAGGTCCGCAAGTCCGCCCGGCTCGGCGCCGCCCGGCAGATGATCGCCGCCGAGGGGCTGGCCGCGGTCGGCGCCATGATCACCCGGTACCGCCGCGAGGCCGGGTGCACCACCGACGACGAGATCGCGCGGATCACGGTAGCGCTGCGCGACCTCAGGATCCGGGACGACGCCTGGGCGCGGATGGATCCCGCGCACACCGAAGCGCACCAGCGGCTGTGGACCGACGTGGTCCGCCGGGCCCAGCCCGGCTACGTGCCCGCGCCCGCCGCCCTGCTCGCCTTCGTGGCCTGGCAGTCCGGAGACGGAGCGCTGGCGAACGTGGCGCTCGACCGGGCCCTGGCCGACGACCCCCGGTACTCGATGGCCCTGCTGCTCCGGCAGGTCATCACGGCCGGGGCGCCGCCCCATCTGGCCCGGTTGCCGATGACCCCGGAGGAGGTGGCCGCCAGCTACGACGGCCTCGATGTGGACGACCAGGATCCGGAAATGGATGATTAAGGCTGAGGTCACGATCGGGCCACGGACCGGTGACCGATACGGTTACGGATAAACTGCCTGGAATGTTCGTCCAGCTCACCGGGAGGATGCCTGCATGACCGTGGACACGCACGAGGTCGCGGTGGCCAGGTTGCGCGAGGCCTACGCTGCGGTGCCCCCCGGGACGCCGGTCCGGCTGGCCAAGCACACCTCGAACCTGTTCCGGTTCCGCGATGCCGCCCCGACGGTGCCGCTGGACGTCTCGGCGTTCGGTCACGTGCTGCGCGTCGACACCGCCCGCCGGACCGCTTGGGCCGGCGGCATGACCACCTATGAGGATCTGGCCGATGCCACGCTCAGGCACGGGCTCATGCCGAAGGTGGTGCCGCAGCTCAAGACCATCACCCTGGGCGGCGCGGTCACCGGGCTGGGTATCGAGTCCAGCTCGCTGCGCAACGGCCTGCCGCACGAGTCGGTCACCGAGATGGAGATCCTGACCGGCGACGGCCGGGTGCTGCGCGCCACTGCGGACAACGAGCATGCCGATCTGTTCCGCGGCTTCCCCAACTCCTACGGGACCCTCGGCTACGCCCTGTCCCTGACCATCGAACTGGAGCCGGTGAAGCCCTTCGTGCACCTGCGCCACTTCCGGTTCGACAGCGCGGAAGCCTGCATGGAGGCCATCGGCCAGATCGCCGCCGAGGGGAGCTTCCGCGGCCACCGGGCCGATTTCGTCGACGGGACCGCGTTCACGCCCGACGAGCTTTACCTCACCGTCGGAGCATTCAGCGACGTCGCGCCGTGGCGCAGCGACTTCACCGGCCAGCAGATCTACTACTCCGCCATCAGGCGCGACAAGGAAGACTTCCTCACCGTCCGTGACTACCTGTGGCGGTGGGATACCGACTGGTTCTGGTGCTCCAAGGCCTTCGGCGTCCAGCGACCGCTGGTCCGCAGGATGTGGCCGCGCCGGTACCGCCGCTCGGACGTGTACCGCAGGCTTGTCGCCCTCGACCGGCGCCATGGCTTCACCGACGCGCTGAACTCCGGGCGCGGCCGGCCGGCCCGCGAGTTCGTCACGCAGGACGTGGAGATCCCGGTCGAGCACGGCGCCGACTTCCTGCGGTTCTTTGACGCGCAGGTGGGGATGCGCCCGGTCTGGATATGCCCGCTGCGTGACGCGCAGGCCTGGCCGCTGTACCCGCTGCGGCCCGGCGAGGTCTACGTGAACTTCGGATTCTGGGGCACGGTGGCCCTGCCCGCGGACCGGGCCGACGGTTACTACAACCGCCTGATCGAGGACGAGGTCTCCAAGCTGGACGGGCACAAGTCGCTGTACTCCACGTCCTTCTACCCCGAGGACGAGTTCTACCGACGCTACAACGGCGACGCATACCGAGCGCTCAAGCGCGCCTACGACGGCGAGGGGCGCCTGCTCGGCCTGTATGAGAAGTGTGTCAGGGGACGCTGAGGCATCCCGTCAACGGAAGGAACGCGCAGCATGGCACTAGCGGAGGTCTTCGAGGCATTCGCGGGACCCGACGCCCCGGTGGAGTTCGCGGCCTATGACGGCAGTCACGCCGGCCCGGTCGGGTCTCCGGTGAAGATCACGGTCCGCTCGCCGGTGGCCGTGGCCTACCTGGCCCAGGCCCCCGGGGCACTCGGGCTGGCCCGCGCCTACGTGGCCGGCCACCTGGACGTCGAGGGCGACATGTACGACGTTCTGACCCGGATGACCAAGGCCCAGTCCACCAGCCTGGGCCCGGCCGAGAAGCTGCGGCTGCTGCAGGCCCTAGGCGGGCCGAAGCTGCTGCTGCACCGGATGCCGCCGCCGCCCCAGGAGGTCCGGCTGCACCGCCGCTGGCTGGGCGGGCGGCGGCACTCCAAAGGCCGCGACGCCAACGCGATCTCGCACCACTACGACGTCTCCAACCGGTTCTACGAGTGGGTGCTCGGGCCCACCATGGCCTACACCTGCGCCTGCTATCCGCGCGAGGACGCCACCCTGGAAGAGGCGCAGGTCAACAAGTTCGACCTGGTCGCCCGCAAGCTAGGGCTGCATGAGGGCATGCGGCTGCTGGACGTGGGCTGCGGCTGGGGCGGCATGGTGATGCACGCCGCCCGGGAGTACGGCGTGCGGGCGCTCGGCGTAACGCTGTCCGCGCAGCAGGCCGCCTGGGGCCAGGCCGCGATCGAGCGCGAGGGCCTGTCCGGCCTGGCCGAGGTACGCCACCTGGACTACCGCGACGTGCCGGAGACCGGCTTCGACGCGGTCAGCTCCATCGGGCTCACCGAGCACGTCGGCAAGCAGAATCTCCCCGCCTACTTCTCATTCCTGCTCGGCAAGCTGACGCCCGGCGGGCGGCTGCTCAACCACTGCATCACCCGGCCGGACAACACCGAGCCGGCCATCCGCATGCGGGGGTTCATCAACCGGTACGTGTTCCCCGACGGAGAGCTCGAGGGACCCGGCTACCTGATCTCGCTCATGACCGACACCGGCTTCGAGGTCCGGCACGAGGAGAACCTGCGCGAGCACTACGCCAAGACCCTGGCCGCCTGGTGCGCCAACCTGGACGCGCACTGGGACGAGGCGGTCCAGGAGGTAGGCCAGGGCACGGCGCGGGTCTGGCGCCTGTACATGGCGGGCTCGCGGCTCGGCTTCGATCGCAACCACATCGAGCTACACCAGGTGCTGGGCGTGAAACTCCAGCCGGACGGCACCTCCGGCATGCCGCTGCGCCCCGACTGGGAGATCCCGCGCGTCCTGGCCCAGTGATTTATCCGAACGAGGCCGTGGTGCGTCGCCGGGTCGACTCGCTATCGCGCGTCCGTGGCACCGTCCACGGCTCCACAGGAGCCAACTGGCCCACATCGCTAATGGCCCCCGCCGCGAACAGCGCCGCCACCGCCCGAGCGGTAGCCGCGGCGTAAGCCCCGGCATCGGCTCCGGCGTTGTCGTCGGGGCAAGCCCCGGCGCTGGCCCCGCCCAGGCCCGGCACGGTCACGTGGGGCACAGCCACGCAGGGCACGGCGCAGCAGGCCGCGGCCAGGTCAGCCAGGCCGTCGTCCACTCCGGCGGTCACGATCAGGTCAGCTTGCTCGGCCGCCAGTGCCATGGCCGGCCCGAACAGCACCGGCTGGCTCAGCAGCCCGGCCAGCAGCTCGGTAAGGTCCTCGCCGGGCATCACCGGACGTCCGGTGGCGGTGGAGATCAGCCGCCGCCGCGGCGGCGCGAAGCGGGTCCCCGCCAAGACGCTCCGGATCGGCGCGGCGCACCCGGCCAGCGCGGGGGAGTGCAGGGCGTGCGTGATGCCGAGCACCTCGACCGCCACGCCCGCCGCGGCCGCCCGCCGGGTCAGGTTGCGGATGCCCGTGGTCGATCCAGCCAGCACGTGCGAGCGGGTGCCCTCGTAGGCGGCGATGTGCAGCCGGTCCGCCGCGCCCAGACTGCGGGTCGTCTCGGCATCGGCCGCGACCCGCGCCATCGCCGCGGGCCCGCTGGCGCAGCCGCGCAGCACCTGGCCGCACTGGGCCACCAGGCGCGCCGCCTCGGCCGCGGGCAGGCACCCCGCCCAGACCAGCCCGGTGATCTCGCCCAGGCTGTAGCCCACCGCGGCGCCCGGCGTGACTCCCATCCAGTCCAGCGTGCGCAGCCCCGCGAGCGAAGCGACCAGCTGCGCTGCCTGTGACAGGCCCGGCCTGGCCAGCCCGCCGAAGAGCACCACCACCCGGCCCGCCGCCCCGGTCGAGACGTGCACATCCGGATCGGCCGCCGTGGGTAGAACATCCGCGGCGAGCAGGCGGGCCGCCGACCGGGCCCGGGCCGCCAGCTGCGCCGCAGTGGCGGCCGTCAGCGCGACCCGCACCGCCCCAGCGTGCCCGGACCTGCCGTGCCGGGACCTGCCGTGCTCGGACCTGCCGTTCCCGGACCCGCCGTTCCCGGACCCAGCGTCCTCCCCCCCGCCATGGCCCGGGCCGGCCCGATCGTCGGCCCACAGCACATCAAGCGCCAGCTGGCGGGCCAGCCCGTGCAGGTCGGCCGCCGAGAGCGCCGCGGCCCCCTCGGCGATGACCTCGAGCCTGCCCGCCAACTCGCCGGGATCCTTGCCGCACAGCGCGAACACACTCGGATGCTCGGCCGAGCCGCCGCGCAATGGTCCGCCCAACGCCGCGGAAG
>PLIQ01000603.1:0-8470 GCA_003140115.1 Actinomycetota bacterium | reverse complement strand
CCCGCGGTCCGTACAGATCGGATCCCGCCGCCGGGTCCGCGGTGCCGAGCGAGTTGACCGCGGCCAGCCGGGTGCCCGACCCGGCCGCGTTCCTGTCGGGCCACGGCTCTGGCTGCCGCGGCAGCCAGAGCAGCGCCTCACCGGATTCGATCAGCGGGTGCTGCCGCGCGCATCCGGTGCCCGGCGGGATGGTGCCGGCCGTCATGGCCAGGGCCGCCTTGACCAGACTGGCGATGCCCGCCGCGGCCCGGGCGTACCCGATGCCGGCCGCCACCGCGCCGAGCGCCGCACTGGTCCGGCCGCCGCGTCTCAGCTGCGCGAACGTAGTCAGCTCGGTTAGGTCGCGGGCCGCCGTCCCGGTGCCTTCGCCCTCGATGAGCTGGATGTCCGCGGGGTCGATCCCGGCCCGTCGGTAGGCCTCGAGCACGGCCCGGCCGTCCGGCACCGACGGCGAGACCGGCACCGAAGGCGATACCGGCACCGAAGGCGAGACCGGTATCGACGGCGAGACCGGCACCGTGCTCCAGCCCGCGATCTCCGCGTAGACCGGCAGCCCGGCGGCCCGGGCGTCGGCCGAGCGCATCAGCACCACGATGCCGCAGCCCTCCCCGGGCAGCAGGCCGGCCGGATCGGCCGCGTACACGCGCATATCGTCGCGGCCCAGCGTCCCGGCGCGCGCCTGCACGGTGAGCCATGCTGGGTCGAGGCCGAGTTCCGCCCCGCCCGCCACCGCTAGGTCGACGTCCCCGGCGCCGAGCGAAGCCGCCGCGGCGGTCACCGCGTGCAGCGAGGACGTTGCCGCCGGGCCCGTCGGCACCACGTCCGCTGCGAACCCGAATTGCTCGCGGACCAGGCCGCCCACGCCCGCCATCGAACTGGCCAGGAACAGCCCGGCCCGCCCGCGTCGGCCGCCCGCGTCGCGCAGCAGCCCGCCCCCGCCGAGGCGCATCCCGGTCACGTCGCGGAACCCGGCGTCGGCCAGGGCCAGGGCGGTGGTCTCGGCGGCCAGCTTCTGCACCGGGCCGGTGTCCTGCCTCCCCGGCTCGGGCCGGGCCCAGTCGTCGAGCAAGGCGGCCTGCAGCGTGTCGGCCACCGGCCGGAACATCCGGCGCCCGGCTACCGTGAGGTCATGGAATTCGGCCGGCTCGGCCGCCCCGGGGAACCGGCAGGCCACGCCGATGATCGCGACCGGCCCGCAGTGATCCCCCCTGTTGCCCATCGTCCCCCCGCCCCGCTGGCTCCCCAGTAAAGATGAATAGAGGCTGGCTGGCCGCCCGTCAAGGGGAATGGCGAGACGCGCTGATTTCCCCGCGCACATGCATTTCTGACCCGTGATACCGGCCTTTGACCTCTATGCCGAGCCCGCGTGCGGCCCCCCGGCTGAGCCCGGCCGCCCGAGCGGGGCGGGTGCGCTATCCTGTGCGCATGCGTGCCGTCCGGCTGCTTCTTACCTAGCCGCGCCGACCTACCGTCGTTGGCGCGGCTGCCCCTCGTGTCGAGGGGCGTTTTCATTGCAGGAGCTCAATCACCCCCGAAGGGTTGACCGGACCGGGACCGATTCGATGGCGAGGAAACAATGACAGCGGCCGAGAGCACCGAACTGGCGCAGCGCTACGACCCCCGTGACGTCCAGGAGAAATGGCAGGCGCGCTGGGCGGAGCTGGACCCGTTCCGGGCCGGTGAAGACCCGGCCGATCCCCGGGAGCGCTTCTACCTGGTCGACATGTTCCCGTACCCGTCGGGCGACCTGCACATGGGCCACGCCGAGGCGTACGCCATCGGCGACGCCCTGGCGCGCTACCAGTTCCTGCGCGGCCGCAACGTGCTGCACCCGATCGGCTGGGACGCCTTCGGCCTGCCCGCGGAGAACGCCGCGATCAGGAACAACACGCACCCGGCCGACTGGACCTACGCCAACATCGAGACCCAGGCCGCCTCGTTCCGCCGCTACGCGACCTCCTTCGACTGGAGCCGCAGGCTGCAGACCTGCGATCCGTCCTACTACCACTGGAACCAGTGGCTGTTCCTGCGCTTCTACGAGCGAGGCCTGGCCTACCGCCGGGACGGGTACGTGAACTGGTGCCCGGTAGACCAGACCGTGCTGGCCAACGAGCAGGTCATCGCCGGGAAGTGCGAGCGCTGCGGCGCCGAGGTCGTCCGGCGGATGCTGAACCAGTGGTACTTCAAGATCACCGAGTACGCCGACCGCCTGCTCGAGGACGCCAAGCAGCTGGAGGGCTGCTGGCCCGACCGCGTGCTGCTCATGCAGCACAACTGGATCGGCCGCTCGGAGGGCGCCGAGGTCCACTTCCAGATTGACGGCCGAGACGAGCCGCTCACGGTCTATACCACCAGGCCGGACACGCTGTACGGGGCCACGTTCTTCGTGGTGGCCGCGGACTCGCCGCTAGCCGAGCAGGTCTGCGCCCCGGACCGCCTGCCTGAGCTGCGAGCCTACGTGGAGCAGGTCCGCAAGCTGACCGACATCGAGCGTCAGTCCACCGACCGGGAGAAGACCGGGGTCTTCCTCGGCCGGCACGCCATCAACCCGGTGAACGGCGAGCGGATCCCGGTGTGGGCCGCGGACTACGTGCTGCCCGACTACGGCACCGGGGCCATCATGGCCGTGCCCGCGCACGACCAGCGCGACCTGGACTTCGCCCGCGCCTACGGGCTGGACGTCCGGGTCGTGGTCGACACCGGGCAGCCCGACCCGGCGCAGACGGGGATCGCCACCGCCGGCGACGGCACGCTGGTGAACTCCGGCCCGATCAACGGGCTGCCCAAGGCCGAGGCCATCGCCGCGATCACCGCCATCCTGGCCGAGAAGGGCCTGGGCCGGGCGGCGGTCAACTACCGGCTACGCGACTGGCTGCTGTCCCGGCAGCGCTTCTGGGGCACCCCGATTCCGATCATTCACTGCCCGTCCTGCGGCGAGGTGCCGGTGCCGGACGACCAGCTGCCGGTCGTTCTGCCCGACCTGCGCGGCCAGGACCTGGTGCCGCGGGGCGTGTCGCCGCTGGCCGCGGCGCAGGACTGGGTCAACGTCGACTGCCCCCGCTGCAGCGGCCCGGCCAAGCGCGACACAGACACCATGGATACGTTCGTGGACTCATCCTGGTACATGTTCCGGTACTGCTCACCTGAGTACCTCGGCGGCCCGTTCGACCCGGCCGAGGTCCGGCGGTGGGCACCGGTGGACATGTACGTGGGCGGCGTCGAGCACGCCATCTTGCACCTGCTGTACAGCAGGTTCTTCACCAAGGTCCTGTACGACATGGGCCTGCTGGACTTCACCGAGCCGTTCACCCGGCTGATCAACCAGGGCCAGGTGATCAACCACGGCAAGGCGATGTCCAAGTCGCTGGGCAACGGCGTGGACCTGGGCGAGCAGATCGAGCGCTTCGGGGTGGACACGATCCGGCTGACCATGATCTTCGCCAGCCCGCCTGAGGACGACATCGACTGGGCGGACATGAACCCCGAGGCGATGGTCAAGTTCCTCGGCCGGGTCTGGCGGATCACCTCCGACGTCGCCGCCGCGGACCCGGGCACGGGCCCGGGCGACCTCGCGCTGCGCAAGGCCACGCACCGGACCATCGACGAGGTCACCCGCCAGGTCGAGTCCTATCACCTGAACGTGGCCGTGGCCCGGCTCATGGAGCTGGTCAGCGCGACGCGACGGACCATCGATACCGGGCCCGCGGGCGCGGCCGACCCCGCGGTGCGCGAGGCCGCCGAAGTGCTGACCATGCTGCTGTCCCTGTTCGCGCCCTACACCGCCGAGGAGTGCTGGGAACTGCTCGGGAACCCGCCCTCGGTGGCGCGGGCGGCCTGGCCCGCCGCCGATCCGGACCTGCTGACCGAGGAGACGGTCACCTGCGTGGTGCAGGTCAACGGCAAGGTGCGGGACCGGCTGGAGGTCCCGCCGACCATCACCGACGACGAGCTACGCGAGCTCGCGCTGGCCGCGCCCGGAGTCGCCCGCACGCTGGGCGACCAGCCGGTCAGCCGGGTCATCGTGCGGGCGCCCAAGCTGGTCAGCATCGTCGTCGCGGCCTAGCGCGGGCCGGAATCCCAACCCGGACTCCGGACCCCGCACCCAGCGATGACCACCGGCATGTGACCGGAGCACGGCCTCCTGTTCCCAGGAGGCCGCCGTGCTCAGACGCGCCGCAGGACCGCGACGACGCGGCCCAGGATGCTGGCCTCGTCACCGAGAATCGGCGTGTAGGCCGGGTTGTGCGGGATCAGCCAGGCGTGCCCGTCGCTGCGCTTGAAGGTCTTCACCGTCGCCTCGCTGTCGAGCATGGCGGCCACGATGTCGCCGTTCTGCGCGTCCTCCTGCTGCCGGACCACGACCCAGTCCCCGTCCGCGATCGCGGCGTTGATCATGGAGTCGCCGACCACCTTGAGCAGGAACAGGGTGCCCTCGCCGACCAGCTGCCGAGGCAGCGGGAAGATGTCCTCCACGTACTGCTCGGCCAGGATCGGCCCGCCCGCGGCGATCCGCCCGATCAGCGGCACGTACGCCGCTTCCTGTGACGGGATGTCGTTGCCGGGGATGTCGGAGGGCAGTTCTTCTTCGCGCTCGCGGCCCGGCTCCGGGCGCACCGCCGGGTGACCGGGCAGGCGCACCTCCACGGTCCGCGGCCGGCCCACGTCCCGGTGCAGGTAGCCCTTGCGCTGCAGCGTGCTGAGCTGGTACGAGACGCTGGACGTGCTGGTCAGGCCGACCGCCTCGCCGATCTCCCGCATCGACGGCGGATAGCCGCGCTTCTGCACGGACTCCCTGATCACCTGGAGCACCTTGCGCTGCCGCCAGGTCAGCACGTGATCGGGATCGGGCTTGTCCGGCGTCTCCGGCACAATCACGGGCACGCTGCCCTTCGGCTTGCGCCCTGGTCGCCCCTTGGGTCTGGGCGCCTCGGTGCTGGAAGTGCCCGTTGTAGTGCCTCCCATGGCGGTTTCCTCCATTTGATGACCTTCCGTGTCCGGATTCTTGCGTGCTGCCTAGAGACTAACGTTTTCCGTTCCGTATCCCAAACATCTGTTCGGACGTGTCGCGAAAATGTCAGACCCTCGCGATACAACGATGTAGTAGATCTTCCGATCGAACAGGCGTACGATCGAGCACAGGTTCGATCGAGCAGGGGTCCGAGAGCGGACATAGTTAAGAGTATAGCTCGAATGAAGGTTTGAGCAGCGGAGGTCGTCATGAGCGCGATGCGGGCGGAAGAGCTTCCGGAGCTTCCGGAGTTGCCTGAGCTGCCAGCGGCATTGCCGCAGGACACCGCCCGGAGCCGGGCGGCCGTCCGCTGGATCGCTCCCGCGGATTCGCCGGTACCGAGCCATGTCCCGCGCTCCGAGCCGGCCCGCGGCCAGCCGGCGAACGCGCCGCTCCGGCTGACCAGGCGCGGCCGCGTCGTGGTCGTGGTCGCCACCGCGCTCGTCCTGGCCGCGCTGTCCCTGGTCATCGCCGGGGCGGCGCAGGCCACCAACTACCCGGGGCCGGCGCGGGCGCCCCAGCAGAGCCTCGCCCAGGTCACCGTCCTCCCCGGCCAGAGCCTGTGGTCGGTCGCCGAGAGCGCCGACCCCGGCACCGACACCCGGGTGGTCGTCGAGCAGATCATCGAGCTCAACCGGCTGACCGGGAACGTGGTCTTCGCGGGCCAGCGACTGCGGGTCCCCCGCGACTGAGCCCCACGACCGACCCCCCGCGACTGACCCCACGGCTGAGCCACCCACCGCCGCGACACGCCGGCACCCCGCTCATATCGGCCCGGCTGCCGCGAATTCCGGATCGAAGGCTCGCGCCTGCTTGCCTCCGGCCGCCCTCGTGGTCTACCGTAACCACAACATCTAGTAGTTACAGCGCTGTGGTTTTTCCACAAGTTGTGTTACCGAGTATAATTAGTACTGCAAGCAGCCTTGGGGAGGTGATCGCGTGCACTGCCCGTTCTGTCGTCATCCGGACAGCAGGGTCATCGACAGCCGGACCGCGGACGACGGTGCCGCGATCCGCCGCCGGCGGTCGTGCCCCGAGTGCGGGCGCCGGTTCACCACGCAGGAGACGGTCATCTTGATGGTGGCCAAGCGCAGCGGGGTCACCGAGCCGTTTACCCGGGACAAGATCATCCGCGGGGTCCAGCGCGCCTGCCAGGGACGGCCGGTCAGCGAGGACAAGCTGGCCATCCTGGCTCAGCAGGTGGAAGAGACGATCAGGGCCCGCGGCCTGGCTGAGGTCCCCTCGCACGAAGTGGGCCTGGCCATCCTCGGCCCGCTGCGGGAACTGGACGAGGTGGCCTACCTCAGGTTCGCCTCGGTCTACCGCAGCTTCGAGTCGCTCGCCGACTTCGAGGACGAGATCGCCACCCTGCGCCAGGGCCGCCAAGGTAGCCAACCGGCGGAAACGACACCCTAGGACGTCACGAAGTTGTCATCGTTGCAGCATGGCCGTACACGGCCTGGGAGGGATCCGGAAGGGTCCCGGAAGGGGGAAGTTATGACCGAGACGGCGAGCAGCAGGGCCCGCAAGGGAAAGAGCGCCGAGGAGGCCCCCAGTCAGCGAACCCAGCGCGGCGGCCTCACGATGACGCGCATCTACACCACGCCCGGCGTACACCCCTACGACCAGATCACCTGGGAACGCCGTGACGTGGTGATGACCAACTGGCGGGACGGCTCGGTCAACTTCGAGCAGCACGGCGTGGAGTTCCCCGACTTCTGGTCGGTGAACGCGGCCAACATCGTGACCACCAAGTACTTCCGCGGTGCGGTCGGCTCCCCGACCCGCGAGTGGAGCCTCAAGCAACTCGTCGACCGCGTGGTCGGCGTCTACACCGAGACCGGCCGCAAGCAGGGCTACTTCGCCACCGAAGAAGACGCCGTGATCTTCGACCACGAGCTCAAGCACGCCCTGGTCCACCAGGTCTTCAGCTTCAACTCCCCNNGTCTGGTTCAACGTCGGCACCTCCTCCCCGCAGCAGGTGTCGGCGTGCCAGCCCTATGACGCTCTGGTGAGTACGCCAGCAGGGCTAGTCCCCATCGGCAAGCTCGTCGAAGACGACGCGGTTGGTGCCAAGGTCTATGACGCCCACGGCGTAACGCGGATCGTAGCCACGAAGGCCAACGGCGTGAAGCAGGTACTCCGGCTGCACACCAAGGCCGGCTACGCGCTCGACGTGACATCGGATCACCTTGTCTGGCGGTCTTCCGCGCAAAGCGCCGGTCGCTTCGTGCCAGCCGGTTCCCTGAAGCCGGGCGACAAACTCGAATGGCACCGTCGCGACAGCCACGGCGAGGATGAGATCAGCCGCTACGACATCGCCGAATCCGCGCTTGCCGGATGGCTGCAGTCAGACGGGTTCGTGGGTCAGTACCAGGGCACGAACCGGTCCCTCACCATCGAGGCCATGACGGTCACCGACGGCGAACTGGCCTGGGTGACCGAGGCGCTGAGCCTGCTCTTCCCGGGCGTGCACCGTCATGAACGACAGGTCAGTACGCAGGATGACCGCCTCGACTGCCGTCGGACGCGGCTGTACGGGGAGGTGCTGCGCGATTTCGTCGATCGGTGGGATCTGCTGACTCGTGGCACGGAGATGACGGTCCCGCGTCGGCTTTTCACCGCGCCGCTGCCTGTCGTGGCCGCATACCTGCGGAGCGTCTTCCAGGCCGAGGGATTCGTGTCGGCGCGCGAGTCCTCGACCGTGGTAGAGGTCGACATGATCTCTGAGCAGCTCATCAGGGGTATGCAGCAGTTGCTGCTCCGCTTCGGCATCTACTCGCGGGTGGGCTTCAAGGCGGATGCTCGTGCGGACCGCCATGGATGCTGGACGTTGCGCATCCAGTCCGCCGGCGACCGGCGCATCTTCGCGGACGTGATCGGTTTCGTTGACCCGGTCAAGGCGACGAAGCTAGAACGGAGCTTCGACCTGCCCGGGCTCCCCGCGCGCGAGACCAAGCGTTTGGAGGTCGACCGGATCGAGGATCTGGGCCTGATGGAGGTCTACGACATCCAGACCGAGAGCGGCGAGTACCTTTCCGGGAACCTGCGCGTTCACAACTGTTTCATCCTTTCCGTGGACGACACCATGGACGCGATCCTGGACTGGTACCGCGAGGAGGGCCTGATCTTCAAGGGCGGCTCCGGCGCCGGGGTCAACCTGTCCAAGATCCGGTCCAGCAAGGAGCTGCTGTCCTCCGGCGGCACAGCTAGCGGCCCGGTGTCCTTCATGCGCGGCGCCGACGCCTCCGCGGGCACGATCAAGTCCGGCGGCGCCACCCGGCGCGCGGCCAAGATGGTCGTGCTCGACGTGGACCACCCAGACATCGCCGAGTTCATCGCGACCAAGGCCCGCGAGGAGGAGAAGGTCCGCGCCCTCCGCGACGCCGGGTTCGACATGGACCTCGGCGGCAAGGACATCGTCAGCGTCCAGTACCAGAACGCCAACAACTCCGTCCGCGT
>PLIQ01000109.1 GCA_003140115.1 Actinomycetota bacterium | reverse complement strand
GGCGCGTTCGGCACCAGGTGGATGACGTACACCAGGGTGTCCGGCTCTCTGGTGCTGACTTCCTCGGCCGCTTGCTCCGCGAACCGGTCGAAATCGGCGGCGCGGTCGTCAAGCAGCGTGAAGATCAGGATCCGCCCGTACGGCGGGGCCGGGGCCGGCGGGGGCGGAGCCGCGGCCGGGGCCGGGGCCGCCGGGTGCGGCGCCTCACGGCGGTCGTAGCCGTTGGCCGGGTACGGGGCGCGGCGGTCGTAGCCGTCCGGGGGGTAGGGGGCACGGCGGTCCGGGCCGCCCCGGTCACGTCCCATCTGGTCACGGTCAGCCATGCGATCACTTCCCGTCTGGTCGCGGGCGGCCGTCCCGTGACGGCCGGTGCCGCGGTCACGCCCCGGCTGGGCCTCAAGCCTGGTCACGCCGAACCAGACCAGCGCGGCGGCCAGCAAGCTGAGCAGAGGATAGGCCAATCGGGCGGGCAGCGAGAAGCGCAACCCGACGGTCAGGAACACCGCGAGCCCGACCAGGCCCGCCCCCGGCAGCGAGCCGGGCCACGAACCCCCGGTCCTGGCCCGCACCGCGACCAGCCCGATGCTCGCCACGGCCAGCAGCACTGCCACGGCCTGCACCACGTCCAGGGCGTCGTACCAGGGGGCCTGGTAGTGCTCACTGGCCAGCGGCCAGCCCTTCCCGAACGGCGCGCCGGTCAGCGGGTCGGTGGCCAGGATCACGCTGCCCACCACGGACAGCGCACCGCAGGCCAGCCGGGTGCCGAACCGGGCCGCCCCGCCCGGTCCGACCATCTCGGCCAAGCCCCAGGCCAGCCACAGCGGCGCCAGCAACAGCGCGAACAGCTGGACCGCCCGGAACGTGGCCGACCCGAACCCGCTGGCCAAGCCCATACTCTGGGCTACCAGCCCGACGGTCAGGGCCAGGGTCGCGGCCGTCCACACGATCGCGTCGAGCCCCGGCTGGCGGACCGCCCGCCCGGCGAGCAGGCCGGTGACCACGGCCGCGACCAGCACGCCCGCGAACCCGATCAGGACCGGGAGCGACATCAGTCTCGCTGGTGCACGCCCGGCTGCGCCGCGATCATGGCCGGGACCCGGTTACTTCTTGTTGCGGCGCTGGATACGCGTCTTCTTCAGCAGCTTGCGGTGCTTCTTCTTGGCCATGCGCTTGCGGCGCTTCTTGATGACAGAGCCCATGGGACCACCCTTCTCGGCCTTGCGGATGACGGGCACGCCAACACGCTCGCCCGGTCAGGGCGGCTGGATACCTACCCAACCAAGAGGTTACCCCCGATGCGGCGTGCTCGCGCGGCCGGACGCCGTGACACCGCCATCCGGCTGGCCCCCCCGGGCCCCAGGTCCGCTGCCCGGTGCCGCCGTTAGTTCACGCGGTACCGACGAAGGCAGCTTTCAGGTACTGATTGACTGCCTGTTCGGGGACCCGGAAGGAACGTCCGACGCGGATCGCTTCCAGCTCGCCAGAGTGGACCAAGCGATACACGGTCATCTTTGACACGCGCATGATCAAGGCCACTTCGGCAACGGTGAGAAATCGAACGTCGCTGAGGGGGGTTTCGCTTGCCATCCAGTTGCCTCTTCCGCACGAAGCCGAGCACTTGACGGGATTCAGCGCACCAGTCACGTACGTCTCCAGAGTAAGTCCCGTACAAAAAACCGCAACCCGTCTAAAGCCTCATTGTTGTTACTGTTTGGATAATCTCCCCGGCTCGGGTCCGGTGCAATGATGGTCAGACGCGTCGTCAGCAGCAGCTTTGCCAACGGTCAGTTGGGATCTGACCGCGCGCTAGTCCGGCATTGGCAAAAACTGCCGGCGGATCGGCGCCGAAACCATTTCGAGATCACATCGGCGGATGCAGACCGTGCCAGGCAAAAGTGGCGCGGCATGTGCTGATGATCGAGGCGTCGACGGGATCGGCGGGATCGAGTCCCGCGGTGACCGGAATATAGTCCGCGGGCTGCCCGTCCGTCATCGTCGAAGGTGCCTGTTCGCCGGCCCGTTCGGCGGCCAGGGCCCGCCAGCGCTCCGGCACGGCCCGGTCCGGCTCGACCGGGTGCCCGGCCGCCACCGCCAGCAGGTGGGTCCAGGATCTCGGCACGACCTGGACCAGCTCGTATCCCCCGCCGCCGGTGAGCAGCCACCGGCCGCCGGCGACCTCGTGAGCCAGGTCGTGCACCATCAGCGCGGCGCGCCGCTGCGCGTCGATGCTGAGCTCGAGGTGCGCCAGCGGGTCGAGCCGGTGGCTGTCGCAGCCGTGCTGGCTGACCAGCACCTGGGGCCGGAAGGCGCGCAGCAGCGGCGGGACCACCGCGTCGAACGCCCGCAGCCAGCCCGCGTCGCCGGTGAAGGCGGGCAGCGGCATGTTGACCGCGTAGCCGCGGCCGTCTCCGCTGCCGATCTCGGACGCCAGCCCGGTCCCGGGGAACAAGGTGGCCGGATGTTCGTGCAGGCTGATGGTCAGGACCCGGGGGTCGTGGTAGAACGCCGCCTGCACGCCGTCGCCGTGGTGCACGTCGAGATCCACGTACGCGATCCGCTGCGCGCCGTCGGCCAGCAGCGCGCTGATCGCGATGGCCGGGTCGTTGTAGACGCAGAAGCCGCTGGCCGACCGGCGCATCGCGTGGTGCAGGCCGCCGGCGATGTTGACCGCGTGGCGGGCCTCGCCCGGCCAGACCGCCCGGGCCGCCGCGAGCGTCGCGCCCGCGACCAGCGCCGAGGCTTCGTGCATGCCGGGGAACACCGGGTCGTCCGGGGTGCCGAGCCCGTACCTGAGGTTGGCCCTCCCGTCGCGGCCGGCCTGGCGCACCGCGTCGATGTAGGCGGGGTCGTGAACGAGCTCGAGTTCCCCCTGCTCCGCCGGGGCGGGGTCGATGACCGTCACCGAGGGCAGGTCCAGCACGCCGAGCTCGCGGGCCAGCGCCATGGTCAGCTCGACCCGCACCGGAGCCAGCGGATGACCGGGCCCGAAGTCGTAGCCGATCAGGCGTTCGTCCCAGGCCAGCGTGAGCGGACCGGCCACTACTGCCTCCCGGGACCGCCGGGACCGGGGTCCGCGCCCAGTTCCCGGCCGCGGTCCCGCGCGGCCTCGATGGCGGCCAGGAACGCGGCCCGCACCCCGTGCCGCTCGAGCTCCCGGATCGCGGCGATCGTGGTGCCGCCCGGCGAGGTGACCGCCTCGCGCAGGATCACCGGATGCTCGCCCGATTCCCGCAGCATGGTGGCCGCGCCGTAGACCGCCTGGGTGACCATCTCCAGCGCGGTACCGCGCGCCATGCCGAGCAGCAGGGCCGCGTCCACCATCGACTCGACCAGGTAGTAGACGTACGCGGGGCCGCTGCCGGACAGCGCGGTCGCCGCGTCCTGCTGCGATTCGGGGATGCGCAGCACCTTGCCCACCGGGCGGAGCAGCTCCTCGGCCCGGCGCAGGTGCTCCTCGCCCGCGTAGGACCCGGCCGAGATCACGCTCATCGCCTCGTCCACCAGGACCGGGGTGTTCGACATGACCCGGACGACCGGCACCTCCCCGTCCAGCCGCCGCTCGATGAACGCCGTGGTGATCCCCGCCGCCACCGACACCACCAGCCGGTCCGGCGGCACCGCGGGCGCGATCTCGGCCAGCAGCTTGCCCATGTCCTGCGGCTTGACCGCCAGGACCAGGGTGTCGGCCAGCTTGGCCGCCGACGCGGCGTCGGTCACCTGGACTCCGTACCGCTCCCGCAGCTCGTCGCCCCGGTCCTCGCGCCGGACCGCGGCGACGACGGCCGCCGGCGACCGGCCCGCGCGCAGCAGGCCGGACATCAGCGCCTCGCCCATCTTGCCGGTGCCGAGAATCGCGATCATGCCGTGTGTCCCGCTCATGGTCGCCTACTGCTTCGACCGCAGCGAGCGCAGGAAGAGCGCGAGGTTACCCGGCCGTTCGGCCAGCCTGCGGACCAGGTAGGCGTACCAGTCGCCGCCGTAGGGGACGTACACCCGCATTTGCGCCCCGGTGTTGGCCAGCCGCCGCTGCTCGGCGGGGCGGATCCCGTACAGCATCTGGTACTCGAAGCTGTCCGGCCTGCGCCCGGTGAGCAGGGCCAGCGACCCGGTGATCTGGATCAGCCGCGGGTCGTGGGTGGCCAGCATGGGGTACCCCGGCCCGTTCATCAGCACCCGCAGGCAGCGCCCGTAGGACAGGTCCACGTCCCGGTGCGAGGCGAAGGCGACGCTGTCCGGCTCGCTGTAGGCGCCCTTGCACAGCCTGACCCGCACGCCGTGGGCGGCCAGCGCGCGGCAGTCGTCCTCGGCGCGCCGCAGGCAGGCCTGGACCACGCAGCCGAGATCGGGGTGCTCGGCCCGCAGCTTCGCGGCGATCTGCTGGGTCGGCTCGATCGCCGCGAACTCCTCGGCGTCGAGCGTCACCGTGGTGCCCGCCTGCGCCGCGGCGGCGCAGATCCGGCCGATGTTGGCCGCCGCGATGTCCGCCCCGAGGAAGAGCCCGACCGCGGTCGGCTTGACCGAGACCTCGGCCGCCCCGCGGTGGCTCAGGCCCTCCGCGCCGAGCTTGCCGATCAGCTGCAGGTACTCCTCGGTGACGGCGGCGGCCTGCGCCTGGTCCGTGGTGTCCTCACCCAGGTAGTCCAGGGTGACAAGCAGGCCCGCGGCGCGTAGCTCGCGGGTCACCCGCACGGCGTCCTGCGCGGTTTCGCCGGCTACGTAGGAATCGACGATGGCGCGCGCGGCCGGCGCGGCCGTGACGAGCTGGCGCAGCCGGGGACTGGCTGACGCCGCGAGCAAGACCCTGCGCAGCACGGCATGAACCCCTTTCTCCTGATTCGGCGGTAATGCTCAGACTATCTGCCGTCGACGCAGCGTGACCTGGACGTTCGCGCCGGCGTCGGGCGGCACGACCACCTCCTGGGCGGCGGCGACGCCCCCGGCCAGCAACGTGGCCTCGACCGGC
Organism: Actinomycetota bacterium; assembly: GCA_003140115.1. The sequence continues at coordinate 2,860 of PLIQ01000109.1, read as the reverse complement.
ACCGTGCGCTTGACCAGGGCCAGGCCGATCGGGCCGAGCTCGTAGTGCCGCGCCGCCGACCCGGTGAAGCCGACCACGGTGCGCTCTTCTCCCGGCCGGTCCAGCTCGACCGGGTCGCCGTGCGCGGGCAGCCGGTCCACGCTGCCGTCCAGGTCCAGGAAGACCAGCCGCCGGGGCGGATGCCCGAGGTTGTGCACCCGGGCCACCGTCTCCTGGCCCCGGTAGCAGCCCTTGTTCAGGTGCACCGCGGTCTCGATCCAGCCGACCTCGTGCGGGATCGTCCGGTGATCGGTATCCACGCCGAACCGGGGTACCCGCGCCGCGATCCGCAGCGCCTCGAACGCCCACATGCCCGCGAGCGCGCCGCCCCGCCGGACCAGCTCGGCGGCCGCCTCGGCCAGCCGGTCCCGCGCCACGATCAGATCAATCGATCCGAACGACCCTGGCTCCACCCTCGCCCGGACCCCCTCCAGCTCCGCGGCGAGATCGCCGCCCGCGGGGCCGAGCACGGTGAGCACCGCGTAGTCCGGGCTGACGTCCGCCACCTCGACCCGCAGCATGAACCGCATGGACTCCAGGAACGCCACCAGGTCCGCCGCCGTCCCCGGCTCGACGTGCAGCCACACCGCGGTGCCGTCGTCGGTCAGGGTGAGATGGTGTTCCACGTGCCCGGTCGGGCTGAGGATCAGAGCCTGGGCGCTCTGGCCCACGGCCAGCCGGTCCAGGTGCTGGGTGGTCAGGCTGTGCAGCCAGCTCAGCCGGTCCGGGCCGGTAATGGTCAGCACGCCGCGGTTGGAGCGGTCCACCAGCCCGGCGGTAGTGTCCAGTCCGCGCTGCTCGCGCAGCGGGTCACCGTAGTGGGCCGCTACGCCCTGATCCGGCCAGCCGGCCTGCACCGCGGCCGGCCAGGCTAGCAGCGGACTTTCCCGATCGCTCATTTGACTCCTCCGGCCCGGCAGTCAGCGCAGCGGCCGAAGACGGTCAGGTGACCGACGTCGGTCTCGAAGCCGTGCCGCTCGTCCAGCGCGGTGATCAGCGGGCGGATCGCGTCCGGGCCGATCTCGGTGATCCGGTCGCAGTCGCGGCAGACCAGGTGCACGTGGTCGGCGTCGCTGGCCAGGTGGTAGGTGGGCGCGCCGTGGTGCAGGTGGGTATGGGTGACCATGCCGATCTGCTCAAGCAGTTCGAGCGTCCGGTAGATGGTGGAGATGTTCACGCCGCGGGCCGTCTGCTGTACCTGAGCGCCGATCTCTTCCGGGGTCGCGTGGTCGAGCCGGGCCACCGCCTCGAGCACCAGCTGGCGCTGCGGCGTCACCCGGTAGCCGCGGGCCCGGAGCTGCTCGTCCCACTCGCGCACGGGCAGACTTGGCAACGCTGCCTCCCGGTCCATGGCTCCCATAGTAGTTGGGCCGCTGTGAGCAGGCGCACGGCAAAATGCCCTTGCCTGTCCGGCTGCTCGCGGATAACGTGCGAGGTACGCGGGAAAGGAGGTGGTCCAACAGTATGCATATACGACGGACTCGTGAGGTGGCTGTCAGCTAGCCGCTTACCCGCCGGCATGACGTCCAGCGAGGCGGCGGCCGGCTAAATCCTGGCAGACACCGAATCCTCGGGCTGACCGACCTTGTCCAGTCGGTCCCTGTGCAGCACGCCAATCGTGCACGCAGGAGTCGCCCGGGGATTCTTTTTTGCCCGGGGGTGACGTGCTGGCCCGGGGGGGCGACCCCCCGGAACCCCNNTCGCCGTACGCTTTACTTCTCGCCCGTACTGATCAGTCTCCGCTGCTGACTCGTTTGAGCTGGGCGGAGAGGTGGGGCTGGAGCGGCTGGCCTACGGCGGCCAGGTCGTAGGCGTAGGCCAGGTCGGTGCCCGCCAGCCCGTAGAGCCGGTGCCCGGCCGTGACCTCCTTGGCCGTCGCGGTGCGGGCGACCACGTCGGTGGCCATCTCGATCCTTGTCCCGGTGATCTCACCCAGGTAGATCTCGACGATCCCGGTGGGGTGGGCGAGCATGACCTCGACCTGGTGGTCGGGCCGCGGCCGCCAGTAGCCGGATTCGGTGCCCAGCGGCAGGCCGATCCGCCCCTCCTCGTCCAGCCGCCAGGTCCGGCTGACGTAGCTCAGGAACGGCTTGCCGTTGTGGCTGAACTCGATCTCCTGGCCGAACCGGAACGACTCGATGGTCGGGTACCCGCCGATCCCCGCGCCTTCCCAACGCCCGAGCAGGAACGCGATCGGCGCCAGGTCAGGATGAATCGCCACGGCGGCTCCCAGCCAGGTACACCCGCCCGGCCACCCAGACGCACGCGACCGCGACGACGGCGAACACGCAAATCAGGATGGCGGCGCTCAACATGCCATGCATAGGCCGAAAGTGTAGAGCCGGGACCGGCGCCGGATCCCGCGGCGCGCCGCGGCCGACCGCCCTATTCGGCCCTATCTGCCGGCCCAGGCTAGAGTTTCAGCCATGCCCGAGCGCTCTCTCGTCATCAAGGTCACGGCCGGGAAGGACGACCCGGAACGGTGTAATCAGGCCTTCACCGTCGCCGCGGCGGCGGTGGCCAGCGGGGTGCGCGTATCGCTGTGGCTGACCGGAGAGTCCGCGTGGTTCGGGCTGCCAGGCCGCGCGGCGGACTTCTCCCTCCCGCACGCCGCGCCCCTGGCCGACCTGCTAGCCGGGATCCTGGCCGCGGGGACCGTCACGGTCTGCACCCAGTGCGCCGCCCGCCGCGACATCGAGCCCGACGACCTGATCACCGGCATCCGGATCGCCGGCGCTCCCACCTTCGTCGCCGAGATCATGGCCGAAGCCGCCCAAGCCCTGGTCTACTAGCCCCCCGCCCCGTGTGCCCGGCGCGGCCC
>PLIQ01000114.1:21501-23705 GCA_003140115.1 Actinomycetota bacterium | reverse complement strand
CAGCCGCGCTCCCATCCGCTCCAGGATCTGATCCTCGTTGCCGATCTGCCCGTCGGTGACCAGGACCAGCACCTGGTCGCGGCCGGAGTCGCCCTCTACCACGGACCCGCCGCCCGCCGGCCCGCCCGCCTCGGGCCCGCTGCCCGCCGGCCCGCCCGCCTCCGGCCCGCCCGCCTCGGTGAGCAGCCGCACCGCCTGCTCCAGCGGCGCGAGCATCTCGGTGCCGCCCCTGGCGTCCGTCCGAGCCAGCCACTCGACGGCGCGGAACCGGTTGCGGTCGGTGCAGGAGGCCAGGCCGTCCGGAAGGTCCGGCGGCCGCTCGACCATGCTGTCGAAGCAGAGCACCGCGAACCGGTCGGTCCCGGTCAGCGTGTCCACGATCCGGGCGGCGGCGCGGCGGGCCGCCACGATCTTCCAGCCCTGCATGCTGCCGGAACGGTCAAGGACCAGCACCACGTCGCGCGGCCGGGGCCTGTCACCGCCGTCCGGCGGCACCAGGGTGAGGGTGAACGTTCCCGCATCGGGACCTTCTCCCGGGTCGGGGGTCAGCATCAGCGAGGTCGCTATCCGGTCCTGGCCCGCCACGGTCAGCCGGAGGATGAAATCCCGGTCCAGCCGCTCGCCGGGGCACAGCCGGACGATCGTGTGGCCGTCGGCGCCGGCCTGCTCCGCGGTGGCGTGCAGGCTGCTGCGGATCCCGGCCAGCGGCAGGCCGGCCGGGTCGATGTCGACGCTCAGCGTGAGCCGGACCGGGTTCGGGAACCCGGGCAGCAGCACCGGCGGGCTGATCCGGGAGGCGTCGGGGACAGCATCGGTGTCGGCTGCCACGCCGCTGCCCGCCGGAATGCCCGGCAGCGGGGCGCCCGGGACGTAGCGCGGCGCGACCACCAGCGGGAACCGGAACGTCACCTCGCCGTCCTGGTAGGGCAGCGGCTGGACCAGAGTCAGCCGGACCGTGACCCGCTCGCCCGGGGCGATGTTGCCGACCCGCATCGTGAACACGTCCGGCCGGTCCTCTTCGGCGATTGCCGCCCGCCGCCCCTCCGCGATCGCCTGGTCGTATTCCTCCCGGGCCTGGGAGCGTTCCTTCAGCACCCCCTCCACGACGTGCCCGGCGCACTCCATCCGCATCGCGGTGACCGCGGCCCGGTCCGGCAGCGGAAAGATGTACGTCGCCTCCAGCGCGACGTCGAACGGGTTACGGAAGCCCTGGGTCAGCTCCACGCCGGCGCACGTGCCGGCGATGGCTGCTCGGACCTCGACGGCATCAAGCGGCAGGTTGCCCCGGCTGGTCGCGAGCGCACCGAGCCCCGCGTCCGGTTCGGCGGCGTCGTCGGTGTCCAGCAGCGCGATGTCAGTGGTCATGTCCGGCTCTCCTCGGTCTTATTTCAGGTCATCGCCGCATAGGCGGCGGCGAGCGAGCTCCTCCAGCAGCGGCCCCGCGGCATTCAGGATTTCCAGCACATCGTCCGGGCCCGGCTCGCGGCCCCCGCCGTCGAGCAGCAGCGTCACCCCCGGCGCGAGCCTGACCCCGCGCACGATCCCGCCCGGTGCAACCACGGCGCCCCGCGCCGCCGCGCCGCCATGCGCCGCGGCGACCGGCCACCCCGCCCGTTCCGCCCCAGCCCGCTCCGCCCCAGCCGGTTCCATCCGTTCCGCCGCAGCCCGGTCCGCAGGCCGTTCCGCCCGCACAGGCTGCCGCGCCCAGAAGCGCCCCGGTACCGCCGATGCTTCCGACGCAGGCGGAGTACCCGGGACGCGGGCGACTGCGGCCAGCTTCTCGTCGGTCGCGCCCGCCAGCTCGGCCTGGATCTCGGCTAGCGACCGTCCTTCCGCCTGACGGCGCTTGACTGCCACGAGCTGCAGCAGGTGCCGCCGCCCGTACTGGGCCACCCGGCCCCGGCGGCTGAGCGGAGGATCTACCAGGCCGACAGTGACGTACCAGCGAACCAGCCGTTCGTTCGGCACGTCCCGGATCCGCCCGTTCACCCGCGCCGAGCCCGATCGAGCCAAGCCGGATGCCGCGCCGCCCGACGGCCCAGCCCCGCCCGACGACCCAGCTGGTGCAGTAGCGGCCAGCGTCTCGGCCGCTAGCTCCGCCAGCTCCAGGATTGTCCAAGGCTCCTCCACAGCCCGATAATGACACTGCAACTATTACAGTGTCAATTATCATCTATCCGAGCTCGAGGCGACCTGCCCGAACC
>PLIQ01000114.1:0-21433 GCA_003140115.1 Actinomycetota bacterium | reverse complement strand
GGGTGCCGAAGGGTCGTCTGTGCTGCCGCGGCCGCGATGCCCGCGCATGCCGTCGTCCGGCAGGCCCCGGTAGTGCGTCAGCGTCCCATTACCGTGGAGGATCCGGCTTACGCGGAGGATCCAGGCAGCTGGGGCTACCAAAATGCTCCGCATAAGCTATATCCTCCGCGATAAATTTCATTGCCTCGAATATAATGGTGAATTGCGGGGCGGGTGAGGTACCTGCGCCGGGGGTGGGCCGCCCGGGCTGGCCCGCGGGTCTGACACGCGCCGACCCGGGGCCGCTCACCCGGGCGGCGCACTAGACCCTGGCCTCAGCACGGCAGGTCGGCGGCACGACAGCAGCGCGGGCCCCAGCGGTCACAGGGTCACCACGACCTCGACGGTCAGCCGCCGGGCACAGACGGCGCGGTCCCCTACGGGGCCGGGGGCACACGCACACCATATGAGGTACACGATCCCCCGAGAAAACGCCAACCTATCCGGAGCTGGTACGACGGCCATCGACACCGTAGCGAGGCCGTGTCCCGGGGAGCGAGCGGCCTGCGGGGGCTCATCGCGGCCAGCCAGGTCGCAGGCTTCGTGCTTGGCCTGACCATGCTCAGCCGGGTGGCCCTGGCCGGGCGGGTGGCCCCGGCCGGGTGGGCCCTGGCCGGAGGGGCGGCCCTGGTCGGCCGCCGCGGGCACTAAGGCCTTCTCATGCGCCTGCCAGCACGGACTCCAAGGCGTGCCGCAGCGGAGCCAGCCGCTTGGCGGCCGATCCGCGGGCGGCCGGGAGTGACCGCCCGGCCAGCGGTTCGGTGATCTCGATATAGCACTTGATCTTCGGCTCGGTGCCGCTCGGGCGCAGCACAACCCGGGCGCCGGGCAGCCGGAAGATCAGCACGTTCGCCATCGGCCCCGGTCCGTCGCGCGCCCCGTCCCCGGCGGCCAGGTCGACCATGGCGGTTACCGGCAGACCGCCGAACTTGGCCGGGGGATCGGCCCGGAGCCTCCCCATGATCTCAGCCTGGTCCGTGGTCCGCAGCGTCACCTGGGACGTCAGGTGCACGCCGTGCACGCTCTCCAGTTCGTCGTACCTCTCGAGCACCGAACGCCCCGTGGCCTTCGCCTCGGTGGCCAGCCGGAGCATGGCCAGGGCGGCACCGATGCCGTCCTTATCCCGCACCACGTCACCGACCGCGTAGCCCAGTGCCTCCTCGTAGCCGAACACGAACCGCGCGCCCGGCACGTCGTCGCCCGCCCGGACGATCCACTTGAATCCGGTCAGGGTCTCGGCGTAGCGGGCCCCCGCCGTCGCCGCGATCTTGGACAGCAGCGTCGAGGAGACGATCGTGGAGGCTACCAGCCGGTTCCCGGGGTCGACGTTCCCCGCAGTCCAGCCCAGCAGGCTGGCGCCCAGGAGGGCGCCGACCTGGTCCCCGGTCAGCACCACCCAGCCGGCCAGCCCCTGGCCCGGGCGGCGGGCGGCCACGGCCAGCCGGTCCCCGTCTGGATCGCTCGCTATAAGCAGGTCGGCGCCGAGCCCTACCGCATCGGCCAGGGCCAGGTCCAGCGCGCCGGGCTCCTCCGGGTTGGGGAAGGCGACCGTCGGGAAGTCCGGATCGGGCCGGGCCTGCGCCGCCACCACGTGCGGCGCCGCGAAGCCGGCCTGGGCCATGGCCCGCAGCATGAGGTCGCCAGCCACCCCGTGCATCGGGGTGTAGACCACGTTCAGCTCCGGCCGCTCGACCCCGGAGCCGACCGCCACGGCCACGACCGCGTCCAAGTAGGCCTTGGCGATCTCGTCTCCGTGCCGGGTGATCAGCGGGCTGCCCGGGTCCGCGACCAGGATCTGCGAGAGCGGCCCGAGATCGGCGATCCGGGCCTCGACCTCGGCGTCGACGGGCGGGATGACCTGGGCGCCGTCGCTCAGGTACAGCTTGTACCCATTGTCCGCCGCCGGGTTGTGGCTCGCGGTGATCATCACCCCGGCCGACGCTCCCAGGTGCCGGACCGCGAACGCGAGCAGCGGAGTGGGCCCGGGCTGTGGCAGCATGTGCACCGCGATACCGGCCCCCGCCAGCACCCGCGCCGTCTCATCCGCGAACTCCGCCGACCGATGCCGCGCGTCGCACCCCACCACCACCCGAATCCCGCCCTGCACCTCCGCACCGCCCGCACCGCCCGCACTGCCTACCGGACCGCCGACGCCGCCCGCCGCGCCGTCGCCAGCCGCCCCGTCGACAGCCGCGCTGAGCAGCCACCCCGCCACCGCTGCGGTCGTGGCCCTGACCACAGCCCGGTTCATCCGGTTCGGCCCCGCCGCGACCACCCCCCGCAGCCCCGCCGTCCCGAACTCCAGTCGCCCCGCGAACCGGTCCCGCAACTCCGCCAGCGCCCCGGAATCCGCCGCCCCCCCGAGAGCCGACTCGAGCAGCCCCTTCAGCTCCGCCCGATCGCCCGCGTCCGGGTCATCCGCGATCCAGCCCTCGACGGCAGCCCGCAACTCAGCCTCAGTCATCCCTGGGACCGCTGATGGCACTATGACCTCCCCCGCACCGGCCCGATCCGAAAAGATTGCGCAAATGTTGCGCGAGTTGCGCAAGTTGCGCGTGCGGTACTCGCGGGCCCGATCGGCATCCCGTGAACGCCACGCCAACCCCGACACCCGCCACGGCGGGGTGCAAGCTGACCCGGAGCCACGAAAGTCACGCCTTGACGTAGGGGATGCCCTCGGCCCGGGGTCCGCGGACCTTTCCGACCAGCCCGGCGAGCACGATGATCGTGACGACGTACGGTGCCGCCAGCAGCAGGTTGGACTGGATCGGCGTGTTCAGGGTGGACATGATCGACTGCAGCTGCGTGGTGAACCCGAACAGCAGCGCCGCGCTGATCGCGCCGATCGGTGTATACCGCCCGAAGATCATCGCGGCCAGCGCGATGTACCCCTCGCCGGAGGTAATGTCTGCTCCGAACGAGCCGACCGAACCAATCGTGAAGTACGCGCCGCCGATGCCCGCGATCACTCCGGCCGCGATGACGTTGCGGTACCTCATCGCGATTACGTTGATGCCCACGGTGTCGGCCGCGACGGGGTGCTCCCCGATAGCGCGGGTCCGCAGTCCCCACCGCGTGCCGAACAGGCCGACCTGGACGCTGGCCAGCGCGATGTACGTCAGGTACAGGAAGATCGTCGAGTCGAAGAAGACCGGCCCGAGGATCGGGATGTCACCCAGCAGCGGGATCTTGACCGCGGAGAACGTCGAGGGCGAGTTCAGCGTGTTCTGGTACGGGACCATGAGGTCGTCGAACAGGTAGCCGGTGAGGCCGAGGACCAGCGTGTTGAGCACCACGCCCAGGACCACCTGGTCCACCCGGTAGCCGATGGCGAAGATGGCGAGCAGCACCCCGACCAGCGAGCCGGCCAGCCCCCCGCAGATCAGTCCCAGCCACAGCGAGCCGGTGACGCTGGTCACGATGGCAGCGGTGAACGCGCCGAGCAGCAGCTGGCCCTCGATGCCGACGTTGATCACCCCGGAGCGGGAGCACACCACGCCGGTCAGCGCGCCCAGCATGATCGGGATCGAATCGTTCAGCGTGCCCTGCAGCAGGTTCACGATGTTGAACCCGGTGTTCAGGCCCGCGTCGGCCCAGCACAGCAGGGCGACGACGAACAGAAGCAGGATCACCGCGATGGCCACCCGCCGCAGCATCTTGCCCAGCGGCAGGAACGCGCGCGCCACCGCGATCGCGATCGAGATCCCGCCGCACACGTAGCAGGTCACGGCCGCCGCCAGGCTGAGGTTCGGCACCGTGACCTTGGCGAACGGCTGGGAGAACGCGAAGGTCGCGTCGCCCTTGTGGGAGTACCCGCCCAGCACGAAGATGTCGATCAGCCCGAACGCCAGGAAGGTCGCCGGCGCCAGCCACCGCCGGAAGGTGCTGCTCAGCGGCTTGGCCGCCAAGTCCAGGTCGACCGGCTGCAGGTCGTCGTCCGCGATCGTCATGCGTTCCACCCCTTGGACATGACCCCGCCCACGCCGCCGGCTCTAGTGTCCCGCAATCGGTACATGGCGCGGATCAGCGGCGGCGCCGCGACGAACAGGACGATCACCGCCTGCAGCACCTCCACCATGTCCACCGGAGTGCCGGTCACGGCCTGCATGAGCGGCGCCCCGGCGTGCAGCGCGCCGAACAGCAGCCCGGCGAGCACCACCCCGCCCGGCCGGCCCAGGCCGAGGAGCGCGACCGTGATGGCGTCGATGCCGTAGGTCCCGTAGCTCTGGAAGTTGACGGTGAAGTCGGTGCCCTGGATGACCGTGGCCCCGGCCAGCCCGGCCAGCCCGCCCGCCAGCAGCATCACCAGCACCCAGGTCCGCTCCACGTTCATGCCCGCCACCCGCGCGGCGCTGGGGTTCTTGCCGATGCTGCGCATCTCGAAGCCCGTCGTGGTCCGGTTCAGCAGCCACCACACGCCTGCCGCGCAGGCCAGGGCGACGAGGAAGCCCGCGTTGATCCGCAGGTGCGAGCCGAACAGCAGCGGCAGGTGCGCGTCGCCGGCGATGGGTGCGCTGATCTCGTTGGTGTTATGAGGTGCCTGCATCAAGTAGGGGAAGGAGAGCAGGTAGGCAAGGAAGTAAACCATGACGTAATTCAGCATGATCGTGACGATGACCTCGTGCGCGCCCGTGCGGGACTTGAGCTCGCCGACGATCCAGCCCAGCGCCGCGCCGCCGACGAAACCGCCGATCACGCACACCACGACGTGGACGAAGAACGGCAGGCTGACCCCGTACCCGAGGTAGGTGGTCAGCGCCATGCCGCCGATGAGCTGGCTCTGCGCGCCGATGTTGAACAGGCCCGCCTGGTAGGGCAGCGCGACGGCCAGCCCGGCCAAGATCAGCGGCGTGGCCTGGACGCAGGTCTCCGACAGTGGGTTGAACACGGCCGACAAGTAACCGTCGTGGATCGCCGCACTGAACGACGCCTGCTGGAATAGGGCCGAGACCGTGTGCGGGTTGAAGATCGAGCCTTCGAACATCTCGATGTACGCGCCCACCGCGGTGTCCCAGGCGGTGGCGATCGCGTGGCCGGGATCCGAGAACAGGTTGCCCCAGGCGTGCAGCACGGTGGTGTTGGTGAACGCGTTCAGCAGCCCGCCGACCACGAACGCGGTGAAGATGGCCAAGACGGTGACGGTGAAGGTATTACCTTCGAGGATCGAGTCCCGGATAATCCGGCCGGGCCCCGGCTTGGTCATCTTCTGCTGCACCGCGGCCGCGCCCGCGGTTCCCGCCTGATCGCTCATTCTCCCGCTCCCGGACCGGCCGTCGGGGCGCTCGGCGTGGGCTCCGACTCCGGAAGCCCCGGGGGCCCGGCGTCGTGGTCGGTTCCTCCCGCCATCAGCAGCCCGAGTTCCTCCACCGGCACGGTCGGCGGCCGGATACCGGTGATCTTGCCTTCGTACATGACGGCGATCCGGTCGGCCAGTGCGTAGATCTCGTCGAGTTCGGCGGAGACGATGAGCACGGCGACGCCCTGGTCGCGCTGTTCCACGATGCGGCGGTGCACGAATTCGATCGAGCCGACGTCAAGCCCGCGGGTCGGCTGGCTGGCGATCAGGACCTTGTGCTCGTGCGCCAGTTCCCTGGCCAGGATGACCTTCTGCTGGTTACCGCCGGACAGCGTGCCGACCGGTGTCTGCGTCGAGGTGGTGCGGACGTCGAACTCCCGGACGCGCTCGGTTGCGTTGGCGGCGATCGCTCCGAGCCGCAGGTTGATCCCGGAGGCGAAGGGCGGCTTGTTGTACTGGTCGAGCACCATGTTGTCGGCCACCGAGAACTCGCCGATCAGCCCGTCTTCCTGCCGGTCCTCGGGCACGTATGCGATGCCGGCGCTCAGCCGCTGGGCCGGCGTGGCACGGGTGAGGTTCTGGCCGTTCAGCGTGACCCGGCCCGCCATCGTGGGCCGCAGTCCCATCAGGGCCTCGCACAGCTCGGTCTGCCCATTGCCCTGCACCCCCGCCACGCCCAGGATCTCACCCGCCCGGACCTGGAAGGACATCTCGTTCACGAGCACCCGGCCGGCCTGGTCGCCGACGGTCAGGCCGGCCACGTCCAGGACCACCTCACCCGGCTGGGCCGCCCCCTTGCTGACCCGCAGCTGCACGTCCCGGCCGACCATGAGCAGCGCGAGCTCGTCCTCGGTAGTGCCGGGCGGCCGCTGCCCGACCACCTTCCCGCGGCGCAGGACGGTGATCGTGTCCGCGATGGCCTGGACTTCCTTGAGCTTGTGCGAGATGAAGACGATGGACGTGCCGCCGTCCTTGAGCCGCCTGATGATCCGGAACAGGTCCTCGGTCTCGGCCGGGGTCAGCACCGCGGTGGGCTCGTCAAGGATCAGCACGGTCGCCTCTCTGACCAGTGCCTTGACGATCTCGACCCGCTGCTGGATGCCGACCGGCAGGTCCTCCACCAGGGCATCGGGGTTTACCTCCAGGCCGTAGCGCTGGGACAGCACGCCCACGTCCCGGCGAGTCTTGCGCCGGTCGAGCAGGCCGGCCCGGTTGGTCTCCTCGATGCCGAGCGTCACGTTCTCCGCGACGGTGAACACGGGTACGAGCATGAAGTGCTGGTGCACCATCCCGATGCCGGCCGCGATGGCGTCCTTCGGGGAGTGGAAGCGGACCGCCGTCCCGTCGATGAGGATCTCGCCCTCATCCGGCTGCATCAGCCCGTACAGGACGTTCATCAAAGTGGTCTTGCCGGCGCCGTTCTCGCCGAGCAGGGCGTGCACCTGACCGGGAGCCACCGACAGGTCGATCCCGTCGTTAGCCACCAGCGAACCGAAACGCTTGGTGATGCCCCTCAGCTCAAGCTCCACGTCGTCCCTTCAACCCGCTCCGGAACCCGCTAAGTCCCGCCCGCCTGTCCTTCCCCCAAGGTCTGGCCCCAGCATCTGGCCGCCGACATCTGGCCGCCGACATCTGGCTACCGACATCTGGCAGCGGTGCGCCACGACGCCGCACCGCTGCCAGATCTGTCGTGTTCGGTTATCCGCTTGTTACACCGGGCTCTTGGTCGGCGTCTGGATCGTGCCGTTCTCGATGCCCGTCTCGATCGTCTTGAGCTCCGCCTGCAGCGCCGCCGGGACCTTGCTTGCGAAGTCGTGGTACGGGGAGAGCACCGCCCCGCCGTTGGCCAGGGTACCGACGTAGGTCCCGCCCGCGAAGCTGCCCTTCGCCGCGTTCAGCACCGCATTACTAACTGCGGCCACGATGCCCTTGGTCACGCTGGTGATGAAGTAGGTGCAGTACTGTGGCGCGCTGGTGCAGCCATCCGTGTCCACCCAGAACATGTTCACCTTGTCGCTGCCAGCCGCGTGATCGGCGTCCTGGACCGCCTTGGCCGCGCCGAGGCCGACGTTACCGGCGACTGGGAAGATGATGTCGGCGCCCTCACTGATGAACGTCTGGGTCAGCGCCTGGCCCTTGGTCTGGTTGGTGAAGTCGCCGGTGAAGGAGCCCTTCTGGGTCTGCTCGTTCCAGCCGAGCACGGTCACGTGCGTGCCGTGCTTGGAGTTGTAGTACTGCACGCCGTCCCAGAAGCCGTCCATGTAGATGGTCACGGTCCCGAAGTCTTCCCCGCCGAACGTGGCGACCTTGCCGGTCTTCGTCATGCCCGCGGCCAGGTATCCGCCGAGGAAACCGTCCTGGACGGTGTTGAATACCAGCTGGTCGATGTTGCTTTCCTTGGTGCCGGTCAGGCACTCCGACGCGTACGAGCAGTCGACGATCGCGAAGTCCTGGGTCGGGTTGGCCTTGGCCGCGGTCTCCGTCGCGGCGCCCATCAGGAAGCCAACGGTGACGATGATGCCGCACTTCTCGCCGAGGAACGTGTTGATGTTCGGCACGTAGTCGCTCTGCGTCGTTGACTGCAGGTACTTAACCGTGATGTTGGGGTCGGCCGCCGCCGCCGCCTGCATCCCCGCCCACGACGAGGCGTTGAACGACCGGTCGTTGATGCCGCCGGTGTCGGTGACCATGCAGCCGAGGAACTTGGCGCCGCCGACCGCCGCTGAGCTGGTGGACGTGCCGGCTGGGCTGGTGGTGCTCGACGACGAGGCCGAGCTGGTGCTGCTGCCGCATGCGGCGAGGACCAGCGTCGCCGACACGGCCAGCGCCGCCGTGGCCCATGGGCTGTGTTTCACGCTTACCTCCACTGGGCCAGGCGCTAGCAGCGCCTGACCTCGTCTTCGTCCTGGGTTGTCCCGCAGGGTATGCCCGGTTGTCTCGCCTGGGAAGGGGACACGCGCCGATCCGGCCCGCTCGTTGCCGAATCGGAACCCGAACATGATGACATCCCTGGCCTGCCGGACATACAGCCGCGATTCCGGCCCGGCGTCCGCGTGCTTTCCTACAGGGCTGTCCCCCAGGGCTCTCCTTCAGGGCTCTCCTTCAGGGCTTCCCAGAGGGTTTTCCTACAGGCTGATGACGTCCTGGATCGAAGTGCCGGAAGTGCCGTTGGCAGGAGCAGGAGCAGGAGCAGGAGCAGGAGCGGAAGTGGGAGCGGCGGCGCTGCCATTGGTCACCGGGACGCCGGGGAAGTCGAGCGTGACGGTCAGCCCGCCGCCGGGCGTCTCGTCCAGCCTGGCCGTCCCGCCGTTGGAGATGGCCAGCCGGTGCACGATGGCCAGGCCCAGCCCGGTGCCGTTCGGGCTCGAGGTGGTGAACCGCAGGAAGGCCCGATCCCGGTCCTCGGCGCTCATGCCAGGGCCGTTGTCGCTGACCGTGATCCGCACCCCGGACGCGGTGACCGACGTGGTGAGTCGCACCAGGTTGCCCGGGTTCAGCGCCTCCAGGGCGTTAGCGATCAGGTTGTCCAGGATCTGCTCCAGGTGTCCCTCGCCGATCCAGGCCAGCACCGGCGTGCCCGTGGACCGGCCCACGCCGAGCGCGCTGCCCAGTCCGCTGCCGTTGCCCGCCGTCGCGGCGACCAGGATGATGCTCCGGTCGTCGGCTACCGGATGCCAGGCCACGACCCGCTCGCCGGCCACCTCGGCGACGTCCACCACCACCGGCACCGGTACCACGTTCTCGGCCCGGGCCACGGTCAGCAGGCCGTCGACCAGCCGGGACAGCCGGGCCAGCTCGTCCAGCGCCCCGGCCAGCTCGTGGCCGGTCTCCGGGTCGGTGTCGGCGGCGAGCAGGTCCAGCCGCAGCCGCAGCGCGGCCAGCGGGGTGCGCAGCTGGTGCGACACGTCCGCGATGACCGCCCGGTTCCCGTGCACCAGCGCCTCGAGCCGCCCGGCCATCGTGTTGAACGTGGTGCCCAGCCGGCGCAGCTCCGGCGGCCCCGATCCGACCTTGGCCCTGATCGCGAGGTCGCCGTCGGCCAGCCTGCGGGCCACGGTATCTAGGCCCTTCAGCGGCCGGCTCACCCACCGGGCCAGGCCGAACGCCATCAGTGCCGCGGCGATCATGGCTACCGCGGCGATGGTCCCGAGGATGATCCACAGCGCGAAGATCTCGTGGTCCAGCGACTGGGTGGACTTGGCCAGGATCACCGTGCCCACCAGCGGGCCCTTGCCGCGCTGGTAGATGGGCATAGCCGCGATGACCCAGGATCCTGTGGTCTGCGTTGTCGGCTCGACAGGCTGGCCCGTCAGGTTCGCCTGCCGGCCCTGCAGGTCCGCCTGGCAGGCCACCTGGGCCCAGTCACCTGTGGGCATGTCTTCGCTGACGACATGCGTCAGGTTTTCGCAGGCGCCGTTCACGAACTTGTCGGCGATGACGAGCAGGCCGTCGCCCCCCAGCCGCGTCTGAGTGATCAGGGCGAGCAGGGGCTGATCGGCTTCGCCGTCCAGGCGGGCCTGGGCGATCGCCGCGTCGGCCCGGTCCTGGCCCGCCGCGGCCTGGATGAACGAGCTCCGGTCGTGCATGGTCGCGTTGAGGGTCAGCGGGACCACCGCGCCGACCAGCACGATGGCCGTGAAGGCCAGCAGCATGAACAAGATCCGCCTGGTCACTGGTGACCGTCCGGGTCGGCGAGCCGGAATCCGTGACCGTACACGGTCTCGATGAGGCCCGGGTCGCCCAGCTTGCGCCGCAGGGCGGCCATGTGCACATCCAGCACCTTGGTCGGGCCGTACCAGTGCTCATCCCAGGCCCGCTCGAGCATCTCTTGGCGGCCGACCACCCGTCCGGGGTCGCTGGCCAGGCACTCCAAGATGGCGAACTCCTTGGGGGTCACCGCGATCTGCTGTCCGGACACGCTGACCTTGTGCGTGCGCAGGTCCACGGTCAGCGCGCCGTGCTGCAGCACCTGGCCGGCGGGCTGGCGGCTGCGGCGCAGCACGGCCCGGATCCTGGCCAGCAGCTCCTGCAGCCCGAACGGCTTGATCAGGTAGTCGTCGGCCCCCTCGTCCAGGGCCAGCACCCGGTCCGATTCCTCGCCGCGCGCGGTCACCACGATGATGGCCGCGTCGCAGGCCTGGCGGAGCCGGCGGCAGACCTCGATGCCATCGATGTCGGGCAACCCGAGATCGAGCAGCACCACGTCCGGCACCGGCCAGTCCAGCGCCGCCTGGCCGGTGGTGACGCTCCCCGTTTCGTAGCCGGCCCGGGTCAGGCCGCGGACAAGCTGAGTCGCGATGCCGGGATCGTCTTCTACGATGAGGACCCGGCCCAGACGTGCGTTCACGACCTCCACGCTAAGCACGAAACCGGCGCTCGCCCAATCGGGCGAAGATCTTAACCAAACCTGAACTTCTTCCAAGGTAGGTCCTAGGAAGTCGTTGGGCATGATTAGTGGCAGAGTTCCTTGCTCCAGCGCCGACAGCATCCCTGCCGCTGCCGCGCGGATGACATGGGAGGGTCCGAGTGGATAAGGCAACCCTGCAGCCTTATCCACTCGGACCTCACGCTCCCAAGGACCTCCAAGACTTCCCGAACCTTAGCGGTTGCTAGGTGCCTGCTTGAGCAC
This sequence comes from Actinomycetota bacterium, assembly GCA_003140115.1. The sequence continues at coordinate 10,469 of PLIQ01000114.1, read as the reverse complement.
CGACTGGCCGGCGTTGCGCGCGGCCGCGATCGCCGCCGTCGGCCGGGCCTACGCGCCCTACTCCGGCCTGCGGGTCGGCGCAGCGGGCCTGACCGACGACGGGCGGATCATCGTCGGCTCCAACGTGGAGAACGCCTCCTTCGGCCTGACCCTGTGCGCGGAGTGCAGCCTGGTCAGCGCCCTGCACGGCGCCGGACCCGCGGTGCGAGGACCCGCGGTGCCAGGAGCCGACGCCGGAAACGACCCCGACGCCGCATCCAGAACCGGCCCCGCGCCCGGCGCCTCGCTCGTAGCGGTAGCCGTGGTCGCGGGTGACGGGCAGCCGCTGCTGCCGTGCGGTCGCTGCCGGCAGCTCCTGCTCGAAGCCGGCGGCGCCGGCCTGCTGGTCGAGGGCCCGGATGGCCCGGTGGAGCTGAACGTCCTGCTCCCCGCGGCCTTCACCACGACCGACCTGGCCGAGCGGAGGGAACCGCGGTGACGGACGCCGTCACGCTGATCAGGGCCAAACGGGACGGGCACCGGCTCGGCGACGACGACATCAGCTGGCTGTTCGAGGCGTACGCGAAGGGCGAGGTCGCCGACGAGCAGATGTCCGCGCTGCTGATGGCGATCTACTTCCAGGGTCTGGACGGCGACGAGCTGCGGACCTGGACCGCCGCGATGATCGCCTCCGGCGACCGCCTGGACCTGTCGCCCATCAAAAAACCCACCGTCGACAAGCACTCGACCGGCGGAGTGGGGGACAAGGTCAGCCTGATCCTCGCGCCACTGGTCGCGGCCTGCGGCGCCGCGGTCCCGCAGCTGTCCGGGCGCGGCCTCGGCCATACCGGCGGCACGCTGGACAAACTGGAGTCGATCCCCGGCTTCCGCACCGCCCTGACCCCGGCCGAGACGATCGAAACCCTAAAAGCAGCCGGCTGCGTGATCTGCGCCGCGGGCTCGGGCCTGGCCCCGGCCGACCGCCGGCTGTACGCGCTGCGGGACGTGACCGGCACGGTCGAATCCATCCCGCTCATCGCCAGCTCGATCATGTCGAAAAAGATCGCCGAGGGGACGAGCGCACTGGTTCTGGACGTCAAGGTCGGCACCGGCGCGTTCATGAAGAGCCGCGACCAGGCCCGCGAGCTGGCCCAGACCATGGTCGCCCTGGGCGAGGAACACCAGGTGCGAACCCGGGCCCTGCTGACCGCCATGGACACCCCGCTGGGCCGGGCCGTGGGCAACGCCGTCGAGGTCGAGGAGTCCGTCGCCGCGCTCAACGGCCAGGGCCCGCCCGACCTGATGGAGGTCACGTTCGCGCTGGCCGCCCAGATGCTGGCCCTGGCCCGCATCAACGAAGACCCAGCCGCCGCCGTCGCCGACGGCCGCGCCCTGGCCGCCTACCGGAGGATGGTCATCGCGCAGGGCGGCGACCCGGACGCCCCGCTGCCGCGGGCGGCGCACGTGCAAACGGCCCTCCCGGCGCCCGCCGACGGCTGGCTGACCCGGCTGGACGCGCTGGCCGTGGGCACCGCGGCCTGGCGGCTCGGCGCGGGCCGGGCCCGGAAGGAAGATGCGGTCAGCGCCGCCGCGGGCGTGATCTGCCTGGCCAAGCCGGGCGACCGGGTACGCGAAGGGCAGCCGCTGCTCGAGCTGCGCGCCGATGACCCGGGCCGCTTCGGTCCGGCCCTGGCCGCCCTGGCCACCGCCGTGACGGTCAGCGAAGAGCCACCCCCGCCGCTCCCGTCCCCGATCCTCGAATACATCGGCAGCTAATCCCNNGAGATCGGGTACCGGGATCTGCCCGGCGACAACGTCGAGGAACTGACCCGCCGGCTGACCGAAGGCGCGCACCGCGGCCACCTCGAGATCTACCTGGACGCGTTCCGGCACACGGTCGCGGTCATGCAGACCCCGGACGCGCTGCGGCGAGTCGCGGCCGAGTGCGCCGCGGACCTGGCCGCCGACGGGGTGGTCTACGCCGAGGTCAGGTTCGCGCCGGAGCTGCATACCGAACGCGGGCTGAGCCTGGACGAGGTGGTCGACGCGGTTCTCGAGGGATTCCGGCAGGGCGGCGAAGGGCGCGGGATCACGGTCTACGCCCTGCTCACCGCGATGCGTACGGCGGCCAGGTCACTGGAGATCGCCGAGCTGGCCGTCCGCCACCGGGACGAGGGCGTGGTCGGTTTCGACATCGCGGGCGCCGAGGCGGGCTGGCCGCCGAGCCGGCACCTGGACGCGTTCCAGTACCTCAAGCGGGAGGACTTCCACATCACGATCCACGCGGGCGAGGCGTTCGGGCTCCCGTCGATCTGGGAGGCGGTGCAGTGGTGCGGCACCGAGCGGCTCGGCCACGGCGTCCGGATCGTGGACGACATCGGGATCGGCCCGGAAGGCGCCGTCCGGCTGGGCCGGCTGGCCGCTTACATCCGGGACCGCCGGATCCCGCTCGAGATGTGCCCGACCTCCAACGTGCAGACCGGTGCCGCGCGGTCGATCGCCGAGCACCCGATCCGGATCCTGCGCCAGCTGCAGTTCCGGGTCACGGTGAATACCGACAACCGGCTGATGAGCCAGGTCACGCTGAGCTCGGAATTCCACCGGCTGGCCGAGGAGTTCGGGTACGGCTGGTCGGACGTCGAGTGGCTGACCATCAACGCGATGAAGAGCGCGTTCGCCGGTTTCGACGAACGGCTGCGCCTGATCAACACGGTCATCAAACCAGGCTTCGCGACCGCCCGTGCGCTCAGCGACGCGGTGGTTCCGGTGAGTATCCTAGGACCCCGTCGCCACCTGTAATACCAATTTTACCGAACGTAACATGGTTCCTCTCCTCGCTCATCTGCAACTGTCACTGCCGAGGCAGTGCACACGGCGACTCTGAACCGGCATGATGGAAGCTGACCGCGGGTTCTGAAAGGGTTGGGAGTCGCAGACAGATGACGGAACCGCAGTCGGGGGATAAGGACGAGGGCGAGTCGCTGCGCAGGTGGGACCCGGAGCGGATCGGGCCCTACGTGATCCTCGGCCGCCTCGGGGCCGGTGCGATGGGCCAGGTGTACCTGGGCCGCTCGGCGGCCGGGCGGCTGGTGGCGGTCAAGACGATCAAGGTGGACCTGGCCGAGGAGGCCGGCTTCCGCACCCGGTTCGCGCAGGAGGTGGCGGCCGCGCGCCGGGTGAGCGGGTTCTTCACCGCCGCCGTCGTGGAGGCCGATCCGGAGGCCGACCTGCCCTGGCTGGCCACCGCCTACGTACCGGGACCGTCGCTGGCCCGGCTGGTCAAGGCGTGCGGCCCGCAGTCGGTCGACACGGTCCGCTGGCTGGCGGCGGGATGCGCGGAGGCGCTGGACTCGATCCACGGCGCGGGCCTGGTGCACCGGGACCTCAAGCCGTCGAACGTCCTGGTCGCGCCGGATGGCCCGCGCGTCATCGACTTCGGCGTGGCCCGGGCGGCCGAACGGATGGGGGTTACCACCTCGCGCGGCGCCGTCGGCACCCCCGCGTACATGGCGCCCGAGCAGGCCCGCGACACCCACCAGGCCTCCGCCGCGAGCGACGTGTACGCGCTGGGGGCCACGCTCCTGTTCGCGGCGACCGGGCATCCGCCGTATCAGGGCGGCACGGTCATGGACGTGCTGGCCCGGCTGGCCACCGAGGAGCCAGACCTGTCTGGCCTGCCCGGCGAGCTCACCGAGCTGATCGCGGCCTGCCTGCAGCGCGTGCCGCGGGATCGCCCGACGTCGTCGGCGATGCTGGCCCAGCTCGGGCAGTTCACCGAGACCCGGGCGGGGGCGGCCGGGGAGCACTCCTACCTGTCCGACACGGCCATGGCCCTGGTCGCGCAGTACCAGCGCAACCCCCTGCTGGCCGGCCAGCCCGGTCAGTCCGCCCCGCAGGACAGCGGAGGGGACTCGACTTCCGCCTCCTATACCGAGCTGCCCGCCTCCTACCTGTCGAAGAAGTCCCCGCGCCGGCGGGCGCGCGCCGCGTCCCGGCGGACCGGCTGGCGAGGGTGGATCCGAACCCACCTGGCCTGGGTCGGCTGGGTCTCCGTCGGCGCCGCCCTGGTCGTCGCTGGCGTCATCCTCGGCGCGTCGCTCACCAGCTCAGCCGGCCCCTCGCTGGTCCCGCCGGCGCCGCAGACCGTCTGCGGTGCCGCCGACGTGGCCAGCCACCAGCTCTGCATGAACCAGAGCCAGGGCGGTCCAGGCACCGCGTTCCTCCTCGAGGGACAAGGCTTCCCGCCGGGCACGCCCCTGGTGGTCACGCTGTCCGAGGTCGGCCCGCCGCCGGATAACAAGCCGCTGCTCAGCGTCACATCGACGGTCAAGCCGGTCGCCGCCGCGAACGGCAAGTTCAAGGTCCTGGTCAGCGAGCTCTACTCCGGCTCGCTGCAGCTGGGGCTGTTCACGGTCCAGGTGACCGCGCCCGACGGCAATCAGGCCCAGACGCAGTTCATGGTGCTCCCGCCGGGCTCCCCCCCGGCGCCGTCCGGGCCATGATCAGGCCTCGGTCCACCACAGGTCCTCCTGGCGGGAGCGCCAGACCGGGTCGGCCAGCCGCCGCAGGTCGGCCGAGGTGATGATGCCGTGCTCGATCAGGATCCGGACCGCCACCTCGTCCGAGAGCCGCACGTCCGGACTGGCCAGCCCGCGGTCGCTGATCTTCCGCCGCAGCACCTTGATGTGCTCGGCCACTCGGGCCGAGAGCAGGTCGCGGAACTCGGCGTCGGTCTCGAACCGCTCAAGCTCGTGGTAGGCGCCGGTCACCTCCAGCGCCCCCCGGGCGATCTCCGGCGTCCGGGGCAGCGGCGTGGTGGCGCTCGGATCGAGTAGCCAGGGCCGGCACCAGATCAGCGCGACCAGGAAGAGCTTGGTCATCGGGTCCAGGTAGAGCGGCAGGATCGTGCCCTCTCCGTCCGGCTCGCTATCGGCCGAAGCCCCGTCTCCGGCCCGCTGACCGGTGACCATCACGGTGAGCGGCAACCCCTCGTCGAGCATGGCGCGCGAGCCGACCAGCGCGGTCCCTGAGTGCAGCAGCCAGCCGCCGGGCGGCTCGTCGCCGCCGTCTTCCAGCCGCGGCAGCCTGATCCGGTATCCCTCGCCCTCCACGTACAGCGCGTGGGTGCGGCTGATGTTGGTGATCCACGCACCGGCCGACATCGCGGCCACGATGCCCGCCCGCCGGGACAGCCCCCGTCCGGCCACCACGGCCAGATCCACCTCCGGCCCCCGCCCGAAGACCAGCTGGCTTCCCTCCGCGATCCGCACTTCCTGACCCAAGGCGGTGCGCACGCACGCGCTCACGCCACAAGACGGGGTCCCGGGAATACGGCTCAGCATGGGTCTCCTGCCCGCAGTATGGCCCGATCGGGCGCGGTCAGGTCAGTCTAAGCCGGATTCTGGCCGCCCGCATGATCACTCGGCACCCCGGATTCAGGGATACCGGACCACGGCCGGTAATGATTGGCTAAGTAGCGGCAGGGTGCCGGGCCTGCTCGCGGTGGTACCGTCCACCTGCGGGTATGGGGGGGCCTAAACCTGCGGACTGGTTCGTTGCCGTTACGTTTCTGCGGCAGGCCCGGCGCCCCGCCCGAAGATCTGTTTTCCCGTTCATCTCCTGGCCCCACCCTCCCTCATCAGTCCAGTCGGCGTCGGCGCCCTTGGCTCGCGGGGTCTTAGATCCGCCCGAATAGCCGGTCGCCGGCGTCGCCTAGGCCGGGCACGATGTACCCGCGCTCGTTCAGCCGCTCGTCTACCGCCGCGGTGACCACCACCACCGGCACCGCCGCTTTCTCCTGGGCCGCGTCGTCGGCGAACGCCAGCTCTAGGTGGCGCAGGCCCTCCGGCGCCGCGAGCAGGCAGATCGCGGTCACCGACGCGGCGCCCCGGGCGACCAGCATGCTGATGACCGTGGCCAGGGTCCCGCCGGTGGCCAGCATGGGGTCGAGCACGAACGTGTCCCGGTCGGTCAGGTCACTGGGCAGCCGGTTGGCGTAGGTCTCGGCCATCAGCGACTCCTCGTCCCGGCGCAGCCCCACGAAGCCGACGTCGGCCATGGGCAGCAGCCGGGTCATGCCGTCCAGCATGCCGATGCCAGCTCGCAGCACCGGCACGATGAGCGGGACCGGCCGGGCCAGCTTGACGCCGCGGGCCACGGCCAGCGGCGTGGTGACCGATACCGGCTGCACCCGTATCTCACGGGTCGCCTCGTAGGCCAGCAACGTCACCAGCTCGTCGGTCAGACTGCGGAACGTCGCGGTATCGCTGGCGACGTCGCGCAGCGCGGTGAGCTTGTGGGTGACCAGCGGGTGATCGACGACGAGCGTGCGCATAGCAAGCTAGTGTTGCAGGATTTCCCCCCGCTCGCTCTATTGTCCCGCTCGCCTCCGGGCGCTCTTGACGCGCCTCCTTCCCTCCTCGCTCCTTCGTCGCTCGTCAGTCCAGTCGGCGCCGCGCCCTTTGGCTCGCGGGGCCTTCGCCAACGGCGTCGCTGCCACATCCATGCTGTTAGTGCCATCACGATGCCACAGCCATGCTGTTGGGATCTGCGCCCGGAGGTCACTCGGCTTCACAGCAGTCCCTCACGTATCCGGCTAACGGTGCGGTGGCCCTGCTCCGGAACGTTCCGTGTCCCGGGACCTGACCAAGTACTACTAAGCGTCCGGCCGGGTCCGGGCTCGGTGGTGCTAGCCCGGGGGAACGACCCCGCCGAAGCCGCCCGCGGCGGGGCGGGCCCGCGCCAGATCCGTCTCGATCCGGCGCGCGGTCGTGAGCAGGGGCTGCAAGAACTCCTCCACGATGGTGTTCAGGCTGCGTCGGCCGGCGTGCGTGGAGATGTTGACGGCCGCGATGACCTGGCCGTCCGCGTCGCGGATGGGGGCGGCGATGGACCGCAGCCCCTCTTCGAGTTCCTGGTCCACCAGCGCCCAGCCCTGGGACCTGATCTTGCGCAGCTCCCGGCGCAGCGCGGTCGCGCTGGTGATGGTATGGCCGGTCAGGCCGCGCAGACTGGTCGACTCCAGGTAATCATCCAGCCGCTCGTCGGACTGCGCGGCCAGCAACACCCGGCCCATCGAGGTGGCGTAGGCGGGGAACCTGGTTCCCACGCTGATCGTCACGGTCATGATCCGCTTGGTCGGGACCCGGGCGATGTAGACCACGTCGTCCCCGTCCAGCTCGCAGACCGAGGACGACTCGTGTACCTGCTCGACCAGCTGCTCCAGGTGCGGCATCGCGACCTCAGGCAGAGTCAGGCTGGACAAGTAGGCATAGCCGAGCTCGAGGATCTTCGGCCGGAGCGTGAACCGGCTCCCGTCGCTGCGCATGTAGCCGAGCTGGACCAGCGTGCGCAGGAACCGGCGGGCCGCCGCCCGGCTCAGGTTGGTGGCCGCGGCCACCTCGCTCAGGGTCAGCTTCGGGTGATCCGCGTCGAAGGCGCGGATGACAGACAAGCCGCGCTCGAGTGACTGCACGAAGTCCCCGTCATGACCTTGTTCCTGGCTGTCAGTCAATCGGGCCTCCCGCTCGGTCGATGACATCATAGACCGGGGCTCCGCCCGTTCGCCTTCTGAACTATCGTTCGTCTTACGTACGGTTGTTGAGAATGGGAGCGGTCATGGCACTCATGGACGAGGCCGTCTGGCGCGGCCAGATCTACTCTGGCGGCTGGGTCGACGGGAGCGGCGGCGACGCTCCGGTGACCGAGCCCGCGACCGGCGCCGAGCTCGGCCGGATTGGGATCGCGACCCCGGCCGACGTGGCCCGCGCGGCCCAGCTCGCGGCGGCCGCGCAGCCGGCCTGGGCGGCGACGCCGCACACCGAGCGGTCGGCCCTGCTGCGCCGCGCCGCCGACCTGTGGCTGGCCAACGCGCCCGACATCGAGTGGTGGGGAATCAGGGAGAGCGGCAAAATCCCGCCCGCGATGGCCTTCGAGACCCACGTCGCGACCCAGGAGATCTACGAGGCCGCCACGCTGCCCTCGCGCGCCTACGGTGAGCTGCTGCCCAGCGAGCAGCCCCGGCTCAGCTTCGCCGAACGGATCCCGGTCGGCGTGGTCGGCGTGATCGCGCCGTTCAACTTCCCGCAGATCCTGGCCATCCGCTCGGTGGCGCCCGCGCTGGCCCTGGGCAACGCCGTGGTGCTCAAGCCCGATCCGCGCACCGCCGTGTGCGGCGGTGTCGCGCTGGCCCGGGTCTTCGAGGAGGCCGGGCTGCCCGCGGGCCTGCTGCACGTGCTGCCGGGCGGGGCGGACACCGGTGAGGCGGTCGTCACCGATCCGCTCGTGAGGCTGATCTCCTTCACCGGATCCACCGCCGCGGGCCGCCGGGTCGGCGAGCTGGCCGCGCGCCAGCTCAAGCGCGTGCACCTCGAACTCGGCGGGAACTCCGCCCTCATCGTGCTCGAAGACGTGGACCTGGACCGCGCGGTTTCGGCCGGTGCCTGGGGCTCGTTCCTGCACCAGGGCCAGATCTGCATGACCACCGGCCGGCATCTGGTGCACGAGGCGATTTACGACGACTACGTGGCCCGGCTGGCCGACAAGGCCAGCCACCTTCCGGTCGGGAACCCCGCCACCGAGCAGGTGGCCCTCGGCCCGATCATCGACGAACGCCAGCGGGACAAGGTCCACGGCCTGGTCCGCGACAGTGTGGCCGCCGGGGCCCGGCTGGCCGCGGGCGGCAGCTACGACCGGCTGTTCTACAGCCCCACCGTGCTGGCCGACGTGTCGGCGCAGATGCCGGCCTACGCCGACGAGGTGTTCGGCCCGGTGGCGCCGGTGATCCGCTTCGCCACCGCCGAAGACGCGGCCAAGCTCGCCGCGGACAGCGAGTACGGCCTGTCGCTGGGCATCTTGACCCGGGACGTCATGCGCGGCCTGGACCTGGCCCGGCAGATCCCGACCGGGATCGTGCACATCAACGAGCAGACCGTGGACGACGAGCCGAACATCCCGTTCGGCGGACTCGGCGCCTCCGGCACCGGCGCCCGGTTCGGCGGCACGTCGAACCTGGATGCGTTCACCGATACCCGCTGGGTCACCATCCGTGGCGACATCGCCCCGTATCCGTTTTAGCCTGTGATTATGACCGCCAGTACCCAGGTCGGAATCGTCGGGGCCGGGCCGGCCGGCCTGCTGCTGTCGCACCTGCTGGCGCTGCGCGGCATCGACTCGATCGTGGTGGAGAACCGTAGCCGGGCCTACTGCGAGGCCCGGCAGCGGGCCGGACTGCTGGAGGCCGGCACCACCGAGCTGCTCCGCGCGATCGGCCTGGGCAAGCGGATGGACGCCGAGGGCCTCGAGCACGGCGGCATCTACCTGCAGTTCGCGGGGGAGCGGCACCATCTGGACTTCCGCGACCTGACCGGCGGCCGCTGGGTGACGATCTACGCCCAGACCGAGATCGTCAAGGACCTGATCCAGGCCCGGCTGGCGGCCGGTGCCCAGATCGAGTTCGAGGTCTCCGGCACCGAGGTCGCCGACCTCGACCAGGACCGGCCCCTGTTGCGGTACACCGACGCCGCCGGGACCCGGCACGAGGTCCGCTGCGACGCGATCGCCGGCTGCGACGGATTCCACGGCATCTGCCGCGATTCGATGCCGCCCGGCCTGGTCCAGGTGGCCGAGCGGGCCTACCCCTACTCCTGGCTCGGCATCCTGGCCAACGTGCCGCCGTCCACCGACGAGCTCATCTACTCCCGGCACCAGGACGGGTTCGCGCTGCACACCATGCGCACCCCGCAGGTCAGCCGGCTGTACCTGCAGGTTCCCGCGGATGAGGACATTGAGCACTGGCCGGACGACCGGATCTGGGCCGAGCTGCGGCACCGGCTGGAGGTCCCCGGCTGGGAGCTGAAGGACGGTCCGATCACCGAGAAGGCCATCTCGCCGATGCGCAGCTTCGTCGCCTCGCCCATGCGGTACCGGCGGCTGTTCCTGGCCGGGGACGCGGCGCACATCGTCCCGCCGACCGGGGCCAAGGGCCTCAACCTGGCCATCGCCGACGTCACCGTCCTGGCCGAGGCCCTGACCAGCCTGCTGCGCGACGGGGATTGCGGCCCGGCCGACGCCTATTCGGACACCAGCCTGCGCCGCGTCTGGCGCGCCACGCATTTCTCCTGGTGGATGACGTCCATGCTGCACGTGGAGCCGGGCCCGGACCGGTTCGGCGCCGAGCTGCAGCTCGCCCAGCTCCGCTACATCATCTCCTCCCGCGCCGCCGCCACCACCCTGGCCGAGAACTACACCGGCTATTACCCGCCGCACTGGTCGTAGCTGAGCTGGTGAAATTAGAAAGCCTAGCCTTGCGATATAAACTTGTAAGGCTAGCCTTGGCAGATGTCCCCTGAGCAGGAAGCCGAAACTGAGCAGGGTCGTCTGTGCTGCCGCGGCCGCGATGCCCGCGCATGCCGTCGTCCCGCAGGCCCCGGTAGTACGTCAGCGTCCCATTATCGTGGTGGATCCGGCTTACGCGGAGGATCCGGGCAGCT
>PLIQ01000644.1 GCA_003140115.1 Actinomycetota bacterium | reverse complement strand
CTTTTCCATGATCACGGGCAGAAATGGCCGAATACGGACCAAAACTGCCCGCGATCATGGTCGGCGCCGGGATTGGGTGGTCAGATGGTGGCTAGGGGGCGCGAGTCGGGGTTCAGGAGGGGGGCGCGGCCGGTCTGCTCGCGGTGGGCGAGCTCCTGGCGGACCAGCGGCAGGACGTAGCGGGCGTAGTCGACCATGTCGTTGTAGACGTCCCAGCCGCGGATCGACAGCAGGTCACAGCCGATCTCGGTGTAGTCCAGCAGGGCTTGGGCGACGGTCTCGTAGCTGCCGACGAGTGCGGTCGTGGATCCGGCGCCCTTTAGCTCCTTGGCTAGCGGCGTCCACAGCGCGCGGTCATGAAGATCGCCTTTCTCAGCTACGGCTCGCAACCGCACGGAGCCTACGTTCTGCGGCTCGTTGCCGTTCCAGCGTGCTAGCGCATTGCTGCCGGGCTGGGCCAGCGCCTGCTGGGTCTGGGCGAGGATAGCGTGGGCCTTCTCCCAGGCGAGTTCGTCAGTGGGGGCGACGATCGGCCGGAACGAGACCCAGATCCGCGGCCGGCCCCGCCCGGCGGCGTCGGCGATCGCATTGACCGTCGCGATCTGGCCACTGGTTTCCGCGAGGGGCTCACCCCAGAGCCCGAACACGTCGCCTAGGCGGCCGCCCACGTCGTAGGCCTCGGGCGAGGAACCGCCGACCGACACCTGGATCCGCTCTTGGACGGGCTTGATCTCGGTCTGGAAGTCCTCGAACCGGTAGTGCTTCCCGGCGAAGCTGATCGGACCGTCCTCGTACCAGACCTTGCGCAGGATCTGGATGAACTCATCGGAGCGCTCGTAGCGCTCCTCCTTGGTCAGGTAATCACCCTCGCGGCGCTGCTCGGCGTCGCTGCCGCCGGAGATGATGTGAATGCCGACGCGGCCGTTGCTGATCCGGTCCAGGCCCGCGAATCCCTTCGCGACCTGGGTGGGGAACTGAAAGCCCGGACGGTGGGCGATCATCGGCTTGACGCGCTCGCTGTTGCTGGCCACGAACTGCCCCAGCTGGAGCGAATCGGGAGACGGCGAGCCGTAGGCCACCAGCGTCCAGTCAAAGCCGCCATCGTCCAGCGCGTGGACGAAGCGGCGGGTGTAGTCGGGGTCGAAACCGCCGAAGCCGGTCCCGACCTTGCGGTGGTCGGCGGCGATGTGCGTTGCGCTAATGAACTCGACTGGCATGTGCTGTTGCTCCTCTTGCGGTCAGCGGTTCGGCAGCGCGGGAATCGCGTCCACCAGCGCCTTGGTGTAGGGGTGCTGGGGCTGGGAGAAGACCTCCCGCACAGGGCCGTCCTCGACGACGCGCCCGCGCTGGAGAACCGACACGGTGTCCGCGAGCTGGCGGACGAGGGAGAGGTCGTGGGAGACGAACAGGTACGTCAGCCCCAGCTCACTTTGCAGGCGGAAGAGCAGGTCGATGATGCCGGCCTGCACGGTGACGTCCAGCGACGAGGTCGGCTCGTCCAGGACGACGACGTCCGGTCGCAGCACCAGCGCCCGGGCGATCGCGACCCGCTGACGCTGACCGCCTGAGAGATGGGTGGGGCGGCGGGACAGCATCGACTCGGGCAGCCCGACTGAGTGCAGCGCCTCGCGCACGCGGTCGCGACGTTCGGCCTGGTCCCCTACGCCGAAGCGGTCCAGCGGCTCGCGCACCATCCGCTCCAGCCGCCAGGTCGGGTCCAGCGACGTGAAGGGGTTCTGATAGACGAGTTGCAGGTGGCGCCGCAGCGAGCGCCACTGCCCACGGGAATGGGACCGTACGGACTCATCGCCGATCACGATCTCGCCCGCATCGGGATGCTCCAGCCCCAGCAGCAGCCGTACCGCCGTGGTCTTGCCCGATCCCGACTCTCCGACCAGGGCGTGAGTGGTGCCGCGCTCGACGCTGAAGGAGATGTCCTCGATCGCGACCACGCGGCGGGCGCCGACGGTGAAGGTCTTGGACACCGAGCGGACGTCGATCTGGTTGCCCGTGCCTCGGATGCCCGTACCTCGGATGGCTGCGCTCTCGCCCCGGCGAGCCAGTCCAGCGGCATGGCCGATCCGGTACCGGTCCGGGTTAACCGCGGGAACATCGGCTTGCAGCTCGCGCGTGTACTCCGACCTGGGCGCCGCGAATACCTGCCCCGCCGCGCCCCGTTCCTGGACCACCCCGTCCTTCAGCACCACCAGCGTGTCGGCGCGCTCGGCGGCGACGGCCAGGTCGTGGGTGATGAACAGCAGGCTGATGCCCAGCGATCGCTGCAGCTCGGAGAACAGGTCGAGGATGCGCTTCTGGATCGTCACGTCGAGGCCGGAGGTCGGCTCGTCCGCGACGATCAGCGCGGGCCGGGGCAGCACGGCCAGGCCGATCAGCACCCGCTGGAGCATGCCTCCGGAGAGCTGATGGGGGTAAGAGCCGTAGACCCGCTCGGGGTCGGCCAGACCGACCAGCTCGAAGGTCTCCATGACGCGCGCCCGGCGGGCAGCCGTGTCGCCTTCCGGCAACAGCGCGGCCGCTTCCAGCGCCTGTGACCCGATCGTCCGGACCGCGTTGAGCGCGCTGGCCGGGTCCTGAGGCACATAGCCGAACGCGCGCCCGCGCAACGGCCGGAACTGGCGCTCCCTCAGCTTCGACACGTCCCGGCCGGCGAACTGGATCTGCCCGGCCAGGACCCGCGCCTCGGGCGGGAGCAACCTCAGCACGGTTTTCGCGATCGTCGATTTGCCTGAGCCCGACTCACCGATCAGGGCCAGGCTCTGCCCACGCTGCAGGACGAAGTCCACACCGCGCACCACCGTCTGGTCGCCATAGGCGACCGTCAGGCCCTCGACGCTCAGCAACGTTGCGGACGCCGAGGCGGTGGCGGTGTGGTCGGCAGCGGCGCCTTCAGTGGCCGGGCCGTCGGCCCTTAGCTGGTTTTCCGTAGCCATCTGCTGATCCTGTTGATTGAGAGCACGGTGAGGACGATGACAATCGCCGGGCCGTAGACGAGCCACGGCGCGGTCGCGAAGTTCTGCCCGTTCGCGATCAGCAGCCCCCAGTCGGAGGCCGGCGGCGGCGAGCCGTAGCCGAGGAACGCGAGGGCGGCGATCACGATGATCGCGGAGCCCAGCTGCAGGACCGCCAGCGCCAGCACCGAGCGGTACGCGTTCGGCAGCACGTGCCGGAACAGCACGAAGCCGCGTGAGCCGCCCTGCAGGTAGGAGGACTCGACGAAGACGGAGTGCCGGACCTTCAGTACCTCGGCGCGCATCAGCCTGGCGAAGATCGCGACCGACGATACGCCGGTCGCGATCGCGGCGTTGAGCGTGTTAAAGCCGAGCCCGGTGACGACCACGACCGCCAGCAGGAATCCGGGGATGGCCAGCAGCGTGTCGACGAGCCGCCCGAGAACCGCGTCGACCCAGCCGCCGAGAAAGCCGGCCAGCAGCCCGATCAGGCCGCCGGCGAACAGGCCGATGCCGACCGCCACCAGGGCGGTGCCCACCGACGCGCCCGCGCCGTAGACGACCCGGGCGAACTCGTCGCGGCCGAGGTCGTCGGTCCCGAACCAGTGCAGGGCGCTCGGGGCCTCGAACTTGGCGGCGGGATTCCCCAGGACCGCGCTGTAGGAGGTGAACAGCCCGGGGAACAGCGCCCACAGGACGACGATCGCGACGATGACGAAAGACAGCAGGACCGTCGGCGGCACGCCGGTGAACACGCCGCGCACCGTGGCGGACAGCCGCCGGGCCGGCTGCGGAGCGATCGCGATGCTCATGCCGTGGCCACCTCCCGCCGGCCGCCGGCCGTGAGCCGCACCCGGGGATCGAGCAGTGGAGAGACGAGGTCCGCGATCAGGTTGACGACCACGAACACCACCGCCGCAAGGGCGACGATCGCCTGGAGCACGGGCGTGTCCTGGTTCGATACGGCCTGGTACATCACGGACCCTATCCCGTTGCGCCCGAACACCTCCTCGGTGATTACCGCGCCGCCGATCAGCTCGCCCACGATCAGTGCCGCTATCGTTACCGCGGGCAGCATCGAGGGCTTCACCAAGTGCCGGGCGAACAGCTTGGCCTGGGTCAGCCCGCGAGAGCGGGCCACCAGGACGTACTCCTGCCCTGACTCGCGATCCAGGTTGGCGATCAGCACCTCCGCGAGCGGCGCGCAGATCGGGATCGCGAGCGCGAGCGCCGCGAAGAACGTTCCCACCGGGCTGTTCGGGTCGAGCACGTCGAAGAGGTGCAGCTGAAAGGAGAATTCGTGGATCAGCAGCAGTCCGATGACGAAGTTCGGCACGGACAGGAACAGGGAGGGGGCAGAGCGCAGCACGCTCCTGGCCCACTTGCCCGGCAGGTACTGGGACCCGTAGGCGATCACCGCAGCCAGGATCAGCGCCACCAGCAGCGCCGTGCCTGCGAGCTTCAGCGTGTAGGGGAGGGCACCCCCGATCAGGCTGCTGACCGTCTGGTGGGTCACCAGCGAGACCCCGAGCTGGCCCCTGACGAAGCGCGACAGGGCCAGCCACAGCTGCACTATCACTGGCTTGGTAACCCCGTAGTAGGACTCCACGTTCTTGACCTGGGCCGGGCTCAGCCCGCTCTGCGGGTTGCCGAGCGTGGTCGCGATGGCGTTCCCCGGCAGGACCGTAATCAAGACGAACGAGAGCACGTAGGCCAGGAGGATGACGACGACCGCCTGACCGAGACGCTGCAGCGCGTAGACGAAGTACGGTCGGCCCCGCGACCAG
>PLIQ01000280.1 GCA_003140115.1 Actinomycetota bacterium | reverse complement strand
CCGCCACCAGGGCCTGGTGTGGTCCTGCGTGCGACGGTACCTGAGCAGCCCTGAGCTGGCGGAGGATCTGATGCAGGTGGGGTATGTCGGCTTGCTGAGGGCGATCAGCAGGTTCGATCCGGCCTTCGGCTGCAGCCTGGCCACGTACGCGCGGCCGTGCATCAGCGGCGAGCTCAAGCGGCATTTCCGGGACAAGCGCTGGCAGGTCCGTGTCAAGCGCCCCGTGCAGGAGCTGGTCATGGAAGTCCGTGAGGCGACCTGGCGGCTGGCCCAGGAGCTGGGCCGTACGCCGGCCGAATCCGACCTGGCCCGGCACCTCGGGGTCAGCAGGGATGAGCTGCGGCAGGCCCAGCGGGCGGAGCTGGCCTTCCAGTCGTACTCGCTGGACGCGCCACTGGCCGGTGAGCCCTATATGGGTACGCTGGCCGACTATCTCGGTCAAGAGGATCCGCGGATCGAGCACATGCTCGGCATGCAGGCCATCGCCGCGCACTGGGCGGAGCTGCCCTGGCGTGAGCAGGAGATCCTGCTACTGGACTTTCGCGGCGGCATGACCCAGATACAGATCGGCCAGCGGCTCTGTATCTCCCAGATGCACGTCTCCCGGCTGCGCGCCCATGCGCTGGGGTACCTGCGCTCGCGCCTGCTCGACCCGGAGGAGGTGAGCACTGCGCCCGGCGCCAGCCAGTCCCGCACCAGCGTCTGCGCGTAACCGCCTTCCCGACCCGCCGTCGCGGCGTCAAGTTACCATGCTTGTAGTGTAGGTCTACGATGTTGACATTGTCGTATTCAGCTGATTAACTGTAGATCTACACATAAACAGGTTGGAGTGCGCCGTGGTCGTCATTCTCGGGCTGGCGGCCGACGCCCACCGCGACGACCTGACCAGCCAGTGCGGTAACGCCAGCTCCTACACGGTGCTCGATGAACAACGGAACTACACCGCCAGCGCGCTCGGCGACGGCGACGCCAGCCCTCACGCCAGCCGCAATCCCGGCCGGCGCGATCCCCGGCCGGGCAGGCCGCGCCGATTCGCACGCCGACCCGCCGGGCGGCCAGAAACGCTGCGCGGCCAGGCTGCTGATGCCCCCGCCGCTCAGACCCCCGCCAGCGTGCCCGCGCCCGCGGAATGACCCACGAAAGGACAGCCCCCATGAGTATCGCCAAGAAGATCGCGCACAAGGCCGAAGCAGTCAAAGGCTCCTTCAAGAAGACCGCTGGCCGGCTCACCGGCAGCCGGCGCCTGCGCGCCGAAGGCCGCGCGGACCAGACCAAGGGCAACCTCAAGCAGGCCGGGGCCAAGGTCAAGGACGCAGTCAAGCGCTAGCTCATGACGCAAGGGACACTACTGTGGTCCGAGGCGCCGGCGTTGGCGCGCGGGGCGGGCATGGACGTGAGGACTGTTGCGGCTGATCGTGGTCGGCTCGGGCATCGTCGGGGCCTCGTGCGCGTATGCGGCCAGCTCGCTCGGCGCTGAGGTGGTCCTGGTAGACGCCGCGAAGCCGGGCCGGGCCACCGCGGCCGGAGCGGGCATCATCTGCCCGTGGTCCGCGCAGGTGACGGACCCGGCGTGGTGCGCACTGGCCTACGCCGCCGCCCGGGAGTACCCGGCGCTTACCGCCGGCCTGGCCGATCTCGGCGAAACCGACGTGGGCTACCGGCAGGTCGGAGCGCTCGCCCTGGCCGAGCGCGAGCAAGACCGGGAGCAGATCCGCCACACACTGCTGGCGCGCCGGGTCGCGGCACCGGAGATCGGCGAGGTGGCCGAGCTGTCCGGGGCGGACGCACAGCGGTTGTTCCCGCCGCTGCGGGCGGACGCCGCCGCGGTGTACATCGGCGGCGCGGCCCGGGTCGACGGCCGGAAGCTGGCGGCCGCGCTGGCCAGGGCCGCGGTCCGGCAGGGCGCCGTGGTCAGGGACGGCGAAGCACGCCTGGCCGTCGGGCGCGGCCGGGTCGCCGGGGTGAGGCTCGGCGGCGAGCTCATCGAGGGCGACGCGATCATCGCCGCCACCGGCGCGTGGACAGGGTCGTTCCTGCAGCCGACCGGCCTGGCGGTCCCGGTGCAGCCTCAGCGCGGCCAGATCATGCACATCTCGCTCGGCGAGGTCGACACCAGCCGGTGGCCGGTGGTGCTGCCCGGCGCCAGCGGCCACTACCTGGTGGCCTTCGACGGCGGCCGGATCGTGGCCGGCGCGACCCGTGAGACCGGCGCCGGCTTTGACTACCGGATCACCCCGGCCGGCCTGGCCGAGATCCTCGAGCAGGCCCTGGCCGTCGCCCCCGGCCTGGCCGACGGCACCTACCTGGAAACCCGGGTCGGCTTCCGCCCGATGGGCCCGGACATCCGGCCGCTCCTGGGACCGGTGCCCGGGCTGGACGGCCTGGTCGTCGCCACCGGCCTGGGCGCCTCCGGGCTGACCATGGGCCCGCTGGCCGGCTCGCTGGCCGCGCAGGCGGCGCTGGACCTGCCGCTCGCCATCGACCTGGAGCCCCTTCGCCCCACGTAGCCGGCGATTAAGTGGTTTCCCCGATACCGCCCGTGGCGCGGCAGCCGCACGATGCATGCATCAGGCACGTGTGAGGAGGACACGGACATGACACTGGTAGCCAAGAACCTAGCGGTAGTTACCNNGGGAATGCGGCGCATGCTCTGGGTCGCAGCTGGCCTGGTGCTTGTGCAGGGCAGTATCTTGCTGGCTGCGCATAACAACACGGCCCGTTATTTCAGCTGGACGATCGCCGTTCCGGTGACGGCAGCCTTCCTCGGATCGGGGTACCTCGCCGCGGCGGTGCTTGAAGCCGCGGCGGCTCGCCAGCGTAGCTGGGAGCGGGCCAGGATCGCCGTGCCGAGCGTGCTCGCCTTTACCACGCTGACGCTCGTGGTGACCTTGGTGCACCTGGATAAGTTCCACTTGAGCGCTGCATCTGTGCTCACGCGTGCCCTGACGTGGGGCTGGCTGGCGATCTACATCGGTGTCCCTCCGGTCCTGGCGTTCTTGTGGTGGCGGCAGGCGCGGGCAGTGTCCGGTACAGCACCAGCGGGAACTCCCCTGCCGCCGCCGGTGCGGGCAGTGCTCGGAGTACAGGGAGTCGTAATGCTGGCCCTCGGCGTTGCCCTGCTCGTCGCGCCGGTCCAGGTGGCCAGGCTCTGGCCGTGGCCGCTCACCGCACTGACTGGCGGCGCCGTGGGCGCCTGGCTCGTCGGACTCGGGATCATGGCTGCCCAGTCCTGGCATGCCGATCGCCGCGATACGGTCGCCATCGTCTTCCCGGCCATGATCGTGTACGGGGCGCTGCAGCTAGCCGTGCTGGCCGGGTTCGCGCACTCAATGCACTGGGATCAGGCGGCGGCCTGGTGTTACCTGGTGTTCCTGGTCAGCCTGCTGGCCGTCGGCGTGGCTGGCCTNNGGGGGCTGGCTACATCAGCCGTGGCCTACCCGATCCCGTCGAGCGATGCGTTCAGGGCGCTGAGGACTCGAAGGGCCGCTGCCATGTCGTGGTCGTCGATGGCCGGGAGCACGTTGCGCTGGGCGTCACGGAACAGGGCGTCGCCGCGTCGGACCAGGTCTTGGCCGGCGGGCGTCAGGGCAATGTGGTTCTCTCGGCGGGTGCGCTCGGAGACCTGAACGGTCATCCGGCCGGCCGTCACGGCGTTGTCGATTTGCCGGCTCACGGTCCCCTTGGTCAGCCCGAGCCGATCCGCGATCGCCTGCTGGTTGAGGTCGCCGGGATAGGCGTCGACGACGCTCAGGACCAGAAATTGCGCCAGCGAGATGCCCAGCTCGCGGCGGAACAGGGCTTCCCCGGCGCGGTCCATCAATCCGGCCACGCGGTGCACCAAGAACCACAGCGTGGCCAGGTCATCAGGGAAGTCCGGGACAGCGGCCATGGCGAGACTATAGCAGGGGGTTTGACAAGCAACCGTCTCTTATGCAACCGTTGTCTATGCAACCGTTGTAGGTCAAACTCTTGTGGAGATCGAGGACACACCATGAAGGCAGCAGTGATGGACGCGCCGGGTCAGGCGCCACGGTTCGGCGACTTCGCCGAACCCGTCGTGACCGCCGGGCGCGAACTGGCCGAACTGGTCGCCGCGGGCATCCACCCGGTGACCCGCTCGCTGGCCGAGGGCCGGCACTACGGCAGCACCGGCGGCTACCCGCTGATCCCCGGGGTCGACGCGGTGGCCCGCACCGCCGACGGCACGCTCCGCTACACCGGCTACACCGAGGCGCCCTACGGCACGCTGGCCGAGCGGATGGCCGTGCCGGGCGGGATGCGGCTGCCAGCCGGAGCCGAGCCGGTGGCCGTCGCCGGCGGGCTCAACCCCGGCCTGTCCTCCTGGATGCCGCTGCTGGCCCACCGCGACGAGACGGGCGCGCTGGGCACCGTGGTCATCCTCGGGGCGACCGGGATGGCTGGCCTACTCGCGGTGCAGAACGCCCGCATCCTGGGCGCCGCCCGGGTCATCGGTGCGGGCCGCAGCCGGGTCCGGCTCGACCGCGCCGCCCAGGCCGGCGCCACGGCGGTGCCGCTGCGCGGCGATCAGCAGACGGACGCCGCCGCGCTGGCGACCGCGTTGGACGGGGAGGTACCGGGCTTGGTCCTGGACTTCGTCTGGGGCCCGGTGGCCGAGGCGATGTTCGCGGCGCTGGGCCGGGGTGGCCTGGACGAGGAGCGCAGCGACATCAGCTACATCGAGATCGGCGCGCTCGCCGGATCGCAGGCCTCGGTGCCCGCAGCGCTGCTGCGCAGCCGCCGCCTGCGCATCTCCGGCAGCGGCGCCGGGTCGGGGTCGGTCAGCGCGATCATGGCGCAGATACCGGTGTATATGCAGATGATCGCGGACGGGCGCGTCGCGGTGCCAACCCGGACGTTCCCGCTGTCGCAGGTCACCGCCGGCTGGGCCGCCACCGCCGACGGCGGACCGCGCGTGGTCATCGTGCCCGGCTGAGCTTCGGGGGACACTGAAAATATGAACCGCGAGCGCGCGGAAACCTACCTGCGGCAACTGGCCGAGGCCGAGCTGCGGCGCGCGCGGACGGTGCCCGCGGCCGGGATTCCGCGCCAGCGGGATACCGCCAGGCTCGAATTGGTGGCACAGGCGCTGGTGGCCGTGGACGCGGTCGACGCCGAGACTGCCGGTCAGATCCGGGCCGACCTCGACCTTGCCCTCGCGGTCCGCCAGCCCGGCCAGGCCAGCCCGGGTCAGCGCGGGCTGTTGCCGGACGCGCGGATGCGGCTGGCCCGGCTGATGCAGCGCCCTTCGGGCTGGGTCGGCGCCGTGGCGCTCCCGGGCGCCGTGGCGCCCCCCGGCTCCGGCCTCACCCGGCCGGCGCCGCACCGGGCATCGTGGCGGATCGTGCCGGTCGGCCAGGTGATCCCGGTCTGGGACGGCGACGTCCGGCGCGAGTTGCTCCTGGTGGCTTACCTGCAGTCAGCGGACGGCGCGCGGTTCACCGTGGCCGGCTGGCCGTTCGGCCCGCTTGCCGCCGTCGATGACCGCGGCGCCAGCTACCAGATCGGGTTCCGCGGCGGGCATGCCGCCGCCGAGCTCGTGATGCGCCCGGACCCGCCGCACGATATCCGCTGGCTTCACCTGATCACGGCCCCCGGCAAACCCGTCGCCCGTATCGACCTGGACCCGCAGCTCCCGGCACCGGACGTCACCGTGACCCGGAACGCACGGAGTCCCGGCGAGCTCCTGCTCGACGCCATCGCCACCCGGATCCTGTGCAGCGGGGCGGCCGTCCCGCAGGACGACCTCGAGCAGCGGCCCGTCGGCGCGGGTGACCTGCGCGCGTTTATCGGCGACGGGCCCGGAGCCATCGTCGCCGCGCTGCGCGCCTGCGGCGCGCTGCCCGCGGCCAGTACCGTCCCCGGCCAGCTCGCCGGGCTGTGTAACAAGGCCGGTATCCCCGGCCACGGCATCACCGCGCCGCCCGCCGACGATCTGCCCGAACGGTGGGACAGCATGCTGACCCGCCCCCGCCGCGTGCCGCAGGCGGTGCCCGGGGCCGGCTTCATGCCCGACTTCACGGGCGGCTTCACGGTCGCGACCGTGGCCGAGCTGCCCGAGCTGGACGGCGCCCGCATCACGATCCTCGGCCTGCACCACGGCGGTGCGCGCACCATCGTGCACATGCTGGTCAGCGGCGTCACGCAGGAGGCCGACTGGACCTACGGCAGGGTCGTCCGGCCACTGCCGGCGCTGTGGGCTCGCGATAGCAGCGGCCGCTGGCACGCCACGCGCACCAATGGCACGGGGCCGCGGGGGAACAGCAGCGAGGTCATCGTGTGGCTTGAGATCGTGCCCCCGCTGGACAGCGGCACGGCCTGGATCGATGTGGTGGCCACCGGGCGTTCGGCCGAGGTCCGGGTCAGGCTGCCGCTCTGCTGAGGGCTGACTACTCCCTGAGCCTCGGGGCACCTCACTCCTCCCTGCCGGTTAGGAGACGGCGATGTCGGAGGCGTTGAGGGCGGCCCACCAGGCGGTGTAGTCCTGGCTGGTGGTGCCGTAGTCGGCGCCGGGCTGGAGCATGTCCGCGACGGTGATGAAGCGGTGCAGCATCTGCCGGTAGGCGGCCCGGTTGACGGTGGGCAGCAGCGCGGAGGTGGCCAGGATCTTGTCGGCCTGGGCGCGGACGGTGCGGGCGTCGGCTTCGAAGATCAGGTGGTTGGCGACGGTGGGGGCGTGGGCTTCGATCTCCAGGTCTCCGGCCAGGGCGTCGACCTCCTGGTTGAAGGTGACCTGGGCTTGGCCGCCGGCGGAGGCCAGCCACAGGATCGCGGGGTCGGCGGGAGTGGTGGGGGCCGCGGGATGGGTGGTGGCGGCGGCGGGGTGGGTGGTAGCGCTGTGGGTGATGGCGGTGTGGGGGGCCGCCGCGGCGGCGTGGTCGGTGGTGGCACACCCGGACAGAGCCGCGATGGCGGCGACGGCGGCGACGGCGGCGGTGGCCGCGGCCAGACGTATGCGTCTCATAACTGGTCCTTTTCGAATGTGCTTCCGATTGCTTCGGGTGCTTGTAGGACCAGCTTCGGAGGCGGCGGTAGCGTCGCCGTTGCCCGCGAGGTTGCACGCCGGTAGCACTGCCGCTGAGGTGATGCCGACGGGTGGGACACGCCGGGGGCCGGCGAACGGGGCTAGGCCCGGGCCGGGGTTCGTCTAGACCGAAAGCAGCGGGCCGGCCCGGGTTTCCCTGGCCGGCCCGCTGGTTATGCGGTGTGCCTCTGGTTCGCGCTAACGACCGTTTCCGCGCGACTCCGGCATAAATGGCCAGGTCGCGGCGTTCGCCCAGGCTCCCGGTACCGGGCCGCCAGCGGTGCACCTGCACCACGCCGGGCTCGACTAGGTCCCGAGAGCCCACGCAACCGGCGATAGCCAAGGTGATCACCGCCCCGTGGCGATCACCCATGTCATCAGCCTGCTCCGAACTCCGCGTTCGGCTGTATGTCAGCGCGACGGGCGGGTGGGACGTTCGCGGCGGAGGGGTGTGTCCTCGTCCCTGCTGTCAGGTGCGTCGTAAACTGATAGGCATGCGGGTGGAGGGAGCAACTCGCGTGACCTTGGACGAGATCAGGGCGATGGGGCTGCAGCTCGCTGAGCTGTGCCGGAAATACGGCATTGCGGAGTTGTCCGTCTTCGGGTCTGTTGCGCGCGGAGACGCCCAGCCAGGCAGTGATGTCGACCTTCTCTACCTGCGCGCTCCCGGAAATGATCTCGGAATGTCCTATTTCGCTCTGCAGGAAGATCTAGAGAAGCTCTTCGGCCGCCCCGTTGATCTGGTCTCTAAGGACGGCCTGCACCGAGTCATCCGCGAGCAGGTCCTGAGCGATGCGCAGATCCTTTATGCGGCGTGACGACCTGTACGTCGCCGACCTTGTTGACACCACGCGGGCCATCCGCGAGTACCTGGATAGCACCGGCCGTGCTCAATGGGATGAAGACCGGGTATTGCGGGATGCCGTTCTAGATGCGGCCTGATCGAGCTACGGCTCAGAATTTATCGACGGCCGGGATGACTCGTTCAGCCATCAGGTCCAGCGCATGTGGTGAGCCGACATCGACGAGGGTGCCGTGCGCGACCTGAATACCGAGTTCGGCCAGCTGGTGCAGGTGCTCGATCGTCTGCTCTACCCGTTCGCCGCGCTCGCCGAGGTCGAAGCGGGTCTGCGCGGTCTTTTCGATCTCGGCGTAGTCGCGGCCCTCACTGGCGCAATGCTCGCGCAGGACATCGAGCTTGTGTGCCAGTTCAGGGGTGTCGAAGATGTTGCACGCGTCGGCGTAGCGGGCCACCAGCCGCAGCGTCTTCTTCTCCCCGGCGCCGCCGATGAGGATGGGCGGATGCGGGCGGCTCAACGACTGTGGCGAGTTCAACGTGCGAGCCAGCTGGTAGTACTTTCCGTCGAACGGGCCGTCGTCATCACTCCACATCTGCAGGCAGATGCGCAGCGCCTCTTCCAGCCGTTCGAACCGTTCCGCGAGCGGCGGGAAGAACAGGCCCAGCCCACGCGCTTCCTCTTCGTTCCAGGCGGCCCCGATGCCCAGCATCGCGCGCCCACCGGAGAGGACGTCGAGCGTCGTGACGGCCTTGGCCAGCAGTCCCGGCTCCCGGTAGACCACCGCCGTCACAACCGTCAGCAGCTTGACCCGATCGGTCTTAGCGGCCAGCCAGCCCAGCGTGGTGTAAGCCTCGAGCATCTCGTGCTCCGGCGGCCCGATGTGCCCGATCTGCCACACATGATCCATCACGCTGATCCGGTCGACCCCGGCCTGCTCCGCTTGCCGGGCCACCTCGCCCAGGCGCGACCGCAGCGCAGGAGGCCCACCGTTCCACGTGAAATCCGGGATATGCAGACCTACCCTCATCCGCGTGCGCTCCTCACTATCGGCCGTTCCCAGGCATCAACGCCTCGAGGCGCTCTTCCGGCAAGATCTGGTAGTCGGCTCTGCCAACAGTTCTCGTCACCCGCCCCTGGGCAGGTTACCCAAGGTGAGCACCGCCTCGGGGCCCGCCGGGCCGCCGCCTCCTGACGGCGGGCCGCCCTGGCCTGTTGCAGCGTTGCCCCACAGGCTCAGGGCTCCCAGTCCGGTCAGTGCGAGCGCGATCAACGGGAAGACCACGCAGATGATGAGGAACGGAGGGGCGTCTACGGCGGCGGTGATCTCATGGCTATAGGTGAGGGCTCCCGGGTCACCCCGCAGCAGAAGCCGCAATCCGGCGACACCGGAAAGCAGGTGACCGTGGTAGAGCCAATTCCGCAGCCAGGCCGCCTTCAGCGTGGCGGCGATCGTGCTCGTGCCGGAAACGGTGACGAACAGCGCGCCGACCAGGTTGGTGAGCAGACCTGCCGCCACGATCTGGCGGGCCCTGCCGCCGACCGGCGGGACTGAGCTGCCCGACGCGGTGTAGAGGCGGTCGGCGAGGATCCCAGCCGCCACCGGGGTGCCAAACAGCAAGATCCACGCCAGCACCATGAGCGGGTCAATATCGGAGCCCGGCAGCCAGGGATTGGTGGCGGGAGCTCCGCCGAATCCAAGCGGCCCTATCGCGTACCAGACGGCACCCAGAGCGGTGCCGCCGACGGCGCCGATGGCGAGCGTGGCCGGGGCCACCCGCGACCGCTGCGCGGTCAGCCAGAGGAGGGCGGCCGCGTACAGCGCCATGACGACCAGGAACAGGATCTCGCTGTCCCAGTGGTTGCCAAAACCCGGGCCCGAGATAAGACGGTACAAGCGCAGGTCAATACCTCCATGTGGGGGCACGTCGAGAACCTGCTCGACGACGTTTTTAGCTGGTATGAGGGCCAGGATCGCGCCGTATGCGCCGACGCGCAGGAATCTGGCTACCCGGCTGCTGCCAGGCGGCCCGAAGACCGAGCGTGCCACCAGCGCCAGTCCGCCCAGCAGCGCCACCACGGTGATCACATCGACCCGGTCGACCGAGGTGGCGAAGCTGGCCAGCGAGCCTGGCCAAGCTGCCCAGGCCGCAAGCGCGGCCGCCGCCGCGAACAGCAGTGCGCTGCCGATCCTGCCTCGCATCAGCGCCTCCCCCGCTATCAGCCGCACACCGCCCGCGCGCCAGGCCAGTCGCCGCAGTCCCGGCGGCACCTCGGGCGCTTCGGCCCAGACCGCCTCCACCCAGCCGCGCCGGCCGGCCGGCTTCAGCCACGCCACGCCGCGGCGCGCCGCGGCGCCCACCCAGCTCAGCCTGCTCATGGCACCGCCCGCGCCGGCACACCGC
>PLIQ01000433.1:1244-6727 GCA_003140115.1 Actinomycetota bacterium | reverse complement strand
CCTGGTTCCTGCGCGAGGTGCCGCTGCGCGCCACCAGCTCGGTCGGCATCGGCGAGGGGCTGGGCGCTGCCCCGCCGGCCCGCTCCTCGGTCGACGAGGTGGAGCGGTCGCTGGCCCGGCTGGGCGGCGCGGACCTGCGGCGGCGCGGCTACGAGCGGCTGACCGCGATGGCCGGTCTCGACCTGCCCGCCGGGAGCAGCTGGATCCTGACCCGCCTGGCCAAGCAGGGTCCGGTCGCGGGGGAAAAGCTGGCCCAGGAGGCCAACGTGACCACGGACTACGGCCGGCCCTACGTGGACCGGCTGGTCTCCGAGGGCATGGTCGTGCGCTCCAACGGGATGCTCGAGCTCACCGACTCCGGCCGCCAGGCCGCCGACCGGCTGTTCGCGGCCCGGCGCGAGGGGCTGCGTGAACTGCTCGCCGACTGGTCGCCCGAGGAATACGCCGAGCTGGGAGAACTGCTCACCAAGCTGTCCCGGGCCATGCTCGGTGAGGATGCCGATCGGCACCTCATCAGCGCCGAGCCGGCCGCCACCACCCCGCCCGCCGCCGCCACCCCGCCCGCCGACAGCTGACGAGGGTTCTTAAGCCCGGGGCTCCGGCTTCCGCGCCACCACCACGCAGTAATACGATTCGCCGGCGTTGGCCGGCACTTGGTCACCGGGGTCCGGCCGCCATCGCGGCGGCCAGGTCAGGCCGGGCTCGATCAGTTCCAGGCCCGAGACGAGCTTCATGACGGCGGCGCGGCTGCGGACGTGGGCCTGCTCGGTCGCGTCGTCGAAGAGCCGCTCCGCTTCGTTGACCTCGGCCACGGTATCCGGCGTGACGTGCGAGATCGCGACGTGGCTGCCGCCCGGGAACGGGTCGAGCAGCGCGGCGACGAGCCCGGCCGGGTCCGACTCATCGGAGACGAAGTGCAAGGTGGACAAGAACAAGAACGCCGTCGGCTCGCGGAAGTCGATCAGGCTTCGCAGCGCCGGGTCGTTCAGGATCTCATCCGGTTCCAGTAGGTCCTGCCCGATGATCGCGGCGTTGGGCACGTTGTGCAGCATGGACCGGGCGTGGGCCAGGACCACCGGGTTGTGGTCGACGTAGACCACCCTCGCCTGCGGGTCGGCGGCCTGGGCGATCTCGTGGGTGTTGCCGACGGTGGGCAGCCCGGCGCCGATGTCGACGATCTGCCGGATGCCAGCCTCGTTGATCAGGTAGCGGACCACCCGGCGCAGGAAGGCCCGGTTCCACTGCACCGCGAGCTGCACGTTGGGCAGCTGAGCGATCAGCGACTCGGCCACCGCCCGGTCCTCCGGGTAGTGGTCCTTGCCGCCCAGCAGGTAGTCATAGATACGCGCCGCGCTTGGGATGTCGGGCCTGAAGCTGGTCCGCCAGTCTCCGTCGTCAGTCACTGAGCCCCCCCAGGCCGTGGCCCCGCTCGCGCCCCAGACCTCGCCAGCATGCCGAGGGTATGAGACTCTGGCGGGGCGGCGCATCGCCCGGATGGTGTAGGCGATTGTGTATTTTTGGCCACCGGGGCGGGGGCGCGGCGCGCCCGCCAAGGTTCACGGTTTCCAGGCCACGCCTGCCTCGACGTTAAGGATCGGCGGCGAATAGATTTTGCCTATGACGGGTGAAGCGGGCCAGCCCGCGCCGGCTCGTCGGTTGGAACTCGTCAATGATCCGGCTGACGGGCTCGGGGCCCTGCTTGCCGCCGGGGCCCGCGCGCTCGAGGCCGATGGTGATCTGCGGGCCAGCCGGCGAAGCTTCGAGCGGGCCTATCAGCTCGCCGAGCGGGCTGGTGAGGTGCAAGCCATGGGCCTGGCCGCGCTGGGCCTGGCCGGGCTGTGGGTCTCCGAGCGCCGCACCGTCACCGGCGCGGTGCAGCTGGCGGCGCGGCTCGAGTACGTCCTGGCGCTGCTGGATCCGGACTCTTCGCTGGCGCGGCGCATCCGCACCCGGCTGGCGGGGGAGGCCGACTATGTCCAGGGCGGGCACGAGGCGATCCTGGCCGAGCTTGACGCCGCCCGCGCCGCGGCCGATCCGGAGCTCCTGGCCGAGGCCCTGAGCCTGGCTCATCACTGCCTGCTGGGCCCGGAGCACGTCCAGCGGCGCCGGGAACTGGCCGTCGAGCTGATCAAGGTCAGCTTCCGGACCCGGCGCCGCAGCGACTTGCTGATGGGGCTGCTGTGGCAGACGGTCGACGCTTATTCGGCCGGTGACCCGCACGCGGGACGGCACCTGGGTGAGCTACGCGATCAGCTTGAGCAGCAGAACCACCTAGCCGTCGCGTTCGTGGTCAGTGCTGTCGACGTGATGCTGGCCATCCGCGCGGGGCGTCTGGACGAGGCGGAATCCCTGGTCCGCGCGTGCGCCGCGAACGGCGCTGCGGCTGGCGACATCGACCATGAATGGTGGTCCGGCGCCCAGCTGGTGACGATTCGCTGGTACCAGGACCGTCTCGCCGAACTGCTCCCGGTCCTGCGCGACCGGGAGCACTCCCCGGACCTCAGCCCGGTCGACAACTCCGCGGTCGCCGCCCTGGCGGTCGCCGCGGCCCAGGGCGGGGACCGGCGGACGGCGGCCAGCTCGCTGCGGGCCCTGTGCGGCAGCGATCTTGCCGGGCTGCCGCGATCCAGCAGCTGGCTCGGCACGATGAACGGGATCGTGGAGACCGCCGCCCTGCTCGGCGACGCCGACGTGTCCGCCCGGGCCTCCGAGCTGCTCCGCCCGTACGCAGGCCTGCCGATGGTCGGCAGCCTCGCCGTTACCTGCTTCGGTTCGGTTCAGCACGCCCTTGGCGTCGCGTCCTTGACGTCTGGGCACCTGGACCAGGCCATCGATCAGCTGCGAGTCGCAGTCCAGCACAATCTCGCCCTAGCCCACTGGCCCGCGGTGGTGGCCTCCAGGCGGCGGCTGGCGCAGGCCTACCAGCGCCGCGGTCAGCCGGGAGACGCCCAGGCCGCGCGAGGTGAGCTGGAGACGGCCGCGAGCGAGGCGGTGGCGCTGGGCTTGCGCGATCTCGATGAGGGTGCTCGCGAGCCAGCTGGCCTGGTCGCGGAATGCCACCGGGTCGGCCGGAAGTGGCGTCTGGCCTGGCGAGAACGGAGCGTTCTGATGGAGGACAGCATCGGGATGACCCATCTGGCGGTGCTGCTCGCCAACCCGCGCCGGGAGATCCTGGCCGCCGAGCTGGCCGCCGGACTGTCCGCGCTCGGTGCCGCCGGCGAGGGCGGCTCGGCCCATCCCGTGCTGGATCAGGCGGCCATAACGGAGTACCGGAACCGTCTGAAGCGTCTGGACGCCGAGCTTGATCAGCGGGAGCCCGTGGACCCCGAAGCCCGCGCCGAGCGAGACTGGCTGGTCGCCCAGCTGGCGAGCGCGGCGGGGTTCGGAGGCCGGGTCCGGTCTTTCCCCGATCAGGGCGAGCGCGCTCGCGTCGCGGTCGGCAAGGCCATCCGCCGGGCCCTGGCCCGGATCACCGAGACAGACCCGATCCTCGGCGAGCACCTGCGGCAGACCGTGCACACCGGCGTCCGCTGCTCCTACTGGCCGGGCTGATCAGCCCGGTCCGTGGCCTGATCGCGGATCAGGACGGCGAGCCGTCGTACGCGGCGCGCAGCCGGGCTTCGGCCGCGGGCGGCGCGTGCACGTGGTCCAGGCCGAGCAGGGCGGCGCCCACCACCGGCGGCACGTCGATCACGCGGACCTGCGCGCGGGGAGCGGCCTCGGCGAGCTGTTTGGTGATGCTGTCCATCAGCAGCGGGTTCCGCGCCGTGATGACGCCGCCGCCGAGAACAACCGGGGTGGCCTGGCCGGTGAGGTCGAGGCGCCGCATCGCGGTGATGGCCATCACGGAGATTTCATCGGCCAGGCGGTTCACCACGGCCCGCGCGACCGGGTCGCCCTCGTCCGCGGCCTGCAGCAGCAGCGGCGCGAGGCCGACCAGCGCGTAGTCGTCGATCTTTCCCTGGTGGATGCCGAGCGTGATCTCCTCGACCCGTTCCACCCCGAAGTGGCTGGTCAGGCGCCCGGCGAGCGTCGTGCCGGGACCCCGGCCGTCCTCGGCGCGGATCGCGTGCCAGAGGACCTCCAGGCCGAGGCCATAGCCGCCACCCCAGTCGCCTGAGATCATGCCCAGGGCCAGGTACCTGGTCACCCGGCCGTCGGGTGCCACGCCGACGGCGTTGATGCCCGCGCCGCACACCACGGCCACGCCCCAGTGCGCCTGCGGCCCTTCGGCTCGATCGGCCAGACCTGACCGCAGGATGGCAAAGGTGTCGTTGACCACGGTCGCGGTCGGGCTCCAGCCCTGGGCCTGCACCGCCGCGGCGTGTTCGGCCTCTTCTTCGGGCAGGTCGGCATTGGCCAGGCAGGCCACCGTGTGCATCGCGACCCATCCCGTCCCGTCGGTCCGGTAGCGTCCGCTCAGCTGGGCCGCGGCCTGCTTGACCACCGCATCGAGGATCAGCACGGTCGGGTCGACGCCGACGTCATGGGCGTTGATACCGGGCCCGCGGGCGGACGCGAGCAGCGTGCCGTCGTCGGCCACCAGGGCCACGTCGGTCTTGCTGTTGCCCCCGTCAATGGCCAGCACGGCAGGCGTGAGCTCCGCGGCCTGCGACGGTGCCAGCAGCCGATCGTCAGCCAAGACCGGAACCCTGATTCCCGGCCAGGGCGAACGCGAACAGGGACGCGGCGGTGTAGTCGTCGGCGGGTTCCACCGAGGGCCAGGAGACCACGTTGTCCTCGTAGCCGGCGGTCGCATTGTTGAACGGCGCGAACTGGCCCGCGCTGCACGCCCGCATCCCCGAAACCGTGCCCAGGCCGGTGAAGTTGGCGATGCTGCTCGGGCCGTCGGTGGTCGCGCCCAGCTGGAGGTCGCCGCTCCCGGTCAGCGAGCCGGCCAGGTTGGCGACCTCGCTCTGCATGCAGTGCGGGAACACCGTGCCCGCCCCGACCACGAACGAGCTGCCCCAGGCGTTGGCGCCCAGCGCGAAGTTCAGCTGCTGCTGGGCAAAGGACTCAAACGCGGCCGAACCACCGTACTTCTGATACAGGGCGTCGGTGATGAACAGGCCGAACGCGTGCGGCGAGGCGTCCTGCGGACCCAGCTGGGTACCGAGCGCGAACGGGTCACCCTTGGCCCAGTCCTCGCCGGTTCGCAGCTGGGCGGCCATGTCGCTCAGCAGCGCGCCGGGCGCGATGGGGTCGGTTCCGGCTTGCTGCATGGCCTGCAGCAGCTCGGCCTCGGCGACCGCCCCGTTGTCGTAGAGGTTGAACGTATCGCCGTCGGCCGGGTGCCCCTGGGCGATGTAGGCCCGGGCCCACCGGGCCGCGGTGGCCAGGTCCGCGCTTAGCCGCGGGGCCGGGGCCCTGGTGGCCTCGTCGGCCAGGGCGATCTCGGCGGCGCCCCATGCCATGTCGCTCTTCCACTCGGTGCCCGGGTAGTAGTCGTGGGGGAAGGCCGTGACGATCTGCCCGACGTCGGT
>PLIQ01000433.1:0-1233 GCA_003140115.1 Actinomycetota bacterium | reverse complement strand
TGCCGCCCGGGCTGACGTTCAGCTGGTCCTCGGCCTGGGGCAGGAACCAGAAGTTGTAGTCGCCCTGGATCGTGTTGCTCGCGTTGCCGTTGCCGATCCCAACCTGGGCGTACAGCACCTTGAGCACCGGATTCCACAGCTTGGTGATCCACTGCAGCCCGAAGGCGGCCTCCGGCTGCAGGGCCGGGTAGGAGCCGGGGCCCCGCTTATTAGATAGGGCGCGGGCCGCGATCAGCATCAGCGCGTCGGCGTAGCTGGCCGTGTAGGCGAACTTCTCGTAACCGCCGCCGGCGTCGAACCAGCCGCCCGCGACGTCGACCGGCCCGCCGATCTTCTTCAGCGTACCGAGCAGGTTGTCATTGCTGTCGTAGGCCGGGTCCGCGTAGACGTAGGCGTTCTCGTCGGTCAGGTTGGCGGGCTGGCGGCCAAGTACGGCGGAGTCGACGTCCGGGCCGTCGCGCTCGGAGGTGAAGTACTGCACGGCGTTGTCCACCAGCTGGCGGTACAGCTGCGATCCGTCCCCGATGGTGAACGTGGGGGAGACCGCGGCGGCGGGGGAGACCAGCTTGACCTGATACTGCCCTGGGGTGCGCACGCCGGTGAAGCTGAGCTGGTAGACGGCCTGGTAGCCGGAGTTCCACGAGCCCAGGTCGTCGGTGGACGTGCCTCGGTAGGCGACGCCGTAGGGCGTGGTGACCTCGAAGCTCACCCGGCTCACCGGCCGGGCCAGCATCGCGAAAGCCACCTTGGAACTCGACGAGGTGTACCCCACCTGGTTAATCCGGACCTCTGCGGAACGTTCGTCAGTTTTGGCCGCCATAGCGACCGAAACTGACGAACGATCGCGGGTCACCGCAATTGCCGAGGAGGGCGTGGCTATTGTTGCGGCTGCTACTGCCGCCGCGGCCGCAAGGGTGATCGCAAGCAGGCGGTTTCTCATCTGCTTTCTCCCGATGCCCATGGAAGGTATTGGGCGTTTTCCGCGAGCAGGCGGTCGGTCAGGCACTCCGCGTGGTCGGCCTGACCAACGAGCGGGTGGGCGAGCAGTGCGTCGTAGACCCGCTGGCGCCCGCCGTGGATCGCGGCCTCGAGCGCGAGTTCCTCGTACGCGTAGGTGTGCGCGATCAGCCCGCGCAGCAGCGGCTCGACCGGCTCGACCGGCACCGGGACGGCACCGCCGCTACCGATGACGGCGGGTACCTCGATCACGGCGTCGGCGGGCAGGAACGGCAG
>PLIQ01000486.1 GCA_003140115.1 Actinomycetota bacterium | reverse complement strand
GAGGACCAGGCCGGGCAGATCAAGGCCTACTTCGACGGTGACGGGGACCCGGCGTACGGGCCGATTCCGGCTTACCCGAAGAGCCCGTTCCTGCCGTCCAACGCGGCGACCAACCCGTACCCGTTCAGCGTGTCTGACGCGATGAACTTGCTGAAGGCGAACGGGTGGACCGTGACGGCGAACGGCACCGACACCTGCGCGAAGCCCGGCACGGGTTCGGGTGAGTGCGGGGCGGGTATCCCGGCCGGCACCAAGCTGGCGTTCAACCTGGTCTACAACACCAGCACGCCGATCCCGCAGCAGGTTGAGGACCTGGCCTCGGACGCCAAGGCGGCCGGTATCGAGATCGCCCTGACGGGCAGCAACTTCAACTTCATGATCTCGAACTACAACGACTCGGCCTCGACGGCCGATGAGAACAAGTGGGCCATGGAGGACTTCGGCGGAGAGACCGATTCCACCTATCCGACCCAGTTCGGGTTCTTGAACACCGGCGGGTCCGGGCAGATCGGCGACTACAGCAGCGCGATGGGCGACTCCCTGATCACTGCCTCGGTCACCGGTAGCAACCCGGCCGCGGTCAGCGCCGAGGCGTCGTTCTTCACGACGCAGGTTCCGGTGTTGTGGCAGCCGGTGCTGGACTACCCGTGGGCCTGGAAGACGAACATCTCGTCGACTACCCCGACGGCGTTTGAGAATCTGACCCAGTATGACGACACGCCGCAGTTCTGGTACTTGACCAAGTAACGGACCTGCACGACATAACACCCGCTGGACTGGCCTGTCTCCCGGTGGTAAACCGGGAGACAGGCTGCCAGCCTGGAAGGAGGGTCTCTACCGGTGACCGCCTACCTCCTGCGCCGGCTCGGGACGTCAATCATCGTCCTGATCGGCATCTCCATCTTCATCTACCTCCTGCTGCACGCGATCTTCCCGTCGCCGGCCAGGGACGTTCTTGGCCTCCGGGCCAACAACGCGCAGATCGCCGCGTGGAACGCCTCGCACGGGTTCTCCCGCCCGGTGGTCGAGCAGTACTTGAGCTACATGAACGGCATCCTGCACGGCAACCTCGGCTACTCCTACTCCGACAACCAGACCGTGGCCTCCCTGTTCGCCGAGCGGGTGGCCCGCAGCGCCTATCTCTCCGGCATGGGCCTGGTGTTGGCCGTGATCATCGCCTTGCCGCTGGGCATCTTCCAGGCCGCGAAGCGGAACTCACTCGGTGACAGCGCGCTCACCAGCCTCGCGTTCATCCTGTACTCGATGCCGGTGTTCGCCCTCGGGCTCATCCTTATCCAGGTCTTCGCGCTATCCTTCCCGCTGCTCAGCTTCGAGGCCAGCCAGTCCACTTCGATCTGGACCGTGATCGGGGACTGGCGGGGCATGCTCCTGCCCATCCTGACCCTGACCCTGATCAGCGTGGCCCTGTTCTCCCGGTACATGCGGTCCTCGTCGATCGACGTACTGGCCCAGGACTACATCAAGGTGGCCCGGGCCAAGGGCCTGCCGGAGCGCCTGGTGCTGATGCGGCACATGGTGCGCAATGCCTCCCTGCCGATGATCACGCTGATCGGGCTGTCCCTCCCCGCGCTGCTGGCCGGGAACCTGATTACCGAGTACCTGTTCAACTTCCAGGGCCTGGGCCTGCTGTTCTTCGAAAGCCTGGGCAAGGCCGACTACCCGGTGCTGCTGGCGTACACGCTCGTCGGCGCGGTCTTCGTGGTCGTGGGCAATCTCGTCGCGGATATCGCGCTGACCGTCGCGGATCCGCGCATCCGGCTGGCCTGACCGGCCGGCGGCAAGGAGGCAATGGTGGCAACTGGACACGCGTCGCTCCCGCCGCTCGACGTGACGCGGGCCCCTGAGGGCGGCGACGTCGGCGCGGTCCGAAGCGGGTGGCGGCTCGCGTTGCGCGAGTTCTCGAGCAACCGGCTGGCCGTGGTCGGCGTCGGCATCCTGGTGTTCTTCGTGATCTTCTGTTTCCTCGGGCCGTTCTTCTACCACGGGAACACTCTGCAGGCCAACCTCATCAGCGCTCACGACCCGCCCGGTGCCGGTCACCCGCTCGGCACGGACGTTAACGGCATCGACATCCTCGGCCAGCTCATGACGGGCGGCCAGGCCGCGCTCGAGATCGGCTTCTTCGCCGCCTTCGTGGCCATCACCATCGGCGCGCTGATCGGCGCGGTCGCGGGGCTCATCGGCGGGATCGTGGACACCGCACTGATGCGCGTCACCGACGTGTTCCTGTCCGTGCCGTTCCTGTTCGTGGTGCTCATCCTCGCGGAAAAGTACGGCGCGTCGGTGCTCTCGCTGTCGCTGGTCATCGGCGGGTTCTCCTGGCAGGTTCCGGCCCGGCTGATCCGAGGCGAGGTGCTGACCATCAGGGAACGGGACTTTGTCCTGGCCGCCCGGACGGCGGGGTCCGGCAACTGGCGGCTGATCCGCAGGCACCTGCTCCCGAACGCGCTCGGCGTGATGATCGTCAACGTGACGTTCCAGGTCGCCGACGCGATCCTGGCCGTCGCCTACGTGGGTTTCCTCGGCTTCGGGCTCCACTACCCCAACATCGACTGGGGCGACATGCTCTCTTCCGGTACCGGGTACCTGACGGACGGCTACTGGTGGCTGATCTGGCCGGTCCTGACCTGCATTGTGCTCACCGTGATGGCACTGAACTTTATCGGCGACGCGCTCCGCGACTCGATGGACGTCCGGTTGAGACGCCGCTAGCCGCCACGCCCGCCGGGTCCCGCGCCCGACCAGTCGTCACGACCGAGAGGTAACGGCCACATGGCCCCCGTTCTTGAAATCGAGAACCTGTCGACGCACATCAAGCTGACCAGTTCGGTGGTCCAAGCGGTCGGCAACATCGACATGAGGATCGACGCCGGAGAGACGCTCGGCGTTGTCGGCGAATCCGGCTGCGGCAAGTCCATGACCGGACTGTCCATCATGGGGCTGCTGCCGCCTGGCGGGTCGATCGTCGGTGGCTCGATCAAGCTCGAAGGCCGTGAACTCGTCGGCCTGAAGCAGGAACAGCTACGGCAGGTCCGGGGCAACGAGATCGCGATGATCTTCCAGGATCCGCTCAGCTCGCTCGACCCGACCAAGACCATCGGCTATCAGGTGGCCGAGCCGGTCCGGCTGCACCGCGGCGCGAGCAAGGCCGAGGCGCTCGAGCGGGCCGTCGAGGTGCTGAACCTGGTCGGGCTGCCCCGGCCGAAGGAGCGGCTCAGCGACTACCCGCACCAGCTGTCCGGTGGCCTGCGGCAGCGCGTGATGATCGCCATGGCGCTGGCCAACGAGCCCAAACTGCTCATCGCTGACGAGCCGACCACCGCGCTCGACGTCACCATTCAGGCGCAGATCCTCGCCCTGCTCAGGGACCTGAAGGAGCGGCTGGGCATGGCGATGCTGCTGATCACGCACGACATGGGCGTGATCGCGGGGCACGCCGACCGGGTNNCCAACAAGGCGCTGCACGCCATCCCCGGCCTGCCGCCGGACCTGGCGCACCCGCCGGCGGGCTGCCGGTTCGCGGCCAGGTGCAGCCGGGCCACGGACAAGTGCCGGGCCGAGGAACCGTCCCTGTCCGGTAAGACGTACGAGCACCGGTACTCCTGCTGGCACCCGGTCGACGGTCCGCTGGCCCTGGCGGTAATCGGCGAGGACGGGCCGGACGTCGTGAGCACGGGCTTGGTTTCATCGGACGCCCAGAGCGTGGCCGAGGCTTCTCTGCGCCCCGACAAGGCTGGGTACACGCCCGAGCTGGTTGCCGACGCCCCGCTGCCGGACGCTGCGACGGCCGACGGGGACGCCGCCCCGGCGGCCGCGGCGGCTCAGGAAGCCCGGGAAGCCCGGGAAGCCCGGGCCATCGTGGTGGCGGCCGGGCTCGAGGTGACGGCCGATGGCCGCCTCCAGGTGAGTGCGCGCACGGTCGAGGTGGCCGTGGAGACCGCGGACGGTGTCGCTCCGCTGCTCCAGATCACCAACTTGGTGAAGGAATTCCCCATCACCTCGGGCGTGATGCAGCGCAAGGTGGGCAGCGTCCACGCCGTGTCCGACGTGACCTTCTCGGTGCCGGCCGGGACCACCTTCGGGCTGGTCGGGGAGTCCGGCTGCGGTAAGACCACGATCGGCAAGCTGATCGTGGCGCTGGAGAAGCCCAATTCCGGCACGATAACCCTGGGCGACATGGACGTGTCCAGCCTGCACGGCGGCGAGCTCCGGCGTAAGCGCCGCGATCTGCAGCTCATGTTCCAGGACCCGCAGTCTTCGCTCGACCCGAGGATGCGGGTGGGCGCGATCATCTCCGAGCCGCTCGCGGTGCAGCACCTGGGCAGCAGGCGGGCACAGCAGGACCGGGTCTTCGAGCTGCTCGGCGAGGTCGGGCTGCCGCGGAACGCGGTGGAGCGCTACCCGCACGAGTTTTCCGGCGGCCAGCGGCAGCGCATCGGGCTGGCCCGGGCGCTGACCCTGAACCCCAGGCTGATCGTGGCCGACGAGCCGGTGAGCGCGCTCGACGTGTCGATCCGGGCGCAGGTGCTGAACCTGATGAAGCGGCTGCAGGCCTCGCACGGACTGACCTACGTGGTGATCTCGCACGACCTGGCGGTGGTCAAGTACATGGCCGAGCGGATCGGCGTCATGTACCTGGGCAAGCTGGTCGAGCTCGGCTCCGCGCAGGATATCTACGAGCGGGCCGCGCATCCGTACACGGCCGGCCTGATCGCCACCATCCCGGTGCCCAAGCCGGCGCTGGAGCGGGCCAAGAAGGACGTGGCCATCCGCGGCGAGCTGCCCAGCCCGGTGAACCCGCCGTCGGGGTGCAGGTTCCGCACCAGGTGCCCGTACGCGCAGGAGATCTGTGCCGCTGAGGAGCCCCAGCTTCGCTCGTTCGGCCCGGGGCACGTGGCCGCCTGCCACTTCCCGCTGCAGACCCCGGATGGTTCGGACGTGAGCACGCCCGCCATGACCACGGCCTGAGGCTCGGCGCCGGGCGGGTTCCGGCCCCGTAAACCTCGGGCCACGGCGCACATATCCGCGGCTTTCCCTTGCCCCGGGCGCGGATGATGTCGATACTCCATTCATGGGAGGGTCGGCCGCGGACACGCCCGCAACGCCCGGATATCTGCGCGCCTCCGACGCGGAGCGTGATCTCGCCATCAGCGCGCTCCGCCAGGAGTTCGTCGAGGGTCGGCTGTCCCACGAGACGTTCATGTTCCGCATGCACAGCGCGCTTGGCGCGCGGCACCGCGGTCAGCTGGTCGGGCTGTTCACCGACCTGCCGCCCCGGCGGCCCAAGCTGCTGGACCGGGTCCGGGCCGCCTTCCGCCGCCGGGACCCGAACCCGGACAGCGCGGGCGCGGACTGGCGCCCGGCATCGCAAGCCCCGCCGGGCATGTGGGCGGTACCCGGCCCGGCGGATGCCGCGGGATGGCCCCCGCCGCCCGCCCGCTGGACGGGCGTTCACGGCGAGCCCGGCGGACCGGGTGAGGGTGGCCGGCCAGCGCCGATGGTCTTCCCGCCGGGCAGCGGGACGAGCTTCACCATCGGACGGACCCAGGACTGTGATCTGCGCATCGCGGACCTGTCGGTATCGCGATGTCATGCTCAGCTGGACCGCGGCGACGACGGCTGGCTGCTCAGCGACCTGGGCTCCCACAACGGCACCAGGGTGAACGGCTGGCTAGTCCGCGAGCCAGTCCCGGTCCGCCCCGGCGACGTCCTACAGTTCGGGTCCGCGATGTTCGTCATCCAGGGTCCCCAGGGCCCGGAGAACCCTGCAGATCCCAAGTAAGCGCAGGACCCCAGCAGGAACAGGCTTCCCCCCTTGAGGGGGCCCAGGGGGGCCGGGGGGTACGGGGGGCGGGTAGCCCCCCGTGGCGGGGAGTCCGGGGGGTGTCCCCCCGGTAGAGTCAACACCGTGACGACGGTTCTGCTGGTGCGACATGGGCTCACCGCGACGACCGGTCATGTGCTGACCGGCTGGACGCCCGGCATCCCGCTCGATGATCGCGGGCGGGCTCAGGCGGACGCGCTGGCGGCCCGGCTCGCCCCGCTCCGCCTGGACGCCATCATCAGCAGCCCGCTGGAACGCTGTGCGCAGACCGCGGGGGCGATCGCCGCGGGCCGGGACGGTCAGCAGGTGCTCACCGATGACCGGGTGGGGGAGTGCCGCTACGGGGACTGGACCGGCCAGCCGCTGAAGAAGCTGGCGACCGAAAAGCTCTGGCGCGTGGTGCAGGCGCACCCCAGCGCGGTGACGTTCCCCGGTCCCGACGGGGAATCCATGCCGGACATGCAGCACCGGGCCGTGGCCGCGGTCCGGGACTGGAACGCCAAGCTCGGCCCGGACGCCACCTACCTGATTTGCTCCCACGGCGATGTCATCAAGGCCATCGTGGCCGATAGCCTGGGACTGCACCTCGATCAGTGCCAGCGGATTCAGGCCGATCCGTGCTCACTGACCGTGATCAGGTATACGCCGCTGCGGCCGTTCCTGGTCCGGATGAACGACAGAGGGGGTGGAGTCGATGACCTCATGCCACACGTCCGGGGCCACGGTCCCGGGACGGACGGCGCCGCGGCCAGTGACGCGGCGGTCGGGGGCGGTTCCGGCGGAGCCGGCCACATGAACGGCCAGGCGAACGCCGCACCTTCGACCGCCCCGACTTTCTCAGACCCCGATAGTCGTCAACCGTTGGCGGACACGCGAGGATAGAACTTATGCCGGTCTATTTCTATGACCCGCCGGACAGGTTCGTGGCCGGCGCGGTGGGGCAGCCTGGAGAACGGATCTTCTACCTGCAGGCGACCGCGAGCGGTCGGGTGACCAGCGTGGTCCTGGAGAAGTTCCAGGTCAGCCTGCTGGCCGAGCGTATCGATGAGCTCTTGGACGAAGTGCTCAGGCGTACCAGCGGGTCGCCCGAGGTGCCGGCTGCCGCACCCACCGGGCTGGAGGATGACGCGCCGCTCGACCTGCCGCTGCTGGAGGACTTCCGCGTC
Organism: Actinomycetota bacterium; assembly: GCA_003140115.1. Next base: position 7,939 of record PLIQ01000486.1, on the reverse strand, counting down.
GGCGCTATCGCCCTGGCCTGGGACGGCGACGGTGGCATGGTCGTCATCGAGGCGCAGGAAGAATCGGACGAGCCGGTGGAGCCGCTGGCCGACGACCTCCCCGCCGATGGCCCGGGGGTGTTGCGAGTGCGCATCACGCCGCGGGCCGCGCGCGCCTTCGCCCAGCGCGCCGCTAAGATCGTCGCCGCGGGCCGCCCGCCGTGCCCGCTGTGCGGCCTGCCGCTGGATACCGACGGGCATGTCTGCCCGCGGCAGAACGGTCACCGCGTCAGCCATGTTTGACCCGAACAGCGCCGGCCCGGCAACCGACGGCCCGGAAACTGATGGCGCCGAGCAGGCCACGCTTGACCTGCTCACCCGCGGCACGCTGGAGGTCCAGGGGCGGCTGGTAGACGCGTCCAATGCCACCCTGTACTGCACGATCAAGACCGGCAGGCCGGATCCTCGGCCGGCCAAGGGCGCCAAGAACGCCAAGGGCGCCAAGGACACAAAGAACGCCAGGAATTCCAAGAACGCCCGGACCCCGCAGGCCACCGTCGCTTGCGTCTACAAGCCGATCGCGGGCGAGCGGCCGCTGTGGGACTTCCCCTCGGGCACGCTGGCCGGCCGGGAGGTGGCGGCCTACGCCGTCTCCCACGCGGCCGGCTGGGATGTGGTCCCGCCGACGGTCATGCGAGACGGGCCGTTCGGGCCCGGCATGTGCCAGCTGTGGATCGACCACGACACCGGCGTGGACCTGATCTCCCTGTCCCGCCGCACCGATCATGCCGGCCTGCGCAACATGGCCGTATTCGACGCGGTAGTGAACAACGCCGACCGCAAGATTGGTCACCTGCTGCCCGTGGTCGACGGGCACCTGTTCGGCTGTGACCACGGGGTCTGCTTCGCTGAGGACTACAAGCTGCGCACCGTCCTGTGGCAGTGGCGGGGCAAGAGCCTGCCCCGGCGCTCAGTGGAGGCGCTGCGCCGCCTGAACTCCGAACTCACCGCGGGCACCCTGGCCGCCGAGCTATCCGGACTGCTGACCGAGAGCGAGATCGACGCCACCAGGATCAGGGTCGAGACCCTGCTCAAGCACCGGGTCCACCCCTATCCGCCGACTGACTGGCCCGCTGTCCCCTGGCCCCCGATCTAGGGTCCCGGGATCCAGCCGCCCAGAGCGGTGGCGGCTCAGATACCGCCCGGGCCCGTTGACTCTCCGGCGCCGCCGTGCCGCCTGAAGTAGCGCTCGAACTCGCGGGCGATGGCGTCGCCGCTCGCCTCGGGCAGGTCCATCGCGTCCTTGGCCTCTTCGAGCGTCCGGACGTAGTCGGCCACCTCGGAGTCCTGCTGGGCGAGCTCGTCCACGCCCCGCTCCCAGGCGCGGGCCTCCTCGGGCAGGTCGGCCAGCGGCAGCGGCGCGTCCAGGATGTCCTCCACGCCGCGGAGCAGCGCGAGGGTGGCCTTCGGGCTGGGAGGCTGCGCCACGTAGTGCGGCACCTGCGCCCACAGCGAGACCGTGGGCAAGCTGGCGCCGGTGCAGGTGTGCTGGAGCACCCCGAGGATCCCGGTCGGGCCCTTGTAGTCCACCCGGCTGACCCCGCCGCCCGCGACCTCGCTGGCCAGGTTCGCGTTGGAGGACCCGACCGATACCGGCACCGGGCGGGTATGCGGCGCGTCGGCCAGCAGCGCGCCGAGCAGGATAACCAGCTCGACGCCCAGGCTTTCCAGGCTGTGTACGAGTTCCTCGCTGAACGCCCGCCAGCGCATGTTCGGCTCGATGCCGTGCACCAGGATCACGTCCCGGGATAGGCCGGTGGGCGGTGCCGACGCGTCAGCGGGGTCCCGGGGCTGAGCCCGCGCGAGGGAGATCCTGGTCGTCGGCCAGATCAGGCGCTTGGTGTGGCCATCCTCGATCTCGACCACCGGCCGGTTGACCTGGAAGTCGTAGAAATCCTCAGGATCGATGGCGCCGATCGGGGTCGCCTGCCAGGCGATGCCGAGGTGGTTGACCACTCCGCTGGCCGCCTCGCCCGCGTCATTCCAGCCCTCGAACCCGGCGATGGCGACCGGAGAGGTGAGTTCGCCGACGTCGTTGAACTCGATGACCCTCCACCTCCCACATCACCGCCTAGACTGTTCCCCCCAAGCCTACGTGGTCGGCTCTACTCGTTGGGTGACGTCTGGCGGGTACCTGCGAGGCAACGTAGCCTAGGGAGTCCTGGCGGTAATTGCCTGCATTGGGGGGGCTGATGAGCACGCTACGGGCCGCATTGGCCGAGCGAGTGGTGGTAGCTGACGGCGCAATGGGCACCATGCTCCAGGCCAGCGATGCCTCTCTCGACGATTTCGCCGATTATGAAGGCTGTAACGAGATACTGAACGTAACCCGGCCCGACATCGTGACCGGGGTCCACGAGGCCTACCTGGAGGCCGGCGCGGACTGCGTCACCACCAATTCGTTCGGGGCCAATCTGTCCAACCTCGGCGAGTACGGGATCGGCGACCGCATCGGGGAACTCTCGCTGGCCTCCGCCCAACTGGCCCGCGCCGCGGCCGACCGCTGGGCCACGCCGGATCGCCCGCGCTGGGTGCTCGGCTCGATGGGCCCGGGCACGAAGCTGCCCACGCTCGGGCATATCACGTTCCGCGAGCTACGCGACGCGTACCAGGCCAACGCGGAAGGGCTGCTGCGGGGCGGCGCCGACGCGTTGATCGTCGAGACCTGCCAGGACCTGCTCCAGGCCAAGGCGGCCATCATCGGGTGCAAGCGGGCGGCGGCTCAGCTGGCCCCGGACTCGCTCATCATCGCCCAGGTCACGATCGAAACGACCGGCGCGATGCTGCTCGGCAGCGAGATCGCCGCGGCGTTGACCGCCCTGGAGCCGCTCGGCATCGACATGATCGGGTTGAACTGCGCGACCGGCCCGGGCGAGATGAGCGAGCACCTGCGTTACCTGGCCGGCCACTCCCGGATCCCGATCTCCTGCGAGCCGAACGCCGGCCTGCCCATGCTTACCCCCGACGGCGCGAGTTACCCGCTGACCCCGGCGCAGCTGGCGGACGCTCATGAGCGGTTCACCAGGGAGTTCGGCCTGTCGCTGGTGGGCGGCTGCTGCGGCACCACACCCGAGCACATCGCGGCGCTGGCCGACCGGGTGGGCGGACGGCCGGTCGCCGCGCGTCGGCCGCGTCCCGAGCCGGGAGTGGCCTCCCTGTACGCGCACGTGCCGTTCCGCCAGGACACCGCGTTCCTGGCCATCGGCGAGCGGACCAACGCCAACGGGTCCAAGGCCTTCCGCGACGCGATGCTGGAGGGCAAGTTCGAAGATTGCGTCCAGATCGCGCGGGCCCAGACCAGGGACGGCGCCCATCTGCTCGACGTGTGTATCGACTACGTGGGCCGGGACGGCGTCGCCGACATGAAGGAGGTGGTGGGCAGGCTCGCCACCGCCGCCACGCTGCCGCTGGTGCTCGACTCGACCGAGCCCCCGGTGATCGAGGCCGGCCTTGAGCTGATCGGCGGCCGGGCCGTCATCAACTCGGTCAACTATGAGGACGGCGACGGGCCCGACTCCCGGATCGCCCGGGTCATGCCGATGCTCCGCGAGCACGGCGCCGCGGTCATCGCGCTCACCATCGACGAGCAGGGCCAGGCGCGAACCGCGGAGTGGAAGGTGGCGGTCGCCGAGCGGCTGATCGCCGACCTGACCGGGAACTGGGGGATGCGCGTCGAGGACATCATCGTCGACTGCCTGACGTTCCCCATCGCCACCGGCCAGGAGGAGACCCGCCGCGACGCGATCGAGACCATCGAGGCGATCGCCGAGCTCAAGCGCCGCCACCCGACCGTGCAGACCACGCTGGGCGTCTCGAACGTGTCGTTCGGCCTCAAGCCCGTCGCCCGTGCGGTGCTGAACTCGGTCTTCCTGGCCGAATGCGTGCGGGCCGGACTCGACTCGGCGATCGTGCACGCGGCGCGGATCATGCCCATCGCCCGGATCCCCGATGAGCAGCGTCAGGTGGCACTGGACCTGGTGTACGACCGGCGACGTGAGGGCTACGACCCGCTGGCCACGCTGCTGGACCTGTTCGAGGGCGTGGACGCGGCCGACCTGAAGGCCAGCCGGGCCGCGGAGCTGGCCGGGCTGCCGCTGTGGGACCGGCTTAAGCGACGGATCATCGACGGAGAGCGGGTCGGTCTCGAGGCCGACCTGGAGACCGCCCTAGCCGAGCGGCCCGCCCTGGAGATCATCAACGACGTGCTGCTGGACGGCATGAAGACAGTCGGTGAGCTGTTCGGCTCCGGGCAGATGCAGCTGCCGTTCGTGCTGACCTCCGCGGAGGTGATGAAGATCTCGGTCGGCTACCTCGAGCCGCATATGGTCCGTACGGACGAGGCGGGCAAGGGCAAGATCGTGCTCGCCACGGTCAAGGGCGACGTGCACGACATCGGCAAGAACCTGGTCGACATCATCTTGTCCAACAACGGCTACGACGTCGTGAACATCGGTATCAAGCAGCCCATCTCGTCCATCGTGGCGGCGGCCGAGGAGAACGATGCGGATGTCATCGGGATGTCGGGCCTGCTGGTCAAGTCGACCGTGGTGATGCGGGATAACCTCGCCGAGCTGAACTCGCGCGGCCTGGCCGAGCGCTGGCCGGTGCTGCTGGGCGGCGCCGCGCTGACTCGTGCCTATGTTGAGCAGGACCTGGCCGCGGTGTTCGACGGCGAGGTCAGGTACGCCCGGGACGCGTTCGAGGGACTGCGCCTGATGGATGCCGCGATGGCGGTCAAGCGCGGCGACCCCGGGGCCAAGCTGCCCGAGCTGCGGACCCGGCGGGTCCGGGCCGTCGCCTCCGTGGCTAGCGCGACCGATGTCCCGGATCAGGCCACCATGGCCCGTTCGGACGTATCGACCGATGGTCCGGTACCGGACCCGCCGTTCCTCGGCACCGAAGTGATCAAGGGCATTCCGCTAGCCGAGTACGCCGCCTACCTGGACGAGCGGGCGCTGTTCATGGGGCAGTGGGGGCTCAAGCCGACGCGAGGGCGAGGTGGGGCGAGCTACGAGGAACTGGTCGAGACCGAGGGCCGGCCTCGGCTGCGTATGTGGCTGGAGCGGGCGCAGACCGAGGGACTGCTCGAGGCGGCGGTGGTCTACGGCTACTTCCGGTGCGTCAGCTCGGGAAACGACCTGATCGTGCTCGGCGAGGATGGCACCACCGAGCTGGAGCGGTTCACTTTCCCCCGGCAGCGGCGCGACCGGCGGCTGTGCCTGGCCGACTTCTTCAAGCCTGCGCAGTCGGGTAATGGGGGTGATCGGGTCGAGACCGACGTGGTGGCGTTCCAGCTCGCCACGATGGGTTCGCGGATATCCGAGGCCACGGCCGAGCTGTTCGCCAAGAACGCCTACCGCGAGTACCTGGAACTGCACGGCCTGTCCGTCCAGCTCACCGAGGCGCTGGCCGAGTACTGGCACACCCGGATCCGGCGTGAGCTCGGCATCGACGGCTCGGATCCGGACAATCTGGATGGCTTCTTCCGGGTCGACTACCGGGGCGCGCGGTACTCCTTCGGCTACCCGGCCTGCCCGGACCTGGCCGACCGGGCCAAGGTGGTGCGTCTGCTCGAGCCGTCCCGGATCGGCGTCGAGCTCTCCGAGGAGATGCAGCTGCATCCCGAGCAATCCACCGACGCGATCGTCCTGCACCATCGCGAAGCGAAGTACTTCAGCGTCTGAACCATGGGAGCTCACGCCGCGGTCCTGTTCGACATGGACGGGCTGCTGATCGACTCCGAGCCGATCTGGCTCGAGGCCGAGACGGCCATCATGGCCAGGCTCGGTGCGGACTGGAGCGAGGCCGACCAGGCGCAGCTGCTCGGCGGCAGCTTGGAGCGCTCGCTGCGGTACCTGCTATCGAAGGCGACCCGGCCCCAGCCGCCGGAACTGGTCGCCGAGTGGCTCATGTCCGACATCACCGAGCGCGTCCGCCGCGACGGCATGCCGGTCCAGCCCGGCGCGCGTGAACTGCTCGCCGCCGTCAGGCGGGCCGGCCTGCCGAACGCACTGGTGACCTCGTCGGAGCGCGGCTTTATGGACGCCGTGCTGGCCAGCACGGGAATGCGGTTCGACGTGCTGGTGTGCGCCGAGGACGTGACCGCCACCAAGCCCGACCCCGAGCCGTACCTGCTCGCGGCCAAGCTGGTCGGCGTGGATCCCGGGGACTGCTTCGCCCTGGAGGATTCACCTAACGGCGTCGCGTCGGCGGAGGCGGCGGGCTGCCGGGTGTTCGCGGTGCCGTCGCTGGTACCCATCCCGGCCGCCGCCGGCCGCACCGTGGTACGTTCCCTGCTCGACCTGACCGCAGACGGGGCCGGGATCGCAGAATCTGGCCTCCGGGTCAACCCGGGGGGCTAGCCCCAGGGATTCCGCGCCGATCACGACCTAGACTGCTCCTAGAACCGCGGGGAGGTGCGCATGTCCACCTACAACCAGATCGTGTCGCTGCCGCTGTGCGCGGGCCTGACCGCGCTCGGCCTGGTGCTGAGTTACCTCGTCATGCGGCGCCGCGGCCTCGGGTCGGGCCTGCGCGGGGCGGCCTGGTCGCTGCTGCCGCTCGCCGCGTACCTGACCGGCTCGATCAAGATGTTCTGGAAAATCGGGGTCGCCATCGCGGATTTCGCGAAGGGCTTCGTGTTCTCGACCGAGGTCTGGTCCGGCATCGCGGTCGCCGGGGTAGCCGCCCTGTTGTTCGTGGTGTCCGGCCCGCTGCGCCGACGCCGGGGAAAGCGGGGCCAGGACCAGCAGGCCGTCGGGGCCAGGGCCGACGCGGCCGCCGGGCGGGAGATCGCTCCCCGGACGGCCCCGGTCGCCACCACGGAGTCGGCCAGGACCGCGGTCAAGGCCCGGAAGGGCAAGAACGCGGCCGGCGATGACGACGACCTCGGGGACGTCGAGGATATCCTGCGCCGCCACGGCATCACCTGACCGGCCGGCCCCCTGCGCCGCCACGGCATCACCGCGTTACGGTTGCGTCGACGCGGATTGATGACAAGTTGTGACGTTTTCTCGTAGGGATTGATGCCGTACGGTGCCTACGCTTCCGCTGACACCGGTGGCTTACCGGCTAGCTCATCATGCGCCAACGGCGAGAGACCCAGGATACGGACCGTAATCGAGGGGGCACCGCGACCCGGGCCCCGAGACGGCGAGGAGCGGATGACCGCGGAACCGGAGAAGGGCGACAGGCTGATGACCTCAGCACATAACCACGTCGCGGACAGCGCGAGGAGGACGGGCCGATGAGATTGCGGATTAAGAGCTTCGGTGGCCTGGTGGTCGCGGCGGCGTGCGTGACGGCGCTGGCGGCGTGCAGCAGCAGCACCAGCAGTAGCAATAGCAGTGGTAGTGCGCAGGCCACCGGCACGCCGATATCGGGCGGCACGGCGACGTTCGCGGAGTTGCCGGCCACCACGCCGAACTACATCTTCCCGTTCACCAGCAGCGCCTACATCAGCGTCTCCAACACCGACCTGTTCCAGTACCTGCTGTACCGGCCGCTGTACTGGTACGGCACCGGGAACCAGCCGACGGTGAACTCGACCAAGAGCCTGGCCAACGTGCCGGTGTGGAGCAACGGCGGCAAGACCGTGACGATCACGCTGAAGTCCTTCATGTGGTCGAACGGCCAGCCGGTGACCGCGCAGAACATCGAGTTCTGGCTGAACATGGAAAACGCGGTCGGTGATGTGGACTACGGCGCCTACACCGGGTTCCCGAACATGCAGGTGACCAGCATGAAGGTCGCTAGCCCCACCACGCTGGTGCTGAACCTGAACAAGGCGTGCAACCAGCAGTGGTTCTTGTACAACGAGCTGAGCCAGGTTACGCCGATGCCGGAGGCGTGGGACGTGACCGCGTCGGGGCCGAGCCACTGCTCGACCACGGTCAGCGAC
>PLIQ01000434.1 GCA_003140115.1 Actinomycetota bacterium | reverse complement strand
GGCTACAACTACTACGGCCTGCCCGCCTTCGGTGACTACTTCGTGTCGTACAACTTCAAGGACACGACGGGTGACTTCAACAACATCGCCAGCCAGCTGTACTTCCGGCAGGCGATGCAGCACCTGGAGGACCAGTCCGGGCAGATCAAGGCCTACTTCGACGGTGACGGCGATCCGGCCTACGGGCCGATTCCGGCTTACCCGAAGAGCCCGTTCCTGCCCTCTACTGCGGCGACCAACCCGTACCCGTTCAGCGTGTCTGACGCGATGAACTTGCTGAAGGCGAACGGGTGGACCGTGACGGCGAACGGCACCGACACCTGCGCGAAGCCCGGCACGGGTTCGGGTGAGTGCGGGGCGGGTATCCCGGCCGGCACCAAGCTGGCGTTCAACCTGGTCTACAACACGACCACGCCGATCCCGCAGCAGGTCGAGGACCTGGCCTCGGACGCCAAGGCGGCCGGAATCGAGATCGCCCTGACGGGCAGCAACTTCAACTTCATCATCTCGAACTACAACGACTCGGCCTCGACGGCCGATGAGAACAAGTGGGCCATGGTGGACTTCGGCGGAGAGACCGATTCCACTTATCCGACCCAGTTCGGGTTCTTGAACACCGGCGGATCCGGGCAGATCGGCGACTACAGCAACCCGCAGGGCGACGCCCTGATCGACAACTCCGTCACGGGCAGCAACCCGGCTGCGGTCACCAATGAGGCCTCGTTCTTCACGACGCAGGTTCCGGTGTTGTGGCAGCCGGTGCTGGACTACCCGTGGGCCTGGAAGACGAACATCTCGTCGACGACCCCGACGGCGTTCGAGAACCTGACCCAGTACGACGACACGCCGCAGTTCTGGTACTTGACCAAGTAACGGACCTGCACGACATAACACCCGCTGGACTGGCCTGTCTCCCGGTGGCAAACCGGGGGACAGGCCCGCTCCCGCCGAGGGATTGGATATCGGCCAGGCTGGATATACACCAGGCAGCGGCGGAAGCCAGGTGCGCAAATGGGGGCCTGTCCGGCATATTCCCGCCATTCGCAATGTCCATGAATACGGGGGGCCGTTATGTCAGCACATGGGTTCGTTGCCCGGTGTTCCGCGGTGGCTGCCGCGGCTACCATCGCGAGCCTCGGCTTCAGCACAGCAACGCAGGCGGCAGCGTTCCCGGTGCGGGGCCGGGTCCCGGCGGTCATCAAGACCATCACGGTGGGCAGCAGACCAGACGGGATCGCGGTCAGCCCGGTGACCGGCGAGATCTACACCGCCAATTACGACGACGGCACGGTCTCGGTGATCAGTCCGCTGGCCGGGACGGTCATCAAGACGATCACGGTGGGCAGTGACCCGTGGTGGATCGCGGTCAGCCCGCTGACCGGCGAGGTGTACGTGGTCAACAGCGAGTTCACCGCCGGCCGCGGCGGGGACTCGGTATCGGTGATCAACGGCTGGACCAACACGGTCATCACCACAATCCCGGTGGCCGCGAACACAGCCGCGGTCGCGGTGAGCCCGTTCACCGGTGAGGTCTACGCCCTGGGCTATTTCGGCCGGGCCTCGGTGATCAACGGCCGGACCAACCAGGTCATCAAGACGCTCACGTTCGGCAACGGCCTGTGCTGCGTGACGATCAGCCCGGTCACCGGCCAGGTGTACATCAGCAGCGCCGACACCAACCAGGTGTTCATCCTCAACAGCCGGACGAACGACCTGGCCAGCACGCTCACCACCGGCCCCGGCCCGGCCGGGATCGCGTTCAACCCGCAGGCCGGCACGGTTTACCTCGCGATCGGCGGCGACAACCAGGTGTCGGTGCTGGACAGCCGGACCAACCAGGTCATCGCTACGGTTGACGTAGGCGATAACCCCGACGCTGCCGTGTACAGCCCGCTGACCAACTCTGTCTACGTCACCAACCTCGACGCCAATACGGTGTCGGTCATCGGGGGGGCGTAGCCCGGGCGGCCGGTCCGGCGCCGGCTGCGGCCTGGCGTAGGGTCGGATGCTGTGTCTGACCGGGAGCTGGTGGTGCTCGGGACGGCGAGCCAGGCGCCGACCCGCAGCCGCAACCATAATGGTTACCTGCTGCTGTGGGATGACGAGGGACTGCTGTTCGACCCGGGTGAGGGGACACAGCGGCAGATGCTGTTCGCCGGGGTCGCGGCGAGCCGGATCACCCGGATCTGCATCACGCATTTCCACGGCGATCACTGCCTGGGCCTGCCGGGCGTGCTCGCGCGGATGTCCCTGGACCGGGTATCGCATCCGGTGGAGGCCTGCTATCCGGCTCAGCACCAGGAGGTATTCACCCGGCTGCGGCATGCGGCGGTGTTCCGCGACGCGGTGGACCTGCGGGAACGCCCAGCCGAAGCAGGCCTGGTGCTGCGGGCCGCCGCGTTCGCTGTGGAGGCCCGGCCGCTGTCGCATACCGTCCCGGCCCTGGGCTACCGGCTGGTGGAGGCCGACGGACGGCGGATGCTGCCGGACCGGCTTGCCGCGTTTGGCATCACCGGCCCGGACATCGGGCGGCTGCAGCGCGAGGGCCGCCTGGTCACCGGTGACCGCCTGGTGACACTCGACCAGGTCAGCGAGCCCAGACCGGGCCAGCGGTTCGCGTTCATCATGGATACCCGGCTGTGCGATGCCGCCTTCGAGCTCGCCGACGGCGCGGACATGGTGGTGTGCGAGTCCACCTTCGCCGACACCGAGGCCGCCCTAGCCCGCGAGTACGGGCACCTGACCGCCAGCCAGGCCGGCCGCATCGCGGCCGAGTCCAGGGCGCGGCTGCTCGTCCTCACCCATTTCTCCCAACGCTACGAGCATGACGACGGCCAGCAGCTTGCGGTGCAAGCGGCGACGGCGTTCGGCGGGCCGGTCATCCTGGCTCACGATCTGGACCGGATCCCGGTACCAGCCCGGCATCCCCCAGCCACTTAGCCGATCCACTGATCCCGGACGGGGCCAGCCCCCAGCGCGTTCACCAAGTCCAGCAGATCNNCTGCGCCGGATCGCCCGCAGGGCGGCCTCATGCAGGGACACGTGCTCCGCCTCGGCCAGAGCCTTCAGCAGTGCGCTGTCGTCGTCGTCAAGCCGCAGATTCATGGCCTTGACCCGTGGTACCAAAGTGGTACTACATCAAATCCTGCTGCTATCCAGCACTCGCGCTCATCGGCATTGGGTAATCTATCCGCCTGGCGCTCGCGCCCTGGTGACAACGCGGCGATACGGAGATGTCTTGCCGCGAACGGGAGGAACATGGCGAACCAGCAGCCGCTGGGCCCGCTCGGGCCTGATGTGGCGGTCACGCACATCCTGGTGGTCACCGACCCGGCGCGGTCGCGCGATTTCTGGGTCGAGGTCCTAGGCGCCGAACTGTACCGCGAGTACGGCGGAACCAGCGTGGTGCTGCGATTCGCTGGCACCTGGCTGTTGCTGGTCAGCGCGGGCGCTCCGACCGCCGACAAGCCCACCGTGGTCTTCCAGCCGCCCGCCGACGCCGACCTGGTCAGTCATGCGATGACGCTGCGCGTGGCTGACTGCCAGGCAGCCTACGAGGCGCTACGGTCCCGAGGCGCAGCGTTCCTCACCCCGCCGCATGACTGGGGCGCTGAGATCCGCTGCTTCCTGCGAGACCCTGACGGCCACCTCGTAGAACTCAGCCAGTCAAAAGCCAGCTGACAGCGGTATGTGCGAAGCAACGCAGGCGGCGGCATTCCCGGTGAGGAGCCGGATCTGCACTGACGAGTAAAGTTTCTCGTGCCCCCGACGAATCGAGGAGCCTTGCCCAAGGCCGTCAAGGTATCGCGTGAGGAAGAACTGCTCCGCAACGCGATCCAGCTCTTCAGCCGGGGCGGTTTCCGGGAGACCAGTCTGCAGGAGATCGCCGACGAGCTCGGCATCACGCGGCCGCTGTTCTACTATTACTTCGAATCCAAGGAAGACCTGCTCTGGCGCATCATCGGCCATCTTGGTGACGCGCTGCTCGAGCAAGCCCGGCCCATCGCCGTCGCCGACGAGCCGCCCGTCCGCCGTCTGACCCTGCTGTTCGAACGGCACGTAGGCACGCTGCTGGAGAACGTAGACGCCTTCCGCATCTACTTCGCCGAGCGCAACCAGCTGTCCAGCAAGCGCGATCTGCGCCTGAAGCGCGGCGAGCGGCTCTACCACGAGCTGATCACCGAGGTGATCGTGGAAGGCCAGCGGCTCGGTGAGCTCCGGCCCGGTGATGCCGACCTGGCCACCCGGCTGGCCATGGGCACGGCCAATTCAGTGCTCCGCTGGTACACCCCCGCCGGGGCGATCTCCCCGCACGACCTGATGTCCGCCATCGTCGAGTACATGCTGGCCGGCCTGACCGTAACGCAGTGAACACCTCCCCGCGCGCCTGCTCCGGGGCTAGATCGAGCCTCATGGTCCCGGCGCGCTACTCGGTGAACTCGAAGAGCAGGTTCTTGTTCTGCGCGGGGTTAATGGCCAGCGCGTCGTCCGCGTCGCCGGGGATGAGTTCGAAACCCTGGCCGGTCAGGTGCTTCTCGACCTCGGCCAGACTCTTGGCCTTGAACACGGTGCTGCGGATGCGCTGGCCGTAACGGCCCAGGTAGTCCGCGACCGCCCCGTCGCCGGTCGGCTCGAGCAGCTCCCAGACGGCCGTGCCGACCTGCAGCTGCACGCCCTTGGCGCCCGCCCGCGGCCGTGAGACCGGGCCGATGTCCGAGATATAGGCCAGTTCGTTCAGCCGGGCCGACGCGGCCTCGACGCTCTCCACCGCCACGGTCAGCCGGGCCAGGCCGGTCAGGCCGAGCGGCTGCTGGTTTTCCCAGTAACCGTCCGGCTGGGCCAGCCGCTTGAAGTCGCCGTCGTAGATCTCGAACGCGATGCCGAAGCTGTTACCGGGGTAGGTGAAGAACGCCGCGCCCAGGTCGTTGATGATCCTGATCTCCTTCTCGACCGCGAACTCCTTGGCACTGGCCACGTCGGGCACGTGGTACTCGATGCCGATGTAGTGGTCGCCGAACTTGTTCAGCAGCCGGCCCTGGCCCCGCTCGCCACGCTCCTTCGGCGCGAAGAACTCGAACATCACTCCGCCCAGCGTCATCAGGCAGGCATCGGTGCCGTCGCCGGAGTCCGGGATCAGCAGGTCCAGGGTGAAGCCGACGCGGTCCCGGAAGTGCTCGATCGTCGCTTCGTGGCCATCCACGATGGCGTTGATGTGGTTGGGATAAATGAGTTGCCACTTGTCAGCCATGACCGCAGCCTCGTCCGCAGTTGACTCTCGTGTCAAGAGAAAAGTTCGATTCTTTGCTAAATCTCGATCTTTTCATCGGGTTCCGCTGGATCAGCTGGCCGCGCATCCCGAGGGGGTGGCCTCGCAGCGCAGGGTTTGCGAGTATGCCGTCGATGGCTACTTCGCAGGAGTACCTCGAGGCCTATGACCAGCAGCTGCGGACAGACGCCGAGACGCCCAGCGCGATAGCGGTGGAGCGGCTTGGTCCGCTGCGGCTGGTGACCTTCGCGGGCGGGCGGGGTTTCGTGACCTACCAGGACCTGGGCGGGGCCGGCGCGGTGACGATCGCCGGGTGGGTCGGGGAGGCCCTCGCGCACTACCGTGCGGACGCGGCGATGACGCGGGTGGAGTGGAAGACGCGGGGCCATGACCGCGCGCCAGGGCTGCACGACGCGCTGGTGTCCAGCGGCTTCGTGCCGGACGAACCCGAGTCGATCATGATCGGCGAGGTACTGCGGCTGGCCGTCGACGTCGCGCTGCCGGACGAGGTCCGACTACGGCAGATCACGTCGGAACCGGACGTCCGGGCGATGTGCGCGATGCAGGCCGAGGTTTTCGACGTCCCGGAAATCGAGGACACGGCGAACGCGGTGCTGCGGAGGCTGGCCACCGGGGATGGCATGCAGCTGTGGGTGGCGGAGGCCCGCGGGCAAATCGTCAGCGCCGGCCGACTCGAGCTCGTCGCCGGGACCGAGTTCGCCGGAATCTGGGGCGGCGCCACGCGGCCGCAGTGGCGGGGCCGGGGGATCTACCGGGCCCTCACCGCAGCCCGGGCCCGCTCAGCGCTCGCGCTGGGCAAGCGGCTGATGCACAGCGACTCGACCGAGTTCTCCCGGCCCATCCTGGAGCGGGCGGGCCTGGTCAAGGTCTCTACTACGACGCCCTACACGTGGCGCCGGTAAGGATCTTCGGCCGACTCGGACGTTTCCGCGGAAACGTCCCACGCAATTGCGTGAGGGTCCGGACCAGCCGCCTGCGCGGCGGCGGCCTGGAGGTCATCGATGATGAGCTGCACGGTCCGGGCGATGGTGTCGGGGATCTTGTCGAGCGGCAGGCCGTGGTCGTGCATCGTCCACGAGAATTCGGCGCCCGACATGCTGAGCAGGGTGGCCGTTGCCTCTTCGGTCGCTCGCCGCGGAGCCCCGGTCGCGGCGACCGACCGCCGGATGGCGTCCAGCCGCTCGGCGCGGCGCCGCTGCCGGACCTCGCGCCATACCGGGCTCGGGGCGTTGGCCAACGCCCGGGCCAGCGGCGACTTGAGGGCGTTCTCGTGGATGTCATGAAAGTAGCGAGCGAGATCGTCAGGACCTTCGGCCACCCGCACTCCCACCGGGTGGAAGTGGCGATCGAACCACTCGCCGAGGCCGATGATCTGATCGTCGGCGGTGGGGAAGTGCATGTGGACCGTCCGTACCGAGACCCCGGCTCGGCGGGCCGCTTCGCTCGGTGACAGCGTGGCGCGGTCGGGGTCGGAGAGCTGCTCGGCGAACGCTTGCAGGATCGCTTCGCGCGTAGCCGCCGCCTGTGCCTCCCGTTTCGGGCTGACGTAGCGGCGGCTCGCCGTCACAGCTTGAACTCCTTTCCGTCAGAGCTTGAACTCAACGTCGTGGCTAGAGGCCACGCGCAGGACACCCGGGATGTCGGGCGGGCTCATCTCAACCTCACTGGATACTTGCGCGAAGAACTGGGCAGCCTGGCCCTCCGTCACGATCGTCAGAAAGTGGGTCTTGGTGAGGTTCCGATAGCTGTGCGTTACCCCGGCCGGAACGTGGGCCACCCCGCCGGGCAAGAGCACGTAAGATTCACCGTCGATGATCACCTCGAGCTCGCCGTCGAGCACCACTTACGCCTCCTCCCACGGGTGGCAGTGCGGGGGCGGGCCGGCGTCGGCAGGGCCACTGGTGTCGAAGATCTCCAGTGACGACCCCATGGCGTTGGTGAGCAACGGCCGCAAGGTCTCCCCTAGGACGAACAGGTTGTCGCTCGCGTCGACGGTAGTGATGGTGCCTGACATGTTTCCGCCCCTTCGATCGATGATCGATTATATACGTTCACTGCACTCAGCTGCAGCGAACCGTCCCCCGCCAGTATGAACTTCGCTTCACCCGAATGCAAGCAATTCCTTACCGGGCAGTCCCCGTTTGGACAGCGGGTGGCCTGGGCTCCGGCACGCCCCACGATCAAGTGCCCGGCATGTGCCAGGCGAAGACCACGGTTACGCGCGAGCGAGCCGATCCGACACGAGCCGGTTAAGGCTCACATGCTGTTCGGCAGCTTCACGGACAAGGCGACGGTGAACCTCTGCCGGAACACGCACCACGAACCTGCCTGAATAGGCGCGTTCCGACAACGGCTCGGGAATCGGCTCGCCGGATGCAGCCAGATCGGCGAGCACGTCACGGACGACATCAGCGAGGCCCGCGAGTGCTTCTCCCGGGGTGGGCGCGAGCCAGGACAGTGACGGAAACTCCGCGACTGTAGCGACATGCTCGCCGTCTTCGGCGGACCACGTGACCCGGTAGGTGTAGTGGGTTGCGTCAGGCATCGTCATCACTCTCCTCGTTCTTCTCCGCTTCCAGCCTGGCGATTGCGGCATAGCAGCCAGTAGATCAGGGCCGCTGGGGGGTGGATGCACAACAGGATGATCAGCAGGCGCTGGTCCAGGACCATGCCAGGCCGTGGCGGTTGCTGCTGGGCGGCGGGGAGGTCGGCGGTGAGGTCGCGCAGCTGGGCTCTGGTCTGCGCGGCGTAGGCGGCGCCGGCTCGTTCCTCGAGCTCGGCCTGGGTCAGCCGGCCGTCGGCGAAGTTGCGCTGCAGCAGCGCGACGGTCTGCTCACGTTCGGCGTCGGAGGCGCGGACGGCCGGGTCGGCGTGCTGTATGGCGTCGCTCATGCGGGGCTCCCTTGAGGGGGGTCGGCATCGGGGCGGTCTTGCACGTCGATGAGCGCCAGGACCACCCTGGTCCAGGTTCCGTCTGCGGCGGGATCGGCGAACCGGGCGGTGAGCTGCTCGATATGGCCGCGCAGTTCGGCCAGCGCCTGATCGGTGAGCCGCAGCGCGCCGCGGTGCAGGTCGACCTCCCGGTGGCGGCCCGCCTGCCTGGCCTGGTATGCGGCCGTGATGTCCAGCGCGGTGGCCTGCAGCACCGCTCCGAGGAACGCGGCTGTTTCCTCCGGGCCGGCGTCGTCGCCGGGCGGCTCAGTCTCCGCGCGCGCGTAAATCCGCTCGGCCTTGCCGCGGCCCAGCCGCCGGTAGCCGGTGACCTCGATCAGCCCGGCCTGTTCCAGCTGGCCGAGGTGGTAGTAGAGGCGGTCAGCCGGCAGTGCGGCGCAGTCGGCCAGCTGCCGCGCCGACCGGGGGGCTTCAGCCAGCCACTCCAGGATCCGGATCCGCAGCGGGTCAGCCAGCGCCTTGTGCACGCCGTGCCAGCGCTTGCGCAGCGCGCCTGTCCCGGGCAGGCTGGCCGGCTCCACCGAGAATGATGGAATGTCCTCCATTCAATGAAATTTATTACAGTGAACTACTGCTCGTCAATCCGCGCAGCCGCTGCGGGGCATCGGGGGCTGGGGCGCCGTGCTGGATGACTAGGACGCCGCCCGGCCCATGCCCGTGCCACCCGCCACGGCATCCAGCGCGCGCGTACCAGGTCAGCGCAATCCACCACTGGCAGGCCGCAATGCCCTGACAGCGCGCCGGGCGGCCGCCCCTGCCCCGCTTCCATGTCGGCTCCGGTAGCGGGGGCGGCTCTGGTGTGCTAGGCCCGGCGGTGGCGCCGCGGCTGTTCCCTGACCGCGAGGCGGGCTCCTTTGGGTTGCTCCTACGCCGGGTGCGGTGGCTGCTGGGCCTCGACGCGTTGCTTCAGGGCTTCGACGTTGGCTGGCATTTCCTTTTGTGCCTGGCGGCGGACGATAAGCGGGACGAGCAGTTTGCCGATGCCGTGCCCGTTGAAGTCGACCGCGATGGTCAGCCGGGAACTGGTTTCGGTCAGGGATTCCACGGTCACGTCGACGGTGGCGCGGATGGGTCCGTCGATGCCCTGCACGCCCCACGTCCTGGGTGCGTCGATGCGGGTCACCTCGGCGGTGACGACCCGGTTGGCTCCGCCGATGCGCCGGGTGGTCAGGCACTTCGAGCCCACCTGCGCGGGGCCGGGCGGGTCCAGGTGACCCTCGATGAGGCCCTGCTGCCATTCGCGGAAGCGTGCGGGGTCGGTGGCGTAGGCGAACACCTGCGCTGCGGGCCGGCCCACCACAGTGCTGGCGATGACCGGTGCCATGTCAGCGGTCCTCGAGCAGGGCGGCGTAGCGGGCCAGGTANNGGAGACGCGGAACAGCGTGCGGGGTCGGTGGCGTCAGCGGGCGTCGAGCATGGCGGCGTAGCGGGCCAGATAGAGCGGCCATCCCTGGTCGCCGTCGACGCCGTCGCTGACGGACTGCCAGCCGGGGCCGTGCCGGTCCAGGTGACGGTGTTCTAGTTCGACCCGGGTGCGGTCCGGTCCTTCGGCGACGAACCGGACCTCGACCTCGCTGGTCAGGTCCGGGTCGGTCTCGACCTGCCATTGCGGGCTGATGTCCCAGCTGAAGACCACGCGGGCGGGTGGCTCGTAGGCCAGGATCCGCGCCCACCGGCACTCGCTGCCGTCGACGCCGCGGTCGTAGATGTGCCCGCCGGCATAAGGTTCGAAGACGGTCTCGGCGATCGGCGCCGCGAGCAGGGTGTGCTCGGGCGGCTTGAAGTCGCCGAACCTCTGCGTGAACGCCGTGAAGGCCTGCTCAGCCGGCACGTTGACCAGCACCTGCTTGCGGACAACGGGGACCTCGGTCCGGGTCATGGATTCTCCTGTGCCGGGTGTTCGGCGACATCTGCGTAGCTGGCCAGGGCCCGCTGCCAGAAGGTGTCGAGCTGATCGCGGAGCGCGGCCACTGCGGTCGGGTTGAGCCGGTACAGGCGCCTGGTGCCGGCCGCGCGTTCGCTGACCAGGCCGGCGTCTTTGAGGACCTTGAGGTGCTGGGAGACCGCCGACCGGCTGACCGGCAGCCCCGCGGCCAGTTGTCCCACCGCCTGCGGTCCGTCGGCCAGGCGGCTGACGATGGCGCGCCGGGTGCCGTCCGCCAGCGCG
>PLIQ01000388.1:14257-14390 GCA_003140115.1 Actinomycetota bacterium | reverse complement strand
CCGAGGAACGCGCCTCGCTGCGCACCTGGCTGTACAAGATCGCCACCAGCCGGTGCCTCAACGCGCGCCGCGCAGCGAGCCGGCGCCCGGCCAGGGAGCGGGACGTGTCTCAGTTCGAACCGCCCGTGCCGAC
>PLIQ01000388.1:0-14173 GCA_003140115.1 Actinomycetota bacterium | reverse complement strand
GTCGAATCGGTCAACAGCGCCCTTAAACGAGCCCGCGCCAGCCTCCAACGCCGGCAGCAGCCGGCCGCTGGCCACCAACCGCCACCGGCCGCTGGCTCACCCGCCGAGGACGCGATCGTGGCCAAGTTCACCCGCGCGTGGGAGTCCGCCGACCTCGACGCGCTGGTGGCCCTGCTGACCGACGACGTCTTCCTCGCGATGCCGCCGGTGCCCTTCGGATACGAGGGCCGGGACGCCGTGACCCGCTACTGCGCCAGCCTGTTCGTGGCGGGCCGCGGGTTCGACCTCGTCCCGGCGCGAGCCAACGGCCAGCCGGCGTTCGGAGCCTACCTGCGCGGCCCGGCCGGCGTCCGCCATGCGACCGCCTTCTACGTGCTCACCCTGGCCGGCGGCCAGATCTGCGCCCTGACCCGCTTCGAGGCCAGCGTACTGCCGTGGTTCGGGCTACCCCGATCGCTCCCGGGCCGGTAGCTATCGTGATCCGGCTATCTCTAGCGAGAGGCTGGCGGACGGACCTGCCCCCACTGGTCCTGCTCTTGCAGGCAGGGAATGCGGTCAGCTTCTTCGGCTATGGGTTGATCCTCCCGTTCGAGATCATCTACCTGCACCAGATCCGCGGCTTCGCGACGGCCACCGCCGGTTTCGTGCTGGCCGCGATCCTGGGCACGGCCACCCTCGTGACACCACCCTCGGGAACCCTGCTCGATCACGTTCGCCCCAAGCCGATCCTGATCGCCGGCAATCTTACGAGCGCGCTCGGCTATGCCGGCTTTGCGTTCGTCGACCGGCCATGGCAGGCGTTCGCTTGCGCGGTCGTCGGCGGAGCCGGCATCGGCGCGGCCCGCACCGCCAACCAGACGCTGCTCATCACCCTGGTGACGCCAGAGCAACGTGCTGCCTCGTTCGCGCTCGGGCGCGTCGCGTCCAACCTCGGCCTCGGTATCGGCGCGACGGTCGCGGGCTTCATCATCTCCTCAGCCCAGCACCTGCGGTCGTTCCAGACGCTCTACCTGTTCGACGCGATCACCTACGCCGCGTTCGCGCTGGTCGTACTAGCGATGGTGCCGAATCGACGCCCCGCGGCGGCGCGCGCCAGCGCTGTGGGAGGAGGATTCCGGGCGGTCGCCCGCGATCGCAGGTTCCTGATCGTCATTGCCGTGAACATCGTCCTCATCATCGTCGGCTACGCGCTGTACTCGAACATCCTGCCGCCGTTTGCGATAGCGCATACACGCGCCGGACCTGCTGGGATCGGGATCATGAAGCTCGCCAACACGCTCTTCATCGTGATCGCGCAGATCCCCGCGACGCGCGTCGTCAAGCGGATGCGCCGAGCACAGGCATTCGCCGCGGCGAGCGCGCTCTGGGTGATTGCGCTCCTCGGCGTCTTGCCGGCGACGCTGATCCACTCGGAGCTCGGGGCGACCGCGCTCCTGGCCGGCGTCGCAATCGTGTTCGCGATCGGCGAGTGCATCCACGGCGTCGTCCTCGGCCCGCTCGTCGCCGACCTCGCTCCCCCGCATCTCCTCGGCCGCTACATGTCGATGTACGCGCTGATGGCGACCGGAGGCCTCGCGCTCGGCCCGGCCATCGGCGGCGTGGTGCTCGCGACCTCACCTGACGCCGTCTGGTGGGGCGGCGCCCTCGTCGCCGCAGTGATCGGAGCGGGCTTTCTCCTCTCCGGCGATCGCATCCCCGAGCCGCTGGCCGTGCAAACAGGTGTCCCCGCCGTCGGAGCAGGACCTCGCGCGGCGACGAAAGCGACCTATTGATACCGGGATGCGAACCTGGTTATCAATCTCGTCATTCCTTCGCCAGAGTTGCGTATGGTCATTACGGGTTCCGGATCCACCCGCGCCGAAGAGAACGGGGAGGACGATGAACGAGGAGCGGCCGCCTGCGCTGCCCAGGAAACGGCGCCGTGTGCGCAGTATCCTCGCCGTGGCTGCCACGGTTGTGGTCGTTGGCGCGCTCGCCGTAATCGCGACGATAGCGTTGCTTCGCAACGCCACCTTGAGCTCACAGGTAACCATGGCGAACGCCAGGGCTGCGAACGCCGTGAGCGCCGCGCAGGCAGCGGCACGGAAGGATTATCAGACCCGCAACGCGGCGCTGAACCGGGAGGCCGCAGGGCTGAACCGGCAGCGCCAGACCATCGCGGCCGAGCTCGGTGAGCTGCAGGCCAACACCATCCACGCCGCTGGCCTGTACGTGGTCGGCCACGACATCAAGGCGGGCACCTGGCACACCGCCGGTGACGGCGGCGGCAGTGGTGGTCTTTGCAATTACGTTGTGTGGAGCGGCGTCAACAGGCCCGGCTATACCGTCCGCTTGGACGGTCCCTCGACGGTCGATCTGTCCCGCGCCTACGCCTTCGGCATCGGAGGGCCCTGTACGTGGGTGCGCGTGCCATCGTGACGGGCCCGACGGTGCCCAGGTGGTCAAGAGGCGAAGCCGAGGTGGAGCGGCAGGTTCGCCTGGGAAGGCTCGCTGCCTAAATTCGGATGAACGTGTAGGTGAGGTAGACGAGGCTGTCACCGATGGTCTTGGCCTCGACGAGGCGCATGGGTTTCTTGCCGATGGTCTGGCCGAAGAGGCGCTCGCCGTCCCCGAGCACGACCGGGAAGACGACCAGCCGCACCTCGTCGACGAGGTCGTGCTCGATCAGCGTCCGCCCGAGCTGATAGCTGGCGGGGACGACGATCTCTCCGTCCAGCTCCTGCTTCAGCTTCGAGACCTCGGTCACCACGTCGCCCGTCAGGACCTTTGAGTTGTTCCAGTCGGGTTCTTGGAGGGTCGAGGACACGACGTATTTGGGCATGCTGTTCACCCGGTCGGCAAGCTCGCCCGTGCGGGGTCGCCACCGCACCCCGAAATACTCGTAGCTTCTGCGGCCCAGCAGCCATGCCTCGGCGCCTCGCGCGTCGTCGAGCGCGACCTTGTTCCACTCTTCGAGGTCCTTGCCCCCGGACTCGACAAACCAGCCGCCCAGCTTGAAGCCCTCGTCGCCGGTCGGGTCCTGGACCACTCCGTCGAGCGAAACGTTCTGCGGGCCACTGAGCACGAGCTTTCCCATGCTGATTCTCCTTCTCGCTTGCCTGGTTCGCGTTGTTGCCAACCACTGATGTAGGCGCCGCGGCGGCGGGAAACTGGGCGCCCGCTGACCGCCCAGTTCGTCCCTCGGCCGGGGTCTTACATTCAGGCAGGCTGGAAGAACGCGAGGATCTNNCTGGCGTCCGGCGACGACAGCATCTCCTGCATGTGCGCGGACTGCCGGGCGGAAGCGCCGGTGCGTTCGAACATCTCGCGTTCGTATCCTTCGACGGCGGCGGGAAGGTCGTCCGGGTTCGCGGCCAGCGCGAGGCCGAGCAGGGCGCCGTCGAGCAACGCCATGTTGGCGCCCTGCCCCACCGGCGGCATCAGGTGCGCGGCATCGCCGAGCAGCGTGATGCCGGGCGTCGACGGCCAGGTCAGGCCGACCGGGAGAGCGGCGATCGACCGCGGCAGGATCGTGTCGTCGCAGGCTGCGATCAGTGCGGTGACCCGCGGGTGCCAGCCGGCGAACAGGCCGGTCAGCCGCGCCCGGGCGGCGGCCGGGTCGCCGAACGGGATCGCGCTGGTGGCGAACCAGTCCTCGGCGGTGTCGTAGAAGCTGAGGTAGACGCGGACCCGGCCGTCGCCGTTGCGCTGCGCCGACAGGGATTGCCGGTTGCCGAGCACCCAGTAGTTGCCGCGCCCGACCATCGCCGCGAGGTCGGGGTGGGTGCGGTCGATGTCGGGTATGCCGAGCTCGAGGACGTTCTGGCCGGTGTGCGCTGGCCGGGCGTCGGTGAGCAGTGCGCGGACCCGGGAGTCCGCGCCGTCGGCGCCGACCAGCAGGTCGTACGTCGCACTGCGGCCGTCGGCGAAGTGCAGCAGGCCGTCGTCGGCGGATTCGTACGCGTGGCCCCAGCGCACCGCGTGTCCGGGGAGCGAGTCCAGCAGCAGGTTGCGCAGGTCGGCACGGTCGACCTCAGGCCGCTCGAGCGGAGCGTCGTCGGGTGTGTCCTCCTGGAGCAGCAGGGTGCCGTCCGGCTCCAGAAGGCGCAGGTCCTGCCCTGCGCGACGGGCAATCGCGTGGAACTGCTCGATCAGGCCGGCCTCGCGCAGCGCCCGCTGCCCGGTCCCGGAGTGCAGGTCGAGCATGCCGCCCTGGCCGCGNNGCCGGCTCCGACGATGGCGATGGTCATGGCCTGATTATCCGCGGATGGCAGGTCAGGCCTGGACGGCTGGCTTGAGGATGTCCTGGCACCACTGGCGGAAGCTGGTGGCGGTGGCGGAGTGCGGGTCGCGGGGCTCGGCGTCGTAGATTCCGTTGTTCTGCGCCTCGGTCATGTCCGCCATGTCCTGCGCTATGGCCTGGCTGGCGCCGCGTTGCAGCATCGCCTCCTGGCGGTCCGCGACCGGGACCTGGCGGTAGCGGATCGTGCGGCCCAGGGTGCCGGAGATGACCTCGGCCATGCCGTCGGGGGTCAGGTTGTCGGGGCCGGCCACGGGGACGCTGGCCTGGCCGCTCCAGGAGGTGTCGAGGAGGAGCGCCGCCGCGGCGGCGGCGATGTCGCGGATGGCGACGGTCGGCAGCGGCCGGCCTGCGGTGTTCGCCATGGTGAACGTTCCCTGCTCCTTGATCTCCCGGGCCTGGCGGAGCAGGTTTTCCATGAAGAACGGCAGGGCCAGGGCCCGGTAGGCGGCGCCGGTGCCCTCGATCAGCTTGTCCATGGCCAGTGCGGCCGACAGGAGCCCGGCCTGGCCCTGGTACCCGTGGCCAAGGGTCGAGACGCCTACCACCCGGACTGCCTGACTCGCGATGGCCTGGCAGGCAGGCCGGGTGAAGTCCAGGTAATACTGTTCTGCGCGGCCGGGGTGGCTGAACGGAGGCGGGGGCACGAGCCAGAACATGCGGTCCGCGTCGGCGAGCGCCTTCGTGATCGCGCCGGTGTCGCCGTGGGAGCCCTGCACCACCTCGGCGTGGGCGCGCACGTGCGGAGACAGCCCGGAGGGATCGCGGGCGATCACGCGGACCGCCTCGCCGCTGTCCAGGACGCGGTCCAGGACCGGCCGGCCGATCTGCCCGGTCGGCGTGGTGATGACGATCATGAAAACCTCCGTGGGAGACGGCTGGCGACGGGAACGTCGCGGGCGGCAGCCGGGTAGTGCCCAGCTTGCCGGGCGCGGCGGTGCAGGTGAAGGACCGATCCGGTTGCCGTTGATACCCTGGAAGTATGAATGACCTGGAAGTGCGGCANNGCCGAGGAACTGCACTTCGGGCGCGCCGCCGGCCGGCTGGGCATGGCGCAGCCCCCGCTGTCCCGCGCGATCCGGAACCTTGAACGGCAGCTCGGCGTGGCGCTGCTTGAGCGGACCACCCGGCAGGTCAGGCTCACCGCGGCCGGGGAGGTCCTGCTGCGTGATGCCCGGACCGCGCTTGAGGCGGTGACCGCCGCCGCCGACAGGGCCCGGCAGGCGGGCAGTCAGTCGCCGCGGCTGCGGGTCGCGCTCAAGGCCGACGTCGACGGTGGCCTGCTGCCGCAGATCCTCGATGCCTACTGCGCCGACGACGCGGCACTGCCGCCGGAGCTGGTCCTCGGAGGACTCGGCGAGCAGGCGCAGGCGCTGCGTGACGGCCGTGCCGACGTGGGACTCCTGCTGTGCCCCTTCGATGACCGCGGCCTGGACAGCGAGCCGCTGCTGACCGAGCCGCTCCTGGCTGCCCTGGCCGCTGCCGACCCACTGGCCGCCCGGACGCGGCTGTGCCTGGCCGACCTGGCCGGGCGCAGGCTCCCCGGCGGTTCCCCGGCCAGCCACGGCCCGCCCGCCGGACCTCGCCGGGCCGGCGTGGCGCTGCTGGCCTCGAACCTGGCCGAGATCTTCAGCCTCGTCGAGACGGGCAGCGTCGTGTTCTTCGCGCCTGCCTCGGTGGCCCGGCGCTACCCGCGACCCGGGATCGCCTACCGGCCGGTCGGCGACCTCCCGGGCGCCACGCTGGCCGTCGCCTGGCGGCAGGACGCGCGCTCGCCGGCCGTCGCCGCCTTCGTGCGCGCCGCCTGCACGGTCGCAGCGGCCGCGCACCCACCCGTAACGTCTGGCCTGCTGTCCGGGGCGGTTCAGATGAAGTAGTGGCCCTGGTCGAGGTCCTCGATGAGGCCGGGGTGGGTGGGCTTCCAGCCCAGGAGTTCCTGGGTGATGTGGCTGGAGGCGGGCATGTCGGTGCTGAGGACGCGCGCGAGCATGCCGCTGAAGTCTTCGGCGGGCAGGGACCGGGCGGGCACGTTCAGGTGCCGGCCGATGGCCTCGGCGATCTCGCGGACGGGCACGCCTTCGTCACCGACGGCGTTGAGCACGGCGCCGGCGGGAGCCTGCTCGACGGCCAGCCGGTAAAGAAGCGCGGCGTCCTTGACGTGGACGGCGGGCCAGCGGCTGGTCCCGTCGCCGATGTAGCCGGCGACGCCCTTGGCCCGGGCCGCGGCGATGAGCTGGGGGACGAAGCCGTGACGGTCTCCCTGGCCGTGCACCGAGCGGGGCAGCATGATCAGGCAGGAGCGGACGCCTTTGTCTGCGGCCGCGAGGGCGGCCTGCATGTTGGTGATGCGGGCCGCGATGGGCCCGGCCGCGATGAGTTCGTCGCGTTCGGTCGCGGGCCGGCCGGGCGTGACCAGGGTGGCGCCGGAGATCACCAGGGGTTGGCCGGAGCCGGCGAGTCCGGCGGCGAACGTCTCGATGGCGTTGGCGTCGGTCTGCGTCGCGGCCTCGCTCACGCTGGGCACGACGAAGGCGAGGTGGATGACGCCGTCGCTATCCAGGGTGCCGGCGCGCAGCACGCCAGTGTCGGTCAGGTCGCCGCGGAGCACCTCGGCGCCCATGTCGGCGACGGCTTTGGCGGAGGCGTCCGAGCGGGCTAGTCCGAGGACCTGGTGGCCGGCGCTGGTGAGTTCGGGGACGACGGCGGAGCCGATCCAGCCGGAAGCGCCGGTGACGAAGATGCGCACTGAGATTCTCCTTGGTCGTGTTCTGGGGGTGATGCTGGGTNNGGCGGCCCAGGCCGTCCCGGTTCGGGGCATCTCGGCAGTTCAAAGACGTGATCGAGTTTCCGGCGGCACAGGAGATGATCGCGGGACGCCCCGACTTGTCTCATGCGCTGGCGGTCCTGAACCGGCGCAGGGCCAGGGGCACGCAGACCGCGATAATCAGCAAGCACCAGGCGATCATGGCCGGCACCGGATGGTCGAGCTGCAGGGAGCCACTTGACTGGGTCCCCTGGCAGACCTGGCGGACGGCCGCCACCAGCGCCGACAGCGGATCCCATTCAGCGATGGCGCGGGGCACGAGCTTCATCCCGGAGATCGGCACGAACGTGCCGGCCAGAAACGACAGCGGCAGCATGACGGCGAACCCGATGCCCTGCATGGCGTCGGAGCTGCGGATCAGCATGCCCGCGAGGACCCCGACCCAGGTGAAGGCGAACAGCCCGAGCAGCATCAGGGCCACTAGCTCCACGGCCCGGCCGCCGCCCAGGTGCGGGCGCCAGCCGAGGGCGAGCCCCACCCCGGCCACGATCACGATGCCGAGGATCTGCTCAATGATCTGGCCGATCACCTGAGCGGAGATGACCGACATCCGGATGACCGGCAGCGACCGGAAGCGGTCCACCACGCCGCTCGAGAAATCGGTCGAGGTGGCCACGCCGGCGCCAATCACGCCGAAGGCCACGCTCTGGCCGAGCAAGCCGGGCAGCAGGTAGTCCTGGTAGCTGCCAGGAACATGGATGGCCGAGCCGAACACGTACAAGAACAGCAAGGTGAACATGATCGGCTGGATGGTCACGTCGCTCAGCCGCTCCGGGACCCTGGGTATGGTGCGCAGGCCCCGGCCGACGAGCAGGCCGGTCTCGCGCAAGTAGCGGACGAACCGCCGGGGCCGCGGCGGCAGGGGTCCGGCGATGCGCTGGGCGCCGCCAGCAGGTGAGGTAGTGACGGTAGTCATGACGCCACCTCCGCGGGGGTTTCATCGGCCGGGGTACTCGTAGCCGGCGGCTGGCCGGTGAGAGCCAGGAAGGCGTCGTCCAGGGTGGGCCGCCGCAGGGCAATCTCGTCGATCGGTATCCCGCTTGAGCGCACGGCGGCCGCAACACTCGTCAGGTCGTCGATCTCGCCCGGCGCGGGGACCGATATTGTCCGGCGCTCCCGCGAGATGCTGATGTGGAACACACCTGAGAGGGCGGTGACCAGGTCGTCCAGGCCCTGGTGATCGACGGCGACGACATCCACGCGCTGGTCGCCGATCCGCGCCTTGAGGTCGCTGGGCGAGCCGGCGGCCACCGCCCGGCCATGGTCGATCAGGACGATGTCATCGGCCAGCGCGTCAGCCTCTTCAAGGTACTGCGTGGTGAGCAGCACCGTGACGCCGTCGTCGACCAGGTCGCGCACGGTCGACCACACAACCTGGCGGCTGCGGGGGTCAAGCCCGGTAGTCGGCTCGTCGAGGACCAGGAGCTGGGGCTGGACGACCAGGCTGGCGGCCAGGTCGACGCGCCGCCGCTGACCGCCCGAGACCGCCTTGATGAGCTTGTCCCGGAACTCGCCGATGTCGAAGCGGTCGACGAGGGAGTCAACCAGCAGGCTGGCCGCAGCCTTGCCGTAACCGCGCAGCCGGGCCATCAGCAGCAGGTTCTCCCGCGCGGTCAGGTTGTCCTCAAGAGCGGCGAACTGCCCGGTCAGGGAGATCGCGCGCCGTACAGCGTCTGCCTCACGCACCACGTCATGGCCGCAGACGATCGCTGTGCCGCTCGTCGGCTCGGACAAGGTGGCGAGCATCCGGACCACGGTGGTCTTGCCAGCTCCGTTGGGGCCGAGGAGGGAAAAGACGGTTCCTGGCTCGACCTGCAGGTCGATGTGGTCGACGGCCACGAGATCACCGAAACGCTTTGTAAGGCCGTCGGTAATAACCGTCAGTCCGGGAGGGGGCATTGACGGCTCCTAGTTAGTGAGACACCAGCAAGGCGCGGACGTCGCAGGTCAATCCCAGGCGCTCCTCAGCGGCGTCCCTGTCCAAATCGCCTGCGTCACAGCGGGTCTCATGGAATCCGCCGCCAGGGTCCGGAGCAGCTAAGAGTCAGAATCACAGTCGATGGCAGTGAGCCACCTGCAGAAACAGACTAATCCATCATGATGACCTTGGGAGTCCAGCCGCCACCGGACACAGTTCACCGCCGCAGGTATCGCGCCACGCGATCGCCCAGTCGTCCTCAGCGCGCACCGGCCGTGCGATGGCGCTGCTTCTATGGGCTGGGATCCGGCCGGGCCGGAAGGGCGCTCGCTTTGCCAGTCAGCGCCCGTTTTGTCACGTTGTGCGGGGCCGACGCGGTGAGAACTGCTCATTAGCCACCCTACGTGGTACCCTACATGGGTGAAGAAGACCAGTGTCTACCTTGACGACGCGGACGTGGAACGGCTCCGCCGGATCGCTGCCGAAGAGGGCCGCAGCCAGGCGGAGGTCGTGCGGGCTGCGCTGTCAGCGTATGAGCGAGCACGTGCTGTCCCGCGGGTCTTCGCTCTTGAGGGCTCTTGGCAGGGGGACGGCTCTTCGGTCGCCGATGTGCCGGAGGAGGAGCTGCTCGCCGGGTTCGGCGGGTAATGCTGATCGTAGACGCCGCGCCGCTGGTCGCTCTCGGGGATTCCCGTGACCGGCTCCACAGCGCCGTGGGTGATTTGCTGCGTGCCGAAGACGGCGACCTGGTGGTGCCGGCGCCAGTGTCCGCGGAGGTGGACTATCTCATCCGCAGACGCGGGAGCACGCTGGCTGCCCGGGCATTTCTGCGCGACGTGGCGGCCGGGCGGTTCCGGGTTGAGGGACTGACCGCGGATGAGCACGGCACCGTGGCCAGGCTGGATGAGCAATATGCCGACCTTGATCTTGGGCTGGCTGACCTTTCTGTGGTGATTCTCGCGCACCGGTTCCGGACAAGACGGCTGCTGACGTTCGACGAACGCGACTTCCGCGCGGTCGCCCCGCTGTCGGGCGGAAGTTTCACCCTGCTGCCTCGTGACAAGACGGACCCTGGGCCGCGCTGAACGCCCTGGCAGAAGAGGCCGAACGGAATTGGCTCAGATCGAGCATGGGCTGGTCTCCGGGCCGACGGGTCAGTCGGCGTCCATTCCCAGCCGAAGAAGCCAGCCAGAAGCGGGATTCAGCCTTTTCGCCGGGCGGTCACGCCGCGAGCCGTTAAAGCATGCCCGCGTATGGTGGCTGATTCTCCCGGTCAGTGCGCACCTGAGCGCGGGGCTGCGTCGCCGTGGAGGGTGCCGGCGCGCAGCACATGCGCGGCGCGGGCGCCGCCGCCGGAACGCCGATGCGATCCGGTCGCATCAATCCTAACACCATCACGCGACGCTGTCGCATCACTTGCCGGGGTGATGCGATCCGGTCGCCTCGCTTAGGCTGGGACGGTGAGCAGATGGGCACCGGACGCGCGTGAGCGCCTGGAGACCGCCGCGCTGGACCTGTTCGCGGAGAACGGGTACGAGGAAACGACCGTCGCGCAGATCGCGGAGCGCGCCGGCCTGAACCGGGCCACGTTCTTCCGGCACTTCGCCGATAAGCGGGAGGTGCTGTTCGGCGGTGAAGACGTGCTGGCCGGCCTGTTCGCCGACGGCATCCGGGCTGCCTCCCCCGACGCGACGCTCACCGGGTGCCTGCAGGCGGCGTTCGCGGCCGCCGGGGCCGCGATGACCCCGCAGCAGCGGGCTAAGGCCGCCCAGCGCGTGCTGGTGGTCGCGGCGAACACCGAACTGCAAGAGCGGGGACTGCTCAAGCACGCCCGGATCGCCAGGTCGATCAGCGCCGCTCTGCGCGAGCGGGGCGCGGACGAGCTGACCGCCCGGCTGGGGGCCGAAGTGGGGATGCTCGCCTTCAGCATCGCCGTCGAGCGCTGGATGAAGGCCGGCAACGACGAACCCTTCCCGCTCCACGCCGCAGCGGCCCTGAGCGACCTGCAGGTCCGCGCGGCCGAGCTGGGCCAGATCAGTGGGCATGTCAGTCGGCGTCGGCGCCCGGCATGATGCCGGTTGCGCACCGCGTCGCCGCGTGCTAGCGTTCCGCCGATCGTGATCCATCGGCAGGAGGTGAGACCCATGAACGCAGTATCCGCAGTGGGTGCTCCCCTGCAGTCCACGATCGCGCGACTGAGGTAGTCGCCACCGGGAGCGCCCCGACAGGCAACTCGCGAAAGGCGACTCCCATGAACACAACACCTTCTTCAACTCTGCACTTCACCTCGGCGACGACCTCCGATGGCATCGCCGAGCGCACCCTTACGCTCGACGCCATAAGGCGGGTGCCCGCCGCGGGCGAGCGAGCGTTGGTCTTCGGTGGTGGCGGATCGGCAGGCAATGCGTGGGAGATCGGCGTCATCGCCGGCCTGGTTGATGCCGGGCTGGACGTGACCCAGGCCGATCTGATCATCGGGACGTCGGCCGGATCGACGGCCGCAGCCCAGATAACGAGCGCGACCCAGCCGTCCGAACTGCTGGCCGGCATCCTGGCCGCTGCGCCCCAGCCACGGACTGGTCCGGCCGGATCCGACCGCGGACGTGCTCCGAATGTGCCGGCGGCGGACCATATGGACAGGACGAGCCGGATCATCGCTGCCGCTGAGGATGCGGCCGACATGCGCCGCAGAATGGGCGCGGCGGCGCTCGAAATGGACGCGGGGCCGGACAGCTCCGGGCAAACGCAGCGGCGCGCCACCGTCGCCGCCCGGCTGCCCAGCCAGCACTGGCCGCAACGACCGATGCTCATCGTGGCGGTCGATGCCCGTACCGGTGAACCGGTCGTGTTCGACCGGCACAGCGGAGTCGACCTGGCGGACGCCGTCACCGCCAGCTGTGCCGGGCCCGGCGCCCCTGCGCACAGTATCGGCGACAGCCGGTACATCGACGGCGGCTACCGATCCCCCGAGAATGCCGATCTGGCCGCCGGATACGGGCGGGTGCTGGTGCTGTCACCACTCGGCGGCAGAACACGGGCGCCGCTGGACTGGGGCATGCATCTTGCCGCGCAGGCCGACGAACTACGCGCACGCGGCAGCAGAGTCGAAACGATCGTCCCGGACAGCGAGTCCCGCGACGCATTCGGCGTCAATCTGATGGATCCGTCGACGCGTGCGCCCGCCGCTCGAGCCGGTTACAACCAAGGCAGAGCCCTGGCCGAGCAGCTCACCGATTTCTGGCGCTGACGCCCGCGAAACCAGTCGACATGGCGGTGCCGGGGGTGCGTGGGCGGCGTCCTGGAGATTATTGTGGGCCTCTGAACCGGCCCGCCGCAGTCCTCCTGGAGGTCGCGTGCGCATCAGCCTTGGCGATGTGTCCCTGTGGTTCGATGTCTCCGGCCCGTCAGTCATCCCGCAGGGGGACACGACGGTAGAGCGCCCGGTCCTGGTGGCCGTCCACGGCGGCCCCGGCCTGGACCACATGACGGTGAAGTCCGCGCTGGAGCCGCTGGCCGCCGATTTCCAGGTCCTGTACTTCGACCTGCGCGGCCACGGCCGCAGCGANNCTGCGCAAGCCGGTCGTCCTCGGCAGCAGCTTCGGCGGGGACGTGGCGCTCACCTACGCGGCGCTGTTCCCCGATCACCCTGGCGGCATCATCCTGGCCAACACGACTGGTGGCCACTGGGGCGGGCCGCGCGTCATCGAGGCGTTCGGCCGCGTCGGAGGCCCCGAAGCGGCTGCCATCATCGAGCGCATCTACGCCAAGGACCCCGAGGATCTCCAGGCTGAGTTCAACCGCGTCTGCTACCCGCTCTACAGCGCCACGCCGGGCTGGGCCAAGGAATCCCGCCAGTTCCTGGCCCGGATGATCAGAAACCCGGACGTCGCCGCGCATTACAGCAGTCACGAGGTCTCAAGCTTCGATCCCTGGAGCCTGCTCGGCACCGTCCGGTGCCCCGTCCTAGTCCTCGCCGGCGAGGACGACCCGGTCTGCCCGCTGCCCGTGGTCGAGGAACTAGCCAGCCAGCTGCCGGCCGGCACCACCCGCCTCGTGCGACTTCCCGGGGCGCGTCACACCATCTTCCGCGACCGCCCGGACCTCGCCTTCCCCGCCGTCAAGACCTTTGTCGCCCAGATCAGGGAAAGCCACCCCGCCAGCTGAGCCGGCGACGGCATCGCTAGTGCCGAACCGGATATCCCACTGACCTGCCAGCCCGCACCCGCGCACCGTCCATTTGACAGCCAGCACGGCAGGCATGGCCGCCGCAGGGATCCGCGGACGGGTACAGACGCGTGTGAAAGGCTGCTCCGCATGCGTCAAGACCGACTTCCGCGAGCTGATCGGCGCGCTGGCCGACGAACTGCCGCAAGACAACCCGGTCGCTGCCTTCGAGCGTGCTTGTGCTTGGGACTCCACAGGTCACTCCGACAAGGCTGTCCCGCTCTACCAAGAGGCGCTGAAGCGCGGGCTGGCGGGGATGCGGCGCCGCCGGGCGGTAATCCAGATGGCGAGCTCGCTGCGGAACATAGGCCGGGTGACGGAATCGGCGGAGCTGCTCACCGCGGAGGCGCACAACCACGACCCGGACGCCGCAGTGCTGGCTGATGCCGTCTCGGCCGTCCTGGCTCTGTGCCTGGCCGACCTCGGCAGGGAACGCGAGGCTGTGTCAGTGGCCCTGCTGGCTCTGGCCCCGCACCTCCCGCGCTACCAGCGGTCGATGGCGAACTACGCGCGGCTGCTAGCAGAACCCGACCCAGTCAAACCCAAGTAGGGCTCCCTAGGTGCGGCGGATTCCGCTCGGTGCGCTCCAGGAGCGCGAGTTCCGCCTGTTCTTCACGGGACAGCTGGTGTCGCTACTCGGCGATGCGGTCACGCCGTTCGCGCTCGCCTGGGCGGTGCTCGACCTGACGGGATCCGCACGCGACCTGGGCTTCGTGCTGGCCGCGAAGATCGCCCCGCTCGTAGTTTTCTTGCTCGTCGGCGGCGTNNCTGCTGCTCTCGCACACCGCGCGCATCTGGGAGCTGGTCGTACTGCAGGCGCTCGCCGGAACCGGGACGGCCTTCTTCAACCCCGCCTCGACCGGGCTCACGCCGATGACCGTGAGCGCGGGGCGGCTGCAGGAGGCAAACGCCCTGCGCGGGATGTCGA
>PLIQ01000535.1 GCA_003140115.1 Actinomycetota bacterium | reverse complement strand
CGACCCTGTGCGGGTTCGGTTCGACGGGGATGTCGTGGGCCACCTTTTTGGTCGCCATGTCTATCACGTCCACGACGTTATCCTGGGGGTGGCCCTGCACCATGTTGTGGTTCGCCACGTAGAGGTACAGCCCGTCCGGGCTGGTCGCCGAGGGGCCCGCGCTAATGTTGTCCACCGGCACGGTGCCCGTCACCTTGCCGGTAGCGGTATCGACGAACACGATGACAGGCGCCGAGTGGCTCCCGTAGACGCTGACGTAGGCGGTCTGGCTGTCAGGCGAGAACGAGACGGACTCGGGCGGCCCCTGGGGGATCTTGATCGTCCCGGACACCCGGTCATTGGCCGTGTCGAGCACGGTGATCGTGCGTGCGCCTTGATTGGTGATGTAGGCGAACTTGCCGTTCGGCGCGACCTGAACGTAGTTGGGGTTCCCCCCGACCGGTATCGTCCCTGCCACCGTGGGAACGGCGACGCCAGCCGGGACGCTGCTTGGCGCCGGCCCTGTCGCGCTGCCTGGGCTCTGCGTAGCAGAAGCGCCCGTTTTCGTCCCTGGGGAAGCCATGACGACGAGCACGATCGCCACTGCCACTGCCACTGCCGCGGCTGCGGCCAGAATCAGCACGCCAAGCCGGCGCCGCGCTGGCCCGCGCGGCGGTCCGCTTGTCGCCACGGCAGGTGGTAGGCGACTACCGTCTGGATCCAGACGTTTGCTCTGCGGCACGTCCTCAGGTGGCCGGGTGTCGCCCCAATCGTCAACGCTGTCCGCCGCCACCGTTTGCGTTGCAGCTGGCCACGGGGGATCCGTTTGCGCTGCAGCTGGCCACGGGGGATCCGGTTGCGCTGCAGGTGGCCACGGGGGATCCGGTGTCTCGGTCCACGTATGTTGCAGCTCTGTCATTTGCGGCGTCGGCGCCGGAGCCAGCAAGGCTTCGCGGGCCGCCACGGCCAGCGCGCCAGCGGTCGGAAAGCGGTCGTTCGGGTCTTTGGCCATACCGCGGGCAATCACGGCGTCCAATGCTGGTGGTACGCCCTCGACCAGGCTGCTGGCCTCCGGAGGACCGTAGTAGAGCTGGGCATACATCAGCGCAGGCAGATCTTTGCCGCTGAAGGGTGGTGCGCCGGTCAGGCACTCGTGCAGCAGACAAGCCAGGGAGTAGATATCGGCCCGTCCGTCAACGTCGTGGCCAGTGAATCGCTCCGGGGCCATGTAGTCCAGCGTTCCGATGTATGCCCCGGTGTGTGTCAGCGGTGTCTGCCGGCCGCCGACCGACCGGGCTATACCGAAGTCGACCACATAAACGAAGTCGCTCGATGTGACCAGGATGTTCGAAGGTTTGATGTCGCGGTGGACGAGGTGGTCAGCGTGCGCGGCATCCAAGGCCTCGGCGACCTGACTGATCAGATACACCGCCCGCTGCGGCGCGATCCGACCGTCCGTATCGAGCAGCGCGCTGATATCGGAACCGTCCACCAAGCGCATGTCAATGAAGAGCTGGCCATCGATCTCGCCGAAGTCATGAATGGGAATGACGTGCGGATCCCGCAGTCGCGCAGCGACATTCGATTCACGCTGGAATCGCTTGAGATACTCTCGGTCACCAGACAGGGCTTGGGGCAGGAGCTTGAGAGCGACGTACCGGTCACGTTGCGTGTCGTACGCCTTATAAACTTCCCCCATTCCGCCGCGACCCAGCAGAGAATCAAGGCGATAGTTTCCGACCTGCCGTAGGGCCATGAGAACCGCCCCCAAAAGTCACTACATCAAGCCTCTGCGCCGCTTACGCTAGAGCATATTCGAGCCATCGCCCCTGTTGGGGCGCACGAATGATAACACTTTGCGGATAGGGCGGCTACGTTCGTGGTGATCATGGGCGGCGGGCGCGACGGTGGCGGGCCGGGATCACGGTCTGCAGGACGCTGCGGGCCATGGCGTTGTGCCATACGTTGCCTGCGCGGCGCCATTGGCGCTTGGGATCCATGACCACCGACCGGGTCTGGACGGCCGGGTCGGCCATGCCGAGGCGCTTGGCCAGGGCGATCATTGTCTGGGCCCAGAACCGGTCCTCCATCCGGTGCATGACCGGCATGCCTAGCTCGTAGAGCGGATCCCCGGCCCGGAGCAGCACCTGCGTCTGGACCACGGTCGCCTCGCCCGAACGCTCGGCCGAGAAGGTGATCCAGCCCGCGAACTGGTGTCCCTGGGGCGTGGCGAACGTGAACGACTCGGCGTCGGCGTACAGCACGAACACGCCGGTGGACATCTTCACCCCGCCGCCGACAGCGATGTCGAGCAGGGCCACGTCGCCGGGGCTGATGCCGGTCAGGGCGCCCGCGAAGCGGTTGCCCCGGCGGCCGCTTCCTCCGGGGAGGGCACCGGCCCTGGCTGGCCGGAGCGCAGCTTCAGGAACGACAGCGCTCCCGAGCCGGCCAGCCAGCGAGCCCGGTCATCGGTCTCGGCGCAGACCACAGCGGTCGCGACCATGGCGTAGGGCCGGTCGAGCGCCTCGGTCGGGCGGAAGTGCGAACGGTACAGGTCCAGCGCCGGGAGGGTGTTGGCCGGGCTGAAATGGTGCGCGAAGGCGAACGGGAGGCCGAGCAGGCCGGCCACTTGCGCGCTGTAGCCGCTCGAGCCGAGCAGCCACATGGCGGGCTGGTGGCCCCGGCCGGGGACCGCGGTGATCTGCGCGAACGGGTGGCCTTCTGGCCAGCGGCCGGTAAAGAACCCGAGCAGGTCCATGAGCTGATCGGGGAAGTCGTCCGCCGAAAGCGCCTCCGGCGAGCGGCGCAGCGCGGTCGCCGTGACCTGGTCGGTACCCGGTGCCCGGCCGATGCCCAGGTCGATGCGCCCGGGATGGAGCACCTCCAGCATGCCGAACTGCTCGGCGACCACCAGCGAGACATGGTTCGGCAGCATGACGCCGCCGGAACCCACCCGGATCGAAGCGGTCGCGTCGGCGATGTGGCCGATCAGCACGGGCGGCGCCGAGCTGGCGATGCCCGGCATGTTGTGATGCTCGGCGACCCAGAACCGCCGGAAGCCGAGCCGCTCGGCGCGCTGGGCCAGGTCGACGGTGGCGCGTAGCGCCTCGCCGGCGGTCCCGCCATCGGGCACCGGGGCACGCAGAGTGGCCGTTCGATATGAGGTCTTGCCAAGATACCTTTGCAAAGATAGCTTTGCATTATGGAGACAGAGGGCACGGCCGACGAACAGAGCGAGGCCACGGGCCGGAGCGTCACCCGGCTGACCGATCCGCGGGCGCTGCGCGCGTACGCGCACCCGGTCCGGCTGAAGCTGGTCGCGCTGCTTCGCACCGAAGGGCCGCTGACCGCGACCCGGGCCGGCGAGCTACTCGGCGAATCCTCCGGGACCTGCTCGTTCCACCTCCGGCAACTGGCCAAGTACGGGCTGGTCGAGGAGGCGGGCGGCGGGACGGGCCGGGAGAAGCCGTGGCGGGCCACCGCGATGTTCACCAACCTGCCCGCGGTGATCGACAGCCCCGAGCTCGCCGCCGCGGCCGGGCTGGTCGGGTCCGCGCTCGCGGAACGCTACTTCGAGCACGTGCTGCGCTGGCTGGACGCCGTGCCGGGCGAGCCGCCGGAGTGGCAGGAGGCGGCTCAGTTCGGCGACTGGCTGGTCTACCTCACCGCGGACGAGCTGGCCGCGCTCGGACGCCAGGTGAAGGCGCTCCTCGACCCGTACCTGGACCGCACGGTAAGCCCCGGGCTGCGGCCGCCGGAATCCCGCCTGGTCACCTACCTGCACCTGGCGTTCCCAGGTGAACTGGTCAACAAAGACGCTGCGGGTGCAGGATGAGCGCCCCGGCGCAGGCACCGCGCCGCACGCTGGTCCCGCCGCTGCTGCGGGACCGGGTGTTCCGGCGGTACTGGGGCGCGTCGACGATCTCGATGTTCGGCGACCAGATCTCCGGGATCGCGCTGCCGCTCGCGGCGGTCATCGTGCTGCACGCGCAGGCCGCCGAGATGGGGTACCTGGTCGCGCTGGAATGGCTGCCCAGCCTGCTGTTCGGGCTGCACGCGGGGGCATGGGTCGACCGGCACGGCCGACGACGCCGGACGATGATCGGCGCGGACCTGGGCCGGGCCGCGCTGCTCGCCACCGTCCCGGTCTGCTACGCACTGCACGTGCTGACGCTGACGCAGCTGTACCTGGTCACGTTCGCCGCCGGGACGCTGAGCATCCTGTTCAATGTGTCCGACGCGACGCTGTTCGTGTCGATCGTCGCGGAGGACCGGTACGTGGACGGGCAGTCGCTGATCTTCGGCAGCCGCGCGCTGTCATTCATGGCCGGCCCGAGCGTCGGCGGCCTGCTCGTGCAGGTGTTCACGGCGCCGTTCGCCGTCATCGCGGACGCGCTGTCCTTCCTTGGCTCGGCGTTCTTCCTGCGCCGGATCCGGCCTGCCGAGCCGCCGGCCGACGACAGCAAGGGGGCGGTCACCGCCGGGCTCCGGTTCACTGTCCGGTCGCCCATCGTGCGCGCGTCGCTGATCGGGGTCGCGACGATCAACTTCTTCAACCTGATGTTCGGCGCGCTCTTCATGCTCTACGCGATCCGCGTGCTGCACGTCCGCCCCGGTGTGCTCGGGCTTGTCCTCGGCGGGGGCGCCATCGGCGGGGTGATCGGCGCGCTGGTGACCAGGCGGATCGCGGCCCGGATCGGCATCGGCTGGGCGTACGTGGCGGGCTGCCTGGTCTTCACCGCGCCGCTGATGCTGGTACCGCTGGCCCGCTCGCCGCTGGTCCTTGAGCTGTTGTTCACGGCGGAGTTCGCGAGCGGGTTCGGGGTGATGATGCTGGATATCAGCATCGGGGCGATCTTCGCCGCGGTGATCCCCGACGCGCTCCGGTCGCGGGTCACCGGGGCGTTCCAGGCCGTCAACTACGGCACGCGCCCGCTCGGCGCGCTCGTGGGCGGCCTGCTGGGCACGACCCTGGGCATCCGCCCGGCGCTGTGGATCGCCACCGCCGGCGGGGTGGCCGCGGCGCTGCTCCTGCTGCCCTCGGCGGTGCCCAGGTTCAAGATGCCAGATCCGCCCGGCTGAGCACGATGCGCTGGATGTCGGGCTCTAGCGCCTACGGCGCTGCCTGATCTTGATGTAGCCGAACAGCGGGTGGCCGGTCAGGATCACCGTCGGGGCGCCCGGGTCCGCCATCTCGGCCGCCCGGTTGCTGATGTGCCCGGTGTAGGTGCTCAGCGGGCCGACGCGAGCCGCCCACCCGTCGGGCAGGATTAGCTGGATCCAGCCGGTCCGGGTGATCACCTCGACGGTGACCTCACGATAGGCGCAGTGGGCCTGGGTGAAGTCGATCGTGATCCACCCGGTGGTGGACTCGGCGGTGATCCGCCGCGGGACGATCCAGCGGCCGGCCTGCTTGATGTTGGACGTGGTGGTCCGCAGGACCAGCGTGCCCGGGTCGACGGCGATACCCGGGTAGGAGACGAAGGGCGGCAGGGCGGGCAGGTCCGCGATGAGCGTCTCCAGGTCACCGTACGTCTTGGCGGCGTAGGCCCGGCCGAGCCGGTCATCCAGCTCCCAGGGCTCGAGCCGGCCCTCGCTGGCCGCGACCCGCAGCCGCTCAGCCACGGCGTCCCGGTCCACATCAGCCGCCCGCTGCGCCGAGAGGTCGCTCGGCCTCGGTCCCGGCCGATACGCGTCGGTCATACGGCGATCCTACGGATTCTGGCCTAGTGGTGGACGGCGGCGAGCAGGGCGGCGTAGGAACGGACCAGCGCCGCGTGCTCCAGCGCGAGCAGCCGGCTGTCCGGCAGGCAACCCTCCCGGACCCACTGATCGGACAGGTCCATGGCCCGGGCCCGGTATGCCGCGGCCGGGCGGAGCACGGCCTCGGGCTCGCCGTAGAGGTAGCAGTACAGGCGGACCAGCGACTCCACCAGTTCCTCGGCGGGCTCCGCGTCGTCGGTCACGTGCGGCCCGGCCCGGTGCTGGCCCTCCCGGTGCACCCGCCACCAGTCGACCTCGAGCTCGGCGGCCTTGGCCGGGTTGGCGGGCTCGCCGTAGGTCAGCCTGACCAGGGCGTAGAACCGCCGCATGCAGGCCTGGGCTCGCTTGGGGTGGTTGTCGGGGTACGGGGCCCACAGCTGGTTGGCGCGCAGCACCAGCCAGGCGCCGTGCAGGGTGCGGTACCAGTCCATGCCGAAGCCGACCCGGACCAGGCCGACCGCGGCGATCAGCACCCGGGGCCACTGACGCAGGTAGTACCCGACCCAGGCCCGGTACTCCAGGTCGGCGAGCCGGACGGGATCAAAGGACCGGAGCCGCGTGGGCATGCCGACGCTGATCTTGCCGGTGCTGCTCATCGGCGCGCGCCTCCTGGTTATTCCTCGAACGCGCCGGCGTCGGTGGGGACGTCGACCGAGTACCGCCTGAGCACGTCCAGCGGGACGATCTCCAGCGCGCGCTCGTGGGTCGAGGCCAGGACCACGGGGGCCGCGGCGCCGTCGCGGTGGGCGCGCAGCCAGTTCGCCGCGGTCACGCACCACCTGTCTCCCGGTACCAGACCGGGGAAGCTGAACTGTGGCATCGGCGTGGACAGGTCATTGCCGATGCCGCGCTGATGCGCGAGGAACTCACCGGTCACCACCGCGCAGATCGTGTGGCTGCCCAGGTCCTCGGGTCCGGTCGTGCAGCACCCATCCCGGTAGAACCCGGTAAGAGGATCGGTTCCACACGGCTCCAACTCTCCGCCGAGCACATTTCGGTCGCCCATGTTTGCAGTATCGGCATCGCGGCAGTGAGACCGCAAGCTCAGCGATCGAGTCGCTGCAGTTCCCCCGCGCCGAAGGCACCCCGACGCGGCGCGTTCGGGCGACGCGTTCGGGCGGCTGGACAGGGTTCGGCGGGCGGCTTAGTCTTGACTGTATGGTCAGTCAAGATGATGGTTACCGGCGTGACCCGGCTCCGCTCGACCGGGCCGGGCTGGCGGAAGCGCTACGGCCGTTCGGCGAGAGCCGGATGCTGCCGCGGGCCGCGTACGTGGACCCGGCGGTGTTCGAGTGGGAGCAGCGGCACTTCTTCGGCGGCGGCTGGATATGCGTCGCGCGCGGCGAACAGCTACCGGAACCGGGCGATCAACGGGCCGAGGCGACCGGGACCGGCGGCGTGCTGCTGGTCCGGGGTGAGGACGGCGCACTGCGGGCGTTCGCGAACACCTGCCGCCACCGCGGGCACGAGCTGCTGCCCTGCGGCGAGGGCGCGCAGGCCCGGGCGATTATCTGCCCGTACCACGCCTGGACGTACACCCTGGCCGGCGAGCTGCGCGCCGCGGGGAACTTCAAGAAGGTACGTGGCTTCGACTTCGGGTCGTGGGGCCTGGCGCGGCTGCCGGTGACCGAGTGGCACGGCCTGGTGTTCGTCGACACCTCGGGCGGCCTGGCCGGCTCGCTGCCCGAAGCGCTGGTCAAGCTCGACGAGATCGTCGCGCCGTACGAGCCGGAGCGGCTGGTGACGGCCGGACGGCACAGCTACGACGCCGCGGCCAACTGGAAGATCCTGACCGAGAACTACCACGAGTGCTACCACTGCCCGTCCATCCACCCCGAGCTGTGCCGGGTCAGCCCGCCCAAGAGCGGCGAGAACTACGCCGCCGACGGCGCCTGGATAGGCGGCTGGATGGACCTGCGGGATGGCATGGCCACCATGTCGCTATCCGGCTCGAGTGGCGGGGTCCCGCTCCGCGGCCTGGACCGGCAGGGGCTGCGCACCGTCATCTA
The DNA here is from genome assembly GCA_003140115.1 of Actinomycetota bacterium. Next base: position 1,005 of record PLIQ01000535.1, on the reverse strand, counting down.
CCTCAACATCCTGCCGAACGTCCTGCTCAGCCTGCATCCGGACTACGTGATGACGCACCGGTTGACCCCGGTGGCCGCGGACAAGACCCGGATCGAGTGCACCTGGGCGTTCGCCCCCGAGGCCGTGGCCCGGCCCGGCTTCAACCCGGACTACGCGGTGGACTTCTGGGACATCACCAACCGGCAAGACTGGGGCGCGTGCGAGTCGGTCCAGCGAGGGCTGTCCGCACCGCAGGCCTCGCCGGGGCCGCTGGCACCCGACGAGGACGCGGTGTACTCGTTCGTCACCACCATCGCCCGGGGCTACCTCGGGCAGATCCCGTGGGGGCCGGTAGCTTAGCGGGGTGACCATATTTGACATCCCCGTGAAGACGCTGGCCGGGCAGGACTCCTCGCTCGGCTCGGCTGCCCCCGGGTCGACGTTGCTGATCGTTAACGTGGCCTCCAAGTGCGGGCTCACGCCGCAGTACACGGCGCTGGAGAAGCTGCACGAGCAGTTCGCCTCCCGCGGGCTCGCGGTGGTCGGCTTCCCCTGCAACCAGTTCGGCGGGCAGGAACCCGGCAGCGCGGAGGAGATCGCCGAGTTCTGCTCGGCGACCTACGGGGTCACCTTCCCGATGTTCGAGAAGGTCGAGGTGAACGGCCCCGGCCGGCACCCCATCTACGCTTCGCTCACGCAGACGCCGGACGCGGACGGCGAGGCCGGGGACATCCAGTGGAACTTCGAGAAGTTCCTGGTCCGGCCGGACGGGACGGTGGCCGCGCGGTTCCGCCCGCGCACCACCCCGGACTCCAGCGAGGTGCTGGTCGCCATCGAGGCCAGCCTCCCGGCCGGCTACTTCCTCGGCTAGCCCGCGTTGGCGGCTCATCGCCACGCGGCCTACGCCTCACGCGTCTCGTTATCCCCCCTGGCGTGTCGGTCGCCGGGAGCTGCGCGGCCGATCCCGCGGCTGGATGCTCGTCGCTGTCACGTCGTACCAGAAAGAGAGGCTGTAACGCGACTGC
>PLIQ01000344.1:48902-49979 GCA_003140115.1 Actinomycetota bacterium | reverse complement strand
AGAGACAACCAGGAGGTTGGCTTAGAAGCAGCCACCCTTAAAAGAGTGCGTAATAGCTCACTGGTCAAGTGATGCTGCGCCGACAATTTAGCGGGGCGCAAGCACACCGCCGAAGCTGTGACACTCGCGCGATATCCCGGCCCTCTATGGTTAAGGTAGATGGCGGTCGCTGGCAACCGTAGCTTCGGCTATGTGCGCCTTGACCGTGGCTACCGGCTCCTTCTGGGTCCAGGTGCGCGGGTGGGTAGGGGAGCGTCGTGTGGCAAGGGAAGCAGCGGAGTGATCCAGCTGTGGATGCTACACGAGTGAGAATGCAGGCATGAGTAGCGAATGAGGGGTGAGAAACCCCTCCGCCGAATGACCAAGGGTTCCTGGGGCAGGCTAATCCGCCCAGGGTAAGTCGGGACCTAAGGCGAGGCCGACAGGCGTAGTCGATGGACAACGGGTTGATATTCCCGTACCCGCGTAAGTGCGCCAATGCCGAGGCTAGCGATGCTAAGCACCTGACGCCGGGGAGCCCTTCGGGGCTGATCCGGTTGATCGTGCGATCCAGACTGGTAGTAGGCAAGCTGAAGGGGTGACGCAGGAGGGTAGCTCTACCGGGCGATGGTAGTCCCGGAGTAAGGGTGTAGGGCGACGTGTAGGCAAATCCGCACGTCACATAGCCTGAGACCTGACGCCGAGCCGATTTTGGTGAAGTGAGTAATCCCATGCTGCCAAGAAAAACCTCGCAGCGAGCACTTAAGCGGCCCGTACCCCAAACCGACTCAGGTGGTCAGGTAGAGAATACCAAGGCGATCGGGTGAACCGTGGTTAAGGAACTAGGCAAATTATCCCCGTAACTTTGGGAGAAGGGGAACCGTGTCCGGTGAAGGGGCTTGCCCCCTGAGCTAGGCGCGGTGGCACATACCAGGGAGAAGCGACTGTTTACTAAAAACACAGGACCGTGCAAAGTCGCAAGACGACGTATACGGTCTGACGCCTGCCCGGTGCTGGAACGTTAAGGGGACGGGTTAGTGGCCTTCGGGTTGCGAAGCTCAGAACTTAAGCGCCAGTAAACGGCGGTGGTAACTATAA
>PLIQ01000344.1:24136-48813 GCA_003140115.1 Actinomycetota bacterium | reverse complement strand
ATCCGGATCAGGGACAGTGTCTGGTGGGTAGTTTAACTGGGGCGGTTGCCTCCCAAAAGGTAACGGAGGCGCCCAAAGGTACCCTCAGCCTGGTCGGCAACCAGGTGTCGAGTGTAAGTGCACAAGGGTGCTTGACTGTGAGACAGACATGTCGAGCAGGAGCGAAAGCTGGGACTAGTGATCCGGCGGTGGCATGTGGAAGCGCCGTCGCTTAACGGCTAAAAGGTACCCCGGGGATAACAGGCTGATCTTCCCCAAGAGTCCATATCGACGGGATGGTTTGGCACCTCGATGTCGGCTCGTCGCATCCTGGGGCTGGAGCAGGTCCCAAGGGTTGGGCTGTTCNNGGTCCCTATCCGCTGCGCGCGTAAGAGACTTGAGAGGGGCTGTCCCTAGTACGAGAGGACCGGGACGGACGAACCTCTGGTGTGCCAGTTGTTCTGCCAAGAGCACGGCTGGTTGGCTACGTTCGGAAGGGATAACCGCTGAAAGCATCTAAGCGGGAAGCTCGCCTCAAGATTAGGTCTCTCTCTGGGTTAACCAGGTAAGGCCCCCAGCTAGACTACTGGGTTGATAGGCCGGAGGTGGAAGCACGGCAACGTGTGCAGCTGACCGGTACTAATAGGCCGAGCGGCTTGGCTTCTACTCCATATTCTTGCTTTGCGTCCACTGTGCGGTTCCCGAGATGCGGTCGCTATTCAGGCCCCTCGGGGCCGGTGACATCTCAATAGAGTTTCGGCGGTTATAGCGAAGGGGAAACACCCGGTCCCATTCCGAACCCGGAAGTTAAGCTCTTCAGCGCCGATGGTACTGCGCGGGGGACCGCGTGGGAGAGTAGGACACCGCCGGACATACGTGAAGAGGGTCGCTCCCGATGAGGTCGAGCGACCCTCTTCTTTTGTCTGGGTACGGTGGTAGCAGATGTTGGAGGTTGGTTGGCGTGGCTGAGGGACGCGAGACGCCCAAGGGCCGAGGGGCAAGCGGCGGCGGTCGTACCGGCGGTGGCCCCGGCATCCCCAAGACGGGCCGTGCCACCTCCGGAGCGGCGAAGACCCCGAGGAGAAGTCCGCGGCCGGCCGGGACCACCGGATCCGCGAGTTACGGCCGGGGCCGGACGGCCTCCGGACGCGCCGTCCCCGAGCCGCGCACCGCTCGCGGCGCCGCGGACCGCGATGCCGCGACGGGCGACAGCGCCCGGCGTTACCCCCGAACCCCTGCCGCCGCGCGTCCGCCAGCGAGCGAGGGCGCGCGTCGCACCGCTCGTCCTCCTGTACCCGACGGAACCCGCCGGGCTCGTCCTCCCGCACCCGACGGAGCCCGTCGCACCGCCCGGCCGCCCGCGGCCGATGGAACCCGCCGCACCGCGCGTCCGCCAGCGAGCGAGGGCGTGCGTCGTACCGCTCGGCCGTCCGCGGCCGAAGGAGCCTGGGGGAGAGCTGCCGACGGAGAGCGCCGTACCGCCCGTCCTCCTGAGGCCGATGGAGCCCGCCGTACCGCGCGTCCGCCCGCTCGGGAAGGAACTCGCCCGGCAGCGGGCCGGCCGTTCGGCGACGGGGCCCGGCGCACGTCGGGTCGGCCGGGCGCCGATGGGGCCGCCCGGACACCAGGACGGTCGTTCGGCGCCGGGACGCGCGGAACCGGCCCCAGCACCCGCCCCTTCCGCAGCGATGGTCCCCGCCGTACGGACGAGGGTTCTTCGGAGGGAAGCGTCAGCTTCGAGCGAGGGCCACGGACGCGATCCGCCGAAGGCGGGGATCGGCGAGCGCCCTCCGGTACCGGGCGCCGGTCCTGGGACAGGGACGAGGCTCCAGCGCGTCCGGCGCGTGGACGGAGCGACGACCGGGCGGCCGAACGACCCGGCGCCAGCCGCTCCTGGACCGCGAGACCCGACACAGACCGCTCCCGGGCGACCAGGTCTGACACAGACCGCTCCCGTACCGCGAGGTCCGGATCGGATCGCTCCNNCGCTCCCGCACTGCTAGGCCCGACACAGATCGGTCCCGGACCGCGAGGCCTGGATCGGATCGCTCACGGACCGCGAGGCCCGGGACGGATCGGTCCCGGACGGCCAGGCCCGGATTGGATTACGCGCCGCCGCGCGGTCCGCGGGCTCCTGCGGCTAGCCGCGACGGCGCGGCTTACCGGCCCCGGGAGAGCGGGCCACGGGAAAACGGCCCCCGGCTCCCGGACACGATCAGCGCGGCACAACTCGACGCCGAGGCACGGACCCAGCTGAACAGCCTGCCGAACGACCTGGCCGACACGGTGGCCCGTTACCTCGTCGCCGCCGGAACGGCCGAAGACCCCGAGCAGGGTTACGAGTACGCCCAGGTCGCGCGACGCCTGGCCGCCCGGGTCGGCGTGGTCAGGGAGGCGACCGGAATCGCCGCCTACCAGACCGGGCGGTGGGCCGAAACCCTGGCTGAGCTGCGGGCGGCTCGGCGGCTGACCGGACGCGACGATTACCTCCCCCTGATGGCTGATAGCGAGCGCGCCCTCGGCCGGCCGGACCGGGCGCTGGCTCTGATCCGCGAGGCCGACACCAGCACGCTCGATCGCGCCACGCAGATCGAGCTGCGCATCGTGGAGTCCGGCATCCGCCGGGACCAGGGGCTCGCCGACGCTGCCGTGATCCCCCTGCAGGTACCCGAGCTGACCAGCGCGCGGCTGCGTCCCTGGTCCGTCCGGCTGTTCTACGCCTACGCCGAAGCGCTGCTCGCGGCCGGGCGTACGGAAGAGGCCAGAGACGCGTTCGCCCGCGCCGCGGCCGCCGACGCCGACGACGAGACCGACGCGGCCGACCGGCTGGACGAGCTCGACGGCGTCGAGTTCGAGGACCTAGCCGATGAATCCGACGAATTCGATGAATCCGAAGACTCAGAGGATGTCGCAGGCGGTCCGGTCTAGGGATCGGGGTGCCGAAGGGTCGTATGTGCTGCCGCGGCCGCGGTGCCCGCGCATGCGGTCGTCCCGCAGGCCCCGTTAGTGCGTCAGCGTCCCATTACCGTGGTGGATCCGGCTTACGCGGAGGATCTGGGCAGCTCCAGCTGCCAAAATGCTCCGCATAAGCTATATCCTCCGCATTAACTTCCGGTACTTCGAATATAGTGGTGAAGCGCGGGACGGGTGAGGTGCCTGCGCCGGGGGTGAGCTGTCCGGGCCGGCAGGTCGGCGGGCACGGCAGCAGCACGGCACCGGCGGTCACAGGGTAACCACGACTTCGACGGTCAGCCGCCGGGCACAGTCGGCGCGATCCGGTCTGAGGTCATGACGGGTCAGCGTCCTCCAGCCCGGCCAGGATCGCCGTGAACGCCTGCCCGAACGCCGCGGCTTGCTCGCTGTCCATCCGGCCGAAGACCAGCCGCCGTACGGCGGCCACGTGTCCGGGCGCCGCGGACTCGATGGCCGTGCGGCCGACCGCGGTCAGCACCACCTCCGCACCGCGTCGGTCGCCGACACAGTCCCGCCTGACCACGAACCCCCGTCGGCTCATGCGGGAGAGCAGGTGCGACAGCCTGCTCTGCTCCCACTCCAGGGCCAGTCCGAGCTGGAACGGGCGGAGCTTGCCGTTGGGTGCCTCGCTGAGCTGCACCAGCACCTCGTACTCGGGCAGCGAGAGCCCGGAATCCGCCTGCAGCAGCCGGTTCAGCCGGGCGGTCAGCAACGTGGTCGCGCGCATGTAGGCGCGCCAGGCTCGCTGCTCGTCCGCGGTGAGCCACTGGTCGGCCATGGCCTTATGGTACCCGGAATTAATGACACGTCATGCATGTTGAAAAGCGCATGACACGTCACTCACCGGTCAAGGTCGCCAGCACCACCGTGCCGGTTCACCCGCTGGTGGCCGAGCGATGGAGCCCGCGCGGGTTCGACCGGGCGCACGAGCTCGGCGACCAGGCGCTGACCGCGCTACTGGAGGCGGCCCGCTGGGCGCCGTCGTCGCAGAACAGCCAGCCGTGGCGGTTCCTGGTCACCCGGCGCGGCGAGGACGCCCACGATCGACTGTTCGCCACCCTCGCCCCGGGCAACCAGGCCTGGGCCGGGACGGCCAGCGCGCTCGTCCTGGTCGCGGCCCAGACCGTCACCGACGACGGCCGCCCGCGGCGCTTTGCCCTGTACGACACCGGGCAGGCCGTCGCCACGCTGGTCACCCAGGCGCAAGCCGACGGGCTCTCGGTGTGCCAGATCGGCGGCTTCAACACCGCCGCCGTCCGCGCCGAGTTCGGCCTCGACGACACCCTCACCCCGGTCGTCGTGCTGGCCATCGGGCGGCACGACAGCACCGCCGACCTACCCGAGCGCTTTGCCGCCCACGATGCCGCGCCGCGCACCAGGCGGTCGGTCAGTGACCTGCTGCTGCCTTCCCGTCTCGAGTCCGAGCTGGCCGCGGCGGCGTAAACCGCATAATTGGCCTACCTGGTCCTGAGCCTCGGTCTTGTCCAGCCAGTGCATGATCCCGCTGACGTTGGACGCGTCTCCGCTGATCCGGTCGAACTTCACGGCCAGAGCGGGATCCGCGTCCGGGCCGAACGCGGCGTAGCGGGCCCTGGTGCGCTCTACCACCATGGCGACGGCGTGGTCCAGGTCCAGGCCTGCCGCCCGGGCCCGCCGCGTCTCCTCCACCCAGAGCCGGATCTCCTCCGCGGACCGGTCCAGTGTCTGTGCCACCTCGGTGACCGGTCCGTAGTGGCTGAACAGCAGCCGGGTGGGCCGCAGCGCGGCGAACCTGGCCACCGATGCGAGCGCGGTCTCCAGGTCGAAGTCGGGCGGCGGGGTAGCGGGCCGGAGGTCTCCGGTATCGGGGAGGTAGACCCCGGCCGCGTCGCCGGTGTACAGGTCCCCGGTGTCGGAATCGACCAGCCCCACGTGGTGTTTGGCGTGGCCGGGGGAGTAGTAGCTGTCCAGGCGGCGGCCGCCGCCGAGATCGACGGTTCCGGTGTCCTCCAGAGCCACGATGCGGTCAGCGGGGACGGGCGCGAGGACGCCGAAGAAATGCTCGAGCGCGTTGCCGTAGACCAGCCGAGCGCCGGCCATGAGCCTGCTCGGATCGGCGAGATGCCGCGCGCCCCGCTGATGGACGACGATCTGAGCCCCCGGATACAGGGCCGCGATATCGCCCGCGCCGCCGGCGTGGTCGAGGTGGATGTGCGTCACCACCACGGTGGCCAGATCCCCGGCGGCGATCCCGAGCTGGGCCAGGGCGTCTCGCACCACCGGGGCCGACGGCGCGGTTCCGGTCTCCACCAGGCACGGCCGGTCGCTGCGGATCAAGTAGGCCGCGGTAATCCCGTCGTACCCAGCCATCCGGGTATCGATCTGGAACACCTCATGGCCCAGCGGGGTAATGTCCTCGTCCACCGGGTCATTGTCGCAGACGGCCGGCCTCAGTCGGCCGGGCCGAACGTGCGCAGGACCAGCCCGGTGCGCGGCTTGGGTCCGAACGACGTGGACTTACGCGGCACTCGCTCGCCCTGCGCGGCGATCTGGATGACCGCGTCGAACGAGGGCGGGTTGCAGATCACGGCGGTCGCCGCCGTGCTGGTCGCCGCGCGCACCGCGTCGGCCGCGTCATGATTGATCAACACCTCGCGCTCGCTGTCGGTGATGCCCCACAGGCGGCCCATCAGCAGCTGCTGCATGACCGACGCGTCCAGGCACCGCCAGGGAGGGGAGGCGCCGGCTGGCATCGAGGCCGCGACCTGCACCGGGTCCGGCTGACTGAGCAGCCAGAAGCTGGGCGCCTCGGCCGAACCGCCGGCCAGCAGGAACGCGGTCCCCTCGCGCCCGGCCGCGGCCAGGCACTCCCGTGCGCGGGCCAGGCCGCAGCCGGCGGGCAGGTCCTGCACGGCGAACCCGGCCTTGGCCAGCTCGACGGCGCGATCCAGCGGCAGGCCCGGCAGCACCCGGTGGATCGGTCCCAGCCGCGGCGGGTAGGCGTCGGAGTCGACCAGGAACGCCAGTCCATAGTCCCAGGGCCCGGCGGCGCGCCCAGACGCCCGCTTGTCGGCCTGCAGGTCCAGGTAAGCCGCGTACCGATGGTGGCCGTCCGCGAGCAAGGCGCGGCGCCCGGCCAGGTCGGCCACGATGGCGTCCTGCTCGTCGGGATGGCCGAGCCGCCACAGCCGGTGTTTCACTCCGTCCTCGGTCGTGATCGACACGATCGGCGTGTGCTCGGCCGCAACGTGGTCGATGATCTCAGTGGCCGTGGGCCCGGCCTCATCGGACCGGGTTCCGGCGCGCTCGCCGTCGTAGATGAGCAAGATCGGCTCCAGGTTGGCCTGGGTCGCCGCCATCAGCGCTTTCCGGTCGGCCACCAGCCCCGGCATGACGCCTTCGTGCGGCAGGATGCCCGCCGTCTCGGGCGAGCCGAGCCGGACCAGGCCGATGATGCCACGCTGGAGCCACGACGAGGCCTCGTCGGCCTGCTCGTACAGGTACAGCGCAGGCATCCGGTCCCTGATCAGCACGCCCGCCGACAGCCACTCGCGCAGCAGGCTGGCCGCGACCCGGTCCGCATCGGCGCCCTCGCCTGGCAGGATAAGACGGACAACGTTATGCGGGTCGGCCGCCCGTAGATGCTCGAGAACGCCTTCGCTGATCACGTCGTACGGTGGGGACGTGACGTTAGCGATGCCGCTCACCCGGTCACGGGCGTAACGGATGCCGCGGAAGGGTGCCAGCACGAGACCGGAACCGGAGTCGGACGGAAGGGTTTGCACACCATGTCAGAAGGATCGAGCGTGAGCGGTGATTCCCGTCAGGAGGAAAGCTTCCCTAGCCAGGCTCTTCCTGACGGAGATGTGCACGTGTGGTACCTGCGCGGCATGGAGCTTCTCGGCAGCGGCAACCCCGCGGCCGCGGCCCAGGTGCTGCAGCGCGCCTCGACCGCCGAGCCGGCCTCCCGCAGCATACGGGAGGCCCTGGCGCGGGCCCAGTTCGACGCGGGCCGGTACGCGGAGGCGGCGGGCAATTTCCGGATGATCGTGGAGGCGAGCCCCTCGGATGACTACGCGCACTTCGGCCTCGGGCTGGCCCTAGCCCGGACTGGGCACCACGCCGCCGCGGCCGAGTACCTGGCCCTAGCCGCCGCCATGCGACCCGACGCAGCGCACTACACCGAAGCCCTGCGGTCGGTCCGCGCCACCTTGCGCGCCCAGACGGAAGGCAATCGATGACGTCCACCCCGAACGTCCTGCGCGGCAGCACCGAACCTCTCGACACCGCCTATGACGTCGCGCTGCTCGACCTGGACGGAACCGTCTACCTGAGCGGCGCCGCGATCCCCGGAGCGGCCGAGGCGCTTCGCAAGGCCGCCGCCGCGGGCATGCGCCTGGCCTACGTGACGAACAACGCCTCCCGCACGCCCGCCGCCATCGCCGCACTGCTGACCGGCTTCGGCGTCCCGGCCGCCGCGGCGGACGTGGTGACCTCCGCCCAGGCCGCCGCGCGGATGCTCGCCGACCGCCTCCCCCCGGGTGCTCCGGTCCTGGTGGTCGGGGGCAGCGGCCTGCGGATGGCCGTGCGGGAACGCGGCCTGCGCCCGGTGAGCACCGCCGCCGACCAGCCGCGGGCCGTGGTCCAGGGCTATTCGCCGGACATCACCTACTCGCTGCTGGAGCAAGGCGGCCTAGCGGTCGCCGCGGGCGCCCTGTTCGTCGCGTCCAACGCCGATCTCACGCTGCCGACCCGGTACGGCATCCAGCCAGGAAACGGGTCGTTCATCCAGGTGATCGCCACCGCGACCGGGGTCAGGCCGCTGGTGGCGGGTAAGCCCGAGCTGCCGCTGCAGCATGAGTCGATCCTGCGGACTGGCGCCAAGCACCCGCTGGTCGTCGGCGACCGGCTGGACACCGACATCGAGAGCGCGCAGCGGGCCGACGCGGACAGCCTGCTCGTGCTGACCGGGGTGACCAGCCCCGCGGACGCCATCCTCGCGCCACCCTTGCAGCGCCCGACGTACCTGGCCGAGGATCTGGCCGGGCTGCTCGGACCGCATCCCGAGGTCACTAGCACCGGCGGGACGTACCGCTGCGGCGGATGGACGGCCAGCCGGGACGGGGGCCAGCTGAAGCTGGCCGGCGGCGGGGCACGCATCGACGGCCTGCGAGCCTTGTGTGCGGCGGCCTGGACCGGCGACGACGTCACTTCGGAATCGGCCCGCGCCGCAGCCCAGCGCCTGGACGCCGCCCGCTGAAGCACCACCCCGAGCCCATGCGCCGTGTATGCTATCGGCCATGCCAGGCCGCGCAGTCCGCGAATACGGCGACCACTTTAGTGTCGCCGCCGCACTGACGCTGCGCGTGTCCTGTCCTTCGTGTTGTCGCTGACAACGACTCTCAGCTGACCGTTGTCACCGGGGCTCATCGCCGCCCCATGATGCTCACGAAGGATGTTCCGTTGATCGCCGACATGTCTGTCGCTCCGGAGATCGCCAGGCTCGCTGAAGCCGTCCTGTTCGTCCCGGCGCAGCCTGCCGCACCAAACGCGCAACCGCCTGACCGCCCGGAAGGTCAGGCCGGGAACACGCTGACCCTCGGCACCCTCGCCGGCCGGCTGCGATCAATCGCGGCTGCCCCCGAGCGCTGGTGGGCCCTGGTCCGCTTCGAGCCGGGTCGTTCGGTCCAGATCATGGTGGAAGAATGCGCGGCCTACCGGGCTTGGCTCGTGGTCCTGCCACCCGGCGACGCCGGGCAGAGCTGCGACTGCGACGTGGCCACGATGATCGCCGGCGAGGCGACCGAGGGCCCGCCGGCCAGCGCGGTGCTGCGCCCCGGCCCGGTCCGGGTGCACGGCCAGCAGCACCGCCTGCACGGCCGGGGTACGGGGTATTCGATCAGCCTTCACGCTCGTGCTCACCGGCCGGTTAGGAAGAGGTAATAGGCTGAACGGGCCGTGGTGGCACTTTCCGGACGGTGCCACTAGAGAGGAATCATCCGATGATTGAGGTACGGGGGCTCGTCAAGCGATACGGCGACAAGATCGCCGTCAACGACCTGTCATTCGACGTCGAGCCGGGCCACGTGACCGGTTTCCTCGGCCCGAACGGCGCAGGCAAGACCACCACCATGCGGCTGATTCTCGGCCTTGACTACCCGGACGCCGGGGCGGCCAAGATCCACGGCAAGCGGTACGCGGGCCTGGCCTATCCGATGCGCGAGGTGGGCGCGCTGATCGACGCCAAGGCGGTGCACGGCGGCCGGTCCGCCTACAACCACCTGCTTTGCCTGGCCCAGACGAACAACCTGCCCAAGCGCCGGGTGGGCGAGGTGCTCGAACTCGTCGGGCTGACCGAGGTCGCGCGCAAGCGCGCTAAGGGCTTTTCGCTCGGCATGTCGCAGCGGCTCGGCATCGCCGGCACCTTGCTCGGCGACCCGGCCGTGCTCATGTTCGACGAGCCGGTCAACGGGCTGGACCCCGAGGGGATCTTGTGGATCCGGAACCTGATGAAGGCGCTGGCCGCCGAGGGCCGGACGGTGTTCGTCTCCAGTCATCTGATGTCGGAGATGGAGAACACCGCGGATCACCTGATCGTGATCGGCCGCGGCAGCTTGCTCGCCGACTGCACCATGGAGGAGTTCATCGCGCGCAGCTCCGGCCAGACCGTCCGGGTACGCACCCCGCAGCTCGACCTGCTGTCCAAGGCGGTGTCGGAGACGGTCCCCGAGGCCACCACGGCAGGTACCGCCGCGGTCAGGCCGACGGCTACCACCGAGGCGGACGGCTCGCTGACCGTGCACGGGCTCACCGCGGCCCAGATCGGTGATCTCGCCTTCGACCACGGCGTGCGGCTGCACGAGTTGACCGTGGTCCGTGCCTCCCTGGAGGCGGCCTTCATGGAGCTGACCGCCGACAGCGTGGAGTACCGGGCCGGCCAGGAACAACCCGTCCCGGTCAGCGGAGGGGTGGTCTGAGATGGCGGTCACGACGCAGGTCCAGCCCATCCTTAACGCGCTGCCGACCGTCTCCGGGCGGGCCGGCCTCGGCGGCACGCTGCGCTCGGAGTTCACCAAGATCCGCTCGGTCCGCTCCACCTACTGGACGCTGCTCGTGCTGCTGGTGGTCAGCGTCGGCATCGGGGCGGCCATCAGCGCCGGGACGGCGGCCAACTGGTCGCGTATGTCACCCGCGAGCCAGGCCAGCTTCGACCCGACCCAGGCCAGTGTGGCCGGACTGTTCTACCTGGGCCAGCTGGTCATCGTGGTGCTCGGGGCGATGACGCTCACCGCCGAGTACTCCACCGGGATGATCCGCACCTCGCTGACCGCGATGCCTAGGCGGGCCGTGGTCTACGCCGCCAAAGCCATCGTCTTCGCCGTCGTCGCCCTGGTCGTCACGTTCGTCGCCGCGTTCATCTCGTTCTTCCTGGGCCAGGCGCTGCTGTCCAGCACGCACGACACCGCGACGCTATCGCAGCCGAACGTGCTGCGCGCCGTGGTCGGCAGCGCGTTGTACGTGACCATGTGCGGGCTGTTCGCGTTCGCGGTCGGCGCCATGCTGCGGCACACCGCGGGTGCCATCACGTCGGTGATCGGGGTGCTGTTCGTGATCCCGATCCTCGTGCACCTGCTGCCGCAGAGTTGGTACCAGGACATCGTCAGGTGGCTGCCCGATGCCGCCGGCCGGGCCCTGTCGGTGACGGTCGGACCGCCTCCGCCCAACTTGTTCTCGGCCTGGAACCAGTACGCCGTGTTCGCCATCTACACCGCGATCCTGCTCGTGGTCGGCGCCGTCCTGTTCCGCAAGCGGGATGCGTGACCGTAGACGCCTAAGCGGGTGAGGGCGGCAGGATCATGGCCAGCTGCCGGGACTGGGCGACCAGCGTGCCAGCCGAGTCCCACACCTCGAAGTCTTCCTCGTGGTAGCCGCCGCTGACGAAACGGGCCGCCACCCGGCAGGCCAGCCAGCCGGGCGCGGGGTGGGCCCGCAGATGGACGGTGAGCTGCACGGTGGTCGACGTCACGCCGAGCTCGAGCACCGACGGCGCGGTCGAGTCGACCAGCAGCGGCAACGAGTAGAGGTCGGCCTCCCGGCCGTCGGTGAACCGCATCCAGAACTCGCTGGCCGGGCGCCCGGTCGGCTGGCCGAGAAACCAGCCCGGCAGTGATGCAGAGCGGAACTCGACGCGCTCGGCGATCGTGGCCACGCCGAACGACCCGACTGGCACGCCCACGCATTCCGCTGGCGGCGGCAGGTCCGGCGGCGCGCCCGCGGTGAAGGCCGGCCCGCAGGCGCCGAGCTTGACGAACGCCGCCGTGGCCCGGACCGTCTCCTTGCCCTGCTGCGACAGCACCGCCTCGCCGAACGCCGTCGTCCGCCCGCTGCGCACCAGGGACGTGCGGATCAGGGCCGGCCCGGCCGTGCCGGGCCGCAGGAAGAAGCCGGAGATCACGATCGGGTCCGGGAACGGCATCGCCACTGCGAGCGCCCGCAGGCACGTGGCCAGCATGTAACCGCCGTTGACCGCGCCGTTGGTCCCGTCCCACCGCCTGGTCAGCTCCGCCGCGAACTCCCCGCCGCCGGAAGCCCCGGAAGCCCCGCGCGCGACAACCCGGGTGTCCGCGTCGAACGCGAAATCACCCATATAACGGCAGCGTCAAGATCTCGTGGCCGTCCTCGGTAACCAAGATGGTGTGCTCGAACTGCGCCGTGCGCCGCCGGTCCTTGGTCACCGCCGTCCAGCCGTCCGGCCAGACGTCGTAGTCGATCGTGCCCAGGGTGAGCATGGGCTCGATGGTGAACGTCATCCCCGGTTCCATGATCACGTCGCTGTGCGGGTCGTCGTAGTGCGGCACGATCAGCCCCGAATGGAACGTCCGGCCGATCCCGTGCCCGGTGAAGTCTCGCACCACCCCGTAGCCGAACCGCCGGGCGTAGGACTCGATCACCCGGCCGACCGCGTTCAGCGGGCGGCCCGGCGCCACGGCGCGGATGCCCCGCATCATCGCCTCGTGCGTCCGCTCGACCAGCAGGCGGGACTCCTCGTCGACCTCACCGGCCAGGAAGGTCGCGTTGGTGTCCCCGTGCACGCCGCCGATGTACGCGGTGATGTCAACGTTGACGATGTCACCGTCGTTGATCAGCGTGTCGTCGGGGATCCCGTGGCAGATCACCTCGTTCAGCGAGGTGCACAGCGACTTCGGGTAGCCGCGGTACCCGAGCGTGCTGGGGTAGGCGCCGTGGCTGACCAGGAAATCGTGGCCCACCTGGTCCAGGTGATCGGTCGTTACGCCCGGGGCCACCGCCTCGCCGACCGCCGCCAGCGCCTGGGCGGCCAGCTTGCCGGCCACCCGCATCTGCTCGATGATCTCGGGCGTCTTGACGTCCGGCTCGCCGGTCCTGGGGCGCTTCTTGCCCACGTACTCCGGCCGCGTGATGTCCGCGGGAACCTGGCGGGTGGGTGAAAGCCGGCCCGGATGAAGCACTGTCGCCATGCTTTGCGAGTCTAATGTGCATGGACAACGACAAGCGATGGTGGTGGAGCCTTACCCGCCACACCGTGGAAGACGACGACGGCCCCACCCCGGGCAAGGACCGGCTGGGTCCCTTCCCCACCCCGGAGGCCGCGGCCGCCGCGCTGGAAACCGTCCAGCGCAGGAACGAGGAATGGGATTCCCGGGACTAAGCTGGGGGGGTGAGCGAACAGCTGCCTCCCGCGGCCCAGGCCCGGATGCAGGAAATCCGGCGTAGCGGCACGTGGGGCTCCGCGCTGACCTCGGACGAGTTCGCCGCGATCCGCAGCGTCGGCTTCGAGCCGGTCGGCCAGGTGCTCGGCGCTGCCGTGTACAACATCGGCTACACCGGCGGCTATAACTGCCCGGGCGCCTGGGGATCCTGGGGTTACGGGGCCCCCGCCCGTACCGTCACCCAGGTCTCCAGCCAGGGCGGCTTCGGGTCGTTCGCCCCGCTGGTCAAGACCATGTACGAGGCGCGGCACAAGGCCCTCGACCGGATGACCACCGAGTGCGACCAACTCGGCGGGCACGGCGTGGTCGGCGTCCTGCTGACCATCGGGGCGTTCCCGGCCGGCGGACTGGAGTTCAAGGCCATCGGCACCGCCATCCGCGCGCCCGGGGTGCCGCCCCTGGCCAACTGGAACAAGGACTCCGCTGGCCGCCGCCGGGCGCCCTTCACCTCCGACCTTTCCGGGCAGGATTTCGCCAAGCTGATCATGAAGGGCTGGGTACCCGCCGGCCTCGCGCTCGGGATCTCGATCGGCTCCCGGCACGACGACTGGCTGACCGTCGGCCAGACGCGGTGGGGATCCGGGAACGCCGAGGTCAGCGGCTACACCGAGCTGGTCAACGACGCCCGGCACGACGCCCGGGTGCAGCTGGAACGCGACGTCCGGCGGCTCGGCGGCGAGGGCGTGGTGATCGCCACCATGGACATGCGGGTACGGGAACGAGAATGTCCGGCCATGGAGGGCCGCCGCGACCACATCGTGGAGGCCACCACCATCGGCACCGCGATCGCCAGGTTCTCGCACTCGGAACAGCAGCACGTCGGCCCGACGCTGGCCATCATGTCCCTCGACCCCCAGCGCCGCCAGGCCGCCAGAATTCGGATATAGGAGAGAGCATGACCGACCAAGGCAACATCACCGCGGAGTTGGATGCCGCCGGGGTCCCGCAGGATGCCATGCGCCGCCTGGCCGAGCTGCAGCCCGGCAAGGCCGGCTCGATCTTCACCTCCGACCTGTCGGTCAACGAGTTCCTGCTGGTCCGGGAGGCCGGGTTCCGGCCGCTCGGCCTGGTGCTCGGCAGCTCGATCTACCACGTCGGGCTGCAGGTCGGCCGGTGGGGCCGCAACCAGGAGCTCGACGTGCTGTCCCAGGCCATGTACCACGCCCGCGAGCTGGCCATGACCCGGATGGAGGCCGAGGCCGACGCGCTGCGCGCCGACGGGATCGTCGGCGTCCGGCTAGACGTGGAGCTGAAGGAGTTCGGCGCCGACATCGCCGAGTTCATCGCGGTCGGCACGGCGGTCAAGGCCGAGGAGGGCGCCGGCGGCGGCGGCGTCGACAACTGGCGCAACAACAAGAACCAGCCGTTCACCTCGGACCTATCCGGCCAGGACTTCTGGACGCTGATCCGGGCCGGCTACGCGCCGCTCGGCATGGTGATGGGCACGTGCGTGTACCACATCGCGCACCAGAAGATCGGCGCCAAGATGGGCAACATCGGCCGCAACGTGGAGATCGAGCAGTTCACCCAGGCCCTCTACGACGCCCGCGAGCTGGCCATGAGCCGGATGCAGGCCGAGGCCGAGGCCCTGCACGCCGAGGGCATTGTGGGCGTCCAGCTGCGCCAGCACAGCCACACCTGGGGCTCGCACACCACCGAGTTCTTCGCCATCGGCACCGCCGTGCGCCCGCTGCGCCCCGACCACATCATCGAGCGCCCCACCATGGTCCTGACCCTGGACGCCTGACCAGCGAAATCCGCTAGGCGGAGCCTGCTAGGACGGCGGCCCGCTGACCACGTCCAGCAGGTGCGCCACCCGGTCCCTCAGCCCGCGCACGCCCGGCCGGTACCGCTGGTAGCCGGTGGTGCCCGGCCGCTCGACGCGCCCGTCTCCGCTGGCCACTCCGAACTCCTCGTTCCGGTCCAGCTCGCCGCAGGCCGCGCTGACCAGGTGCTGAGCGGCCCCGAACGACATCATCGCGGGCACGCCCGGGCCTGGCGCGATCGTCATCGCCTCGTGGGCCAGCGCGTCAAGCTCCGGATCACCCTGGTCGAGCGCGAAGATCGTCGCCCCGTCTCGCCGCGCGTCGCTGACCCGCTCCAGCAACGGAACCGGCGCGGTGGCCGCGGTCACGACGAACACCGTCTCGCCCCGCTGGGCCGCCTCCAGCCGCTCCAGGCCGACCCGCAGGTGCGGCGGCGCGCCCGGCGGAACCTCCCAGCGCACCAGCGTGGGCATCAGCTCGGGGATCCCGGACAGCCGGCTTTCCTCATCCAGGTGTGCGGTGAGGTGCCAGGGTTCTTCGGCGGGCGGACCGACCAGCAGCAGTCCTCCCGGCGTGCGGGTCGCCTTCCGCAGCCCGCGCGCGAAGGCACGGGTCCGGTCGAGCCATCCCGTAGGGGCGAGCAGCGCACGGAGAGTGGCCACTTGGTTGGCGTCCACGTATCTATGGTGCCTCCTCAAGGTACTTGCGCGCAGCCATATCGGCACGCAGGGTTGCGATTCGACCGAAGGCGCAGGTAACGGACCCGTGCCGGGCTAGGTCCCGCGCGTCGGGCGGATCGACAGGTCTGGCAGTATCGATCCATGACTGAGCGCGAAGCCCCGTCCGTTGACGGCCTGGTCATCGGGATCCTCGGCGGAACCGGCGACCAGGGCCGCGGCCTGGCCTTCAGGTTCGCGCGGGCCGGGCACCCGGTAATCATCGGCTCCCGCAACGAGGAGCGGGCCCAGAGCGTGGCCAGCCTGCTCGGCCACCACGTCCAGGGCATGGCCAACCGCGACGCGGCCCGCGAAGCCAGCGTGGTGATCGCCGCGATTCCCTTTGAGGGCCACGGTGAGCTGCTGGCCCCGCTCGCGCCCGAACTGGCCGGCAAGATCGTGGTCGACTGCGTCAACCCGCTGGGCTTCGACGACCGCGGCGCCTACCCGCTGCCCGTCCCGGAGGGCAGCGCCGCCGAGCAGGCCGCCGCGCTGCTCCCGGACAGCCGGGTGGTCGGGGCGTTCCACCACGTGTCGGCGGTCCTGCTGCTCGACCCGGAGGTGGAGAGCATCGACCTGGACGTGCTGGTGCTCGGCGATGACCGCACCGCCACCAACCTGGTCCAGGCTCTGGCCGCCCGGATCCCCGGCGTGCGCGGCGTGTACGCGGGGCGCCTGCGCAACTGCGCTCAGATCGAAGCTCTCACCGCCAACCTGGTCTCCATCAACCGCCGCTACAAGGCGCACGCCGGAATCCGGATCACCGACATCTAAAGCTCTTTTACCGAACGACCGTGGAGCCCGCCCTCCGGACACCGCCAGCGCCCGTGCCCCGGCCAAACCGATAAAATGGGCGCTAGCCGCAGTCAGCCCAGGGTGTTCACGCCGGTACCGCGTGGTCTTCATCGAGACATCATCCGCACGCAACGAGCCGTCCAGCATTCGGCCGGTCTGGGTGGCAACGATGTGATGCCAGCCGGGGAAGGAACACGATGCCGCCGACGAAGAAGAATAAGAAGAGCAGCCGGCGCGGAAGCCCCGCAGGCCGGGCGGCTCAGCCGCGGCCCCGGCGCGCCGTCGACCCGGCCGGCCTTCCCCCCGCGACGGCACAGGTTCAGAACCTCCCGCCCGGCCTGACCTCAGCCAAGAAGGCACCCCCGATCCCGGCTCCGGCCCAGAACCTGCCCGCGGGCCTGGTACCGGCCAGGGACTCCCGGGCCCGCCTGGCCGAGGCTGAGCAGCCCCCGGTGGCCGCCCAACCCGAGACGCCGCCCGCAGACCCCGCGGACGACGTGCCCGAGTGGGCCGCAAAAGCCGTCGAGAAACTGCTCACCCCGACCTACTGGCTTGACCCCGGCGAGTCCGGTGAGCCGTTCAGCGCGACGGTCCGCTTCTCCGGCCGCCGGACCGACGTGACCGGCAAGCCCGAGCCCCGCGACTCCTTCTGGCAGGAGGAAACCGTCGACGGGATCATCCCGGGCAGCGGGCCGGTGGCCATCACCGCCGAGGTCCGCGGGATCAACCCGGGCGAGTGGACGGTGACCGCACGGTCGGTCGCGCGGGACGGCGGCCGCCCCTACCGGACCTACCCGCCGCCCGGGCACGACCCGGCCGCTTCGTACCGGGTGCCCCCGCCCCGGCGGGTCGGGGTCCCGGCGGAGGCCCCCGCCGCCGTCCATACCTCGTCGCTGCTGCGCAGCAAGGTGCCCGGGGTCGTCCGGTTCGCCTACGCACCCCTGGTCGGCCTGGGCGTCCTGGTCGGCCTGGGTGTGGAAGCGCTGCTCTTGAGCCACGGCCACTACTCTCTGTTCCGCCCGATGCTCTTCTCGGTGATCGCGATTGTGGCGGGCGTGATCGGCGGCAAGAGCTGGTACGTCGCGGTACACCGCGGCAAGAAGTTCGACGGCTGGTGCATCCAGGGCTTCGTGGCCGGGGCGGCCGTGGTGGTCGCCGCGGCCGCGCTCGCGGGGCCGGGCATCCCCGCCGGGGCCTACCTGGCCGCGGCCGCGCCCGCCCTGCTTATCGGCATGGCCATCGGCCGGCCGGGATGCTTCTGGGCCGGCTGCTGTACCGGGCGGCCCACCGCGGCCCGCTGGGGCGTCTGGTCCTCGGACCGGCGGCTGGGTTGCCGCCGAGCGCCCGCCCAGCTGCTGGAGGCGCTGTCCGCGCTGATCAGCGGGGGAGCGGTCCTGATCGTCGTGCTCGTCGACGGGCTCGCGCGGTCCGGTCCCGTAGCCGTCGTCGGGCTGGCCGCTTATACCCTGGCCCGGCAGTTCATCCTCGGCCTGCGGGCCGAGCCGCGGGTGTGGCCGTATGGCCGCCGGGTAACCGGCACGATCGCCGCCCTGGCGCTGGTCGCCGGCATCATCCTGCTCGTCAAGTAGCGGGTCGCCCGCACCCGGACCCGGCCACAGTGCTTGGATTATCTCGATGCTGTCCGACTCGACGGCGAAACAGGACAAGCCTGCGGAGGTTTGGCGTGGAAATAGGAATCGGCCTGCCCAACACGGTCGCCGGCACCGAAGGCCGGACGCTCATCGACTGGGCCAGGCTTGCCGAGGAAGCTGGGTTCAGCACCCTGGGCACGATCGGCCGGCTCGTGTACCCGAACTACGAGGAGTTGACCGCGCTCAGCGCCGCCGCCGCGGTCACCAGCCAGATCCGGCTGACCACGGGCGTCCTGCTCGCGCCGCTCTACACGAACTCCGCGTTGTTCGCCAAGCAGGCGGCCTCGCTCGACCGCCTCTCCGGCGGGCGCCTGGTACTCGGGCTGGGCCTGGGCGGCCGGGAGGACGACTTCGCGGCCAGCGGGGTAAGCACCCAGGGCCGCGGACAGCGGCTGGAAGAGCAGATCGCCATGATGAAGCGGGTCTGGTCCGGCGAGGAGTTCGGCTACGCCGGCGGGATCGGGCCCGAGCCCGTCCAGCCCGGCGGCCCGCAGATTATCCTCGGCGGCGCGAGCGAGGCCACCTTCCGCCGGGTCGCCCAGCTGGCCGACGGCTGGATCATGGGCGGCGGCACGCCCGACATGTTCGCCCAGGCCGCGGCGGGCGTGGATAAGGCCTGGCAGGACGCGGGGCGTCCGGGCCGGCCGCGTAAGCTCACCCTGGCCTACTTCGGGCTTGGCCCCGAAGCCCGCAGCCAGGCGGACGGCTACCTCCTGCACTACTACGGCTGGCTCGGCGAGTTCGCCAGCCAGATCGCGGCGGGCGCGGCGGTCAGCCCGGAGATGGTCAAGGGCTACGCCGCGGCGTTCGAAGCCAGCGGCTGCGACGAGATCATCTTCGTCCCCACCAGTTCCCGCCTCGACCAGATATCGCTGCTCGCCGACGCGATCGCCTAACCGAGGTCCGACGTAGTCGGTGTTGGCTCGCGGGGGGACGACCCCCTGCACCCCTCGGGCTACGCTTGAGGAATGGAGTTCGAGCACATCCTGGTTGAGCGGTCCGGCGAGTTCGCCACCATCACGATGAACCGGCCGCAGCGGCGCAATGCCCTGTCGCTGGAGCACATGCGCGAGCTGATCGCCGCGTTCGCCGAGGTCGGGAACAGCGACGCCCTGGGCATCGTGCTGGCCGGCCGCGGGCCGGTATTCAGCGCCGGGCACGACTTTGCCGATGTCGTCGAGGGTGACCTGCTCGGCGTCCGGTCGCTGCTGACGACCTGCACCGAGCTGATGACGCTGATCCAGCAGGTGCCCCAGCCGGTCGTGGCCCGTGTGCACGGACTGGCCACGGCGGCCGGCTGCCAGCTGGTGGCCAGCACCGACCTGGCCGTGGCTAGCGAAGAGGCCGGCTTCGCCGCGCCCGGCGGCAAGGGCGGCTGGTTCTGCCACACCCCGATGGTGGCCATCGCCCGGAACGTCGGCCGCAAGCGGGCCGCGGAGATGGCCATGTCGGGCGACGTCATCGACGCCCGCACCGCGCTGGACTGGGGGCTGGTCAACCGGGTCGTGCCGGCCGCACAGCTCGACAGCGCCGTCCAGGATCTCCTGGAACGGGTCACCCGCGGGTCGGTGGACAGCAAGGGCATCGGCAAGCAAGCGCTGTACGCCCAGATCGACCTGGACCAGCCGAAGGCCTACGCCTACGCCATCGAGGTCATGGCCGCGACCAGCCAACTCCCAGACGCGCGCGAGGGGATGCGGGCGTTCCTGGACAAGCGCAAGCCGCGCTGGAGCCGCGGCCGCGCCTGACCATAATGTCGGCGGCCGCTATTTAGGTACTTCCCGAGTTACCCCCGGTAATCTGTGGATAGGTTGTGAATAATTCCGTGGATAACGACCGCCACCTGCGGAAAACTGCCCGCTATCTGTGGAGATAATGTGGATACCCAAAAGAGTGAAAATAGCCGGCCAAAAGCTCTTGCGCCGCGCTGGCCGACGCGATAGAAATACTTTCACCGTTGGAAACGGGCACCACCCGGGGGAAACTCCGAGAGGCGGGAAGACCGAGAAATCGGTCCTTCGTGCCGGTGCCTAGCCCTAGCGGGTGGCCCGTAGAGCCAGAACGGCCGGGTGACTGGTCGCGCTGGCGCCGCGGTGCCGACGAGGCTCCCTCCATCTCATACATGGAGGGGGCCTCGTTTTAATGTCTAGCCCATCGGGTAACGGTGGAAAGCGACGGCGTATTCACACCCGGCCCCAAGTCCGACGTAGCCAGCCAAGTTCCGCAGGAACTCGTCGGGATCGAACTCGCCGCCGAGGCCGTCGATATAGGCCTGGTGTTCGCGCAGCGACGCGATACCGGCATCGATGGCGGCGGTCACATCCGCGAAGTGAGTCGGGTTGCCCGTCGTGGCCACGTAGGCGTCCCGGATGCCGGTGCACGGCGGCCCGGCCTCGGGGAAGACCCACCCGTTCGCGGCGTCCCGGCAGGCATCCAGCACGGCCAGCCCGACGGCGCGATGGTCGGCGTGGTTGACCGGACCCTCGTCGCCCCAGGTGAGGTCGAAGCTGGTGGTGATGACGACCTGGGGATCCAGCGTCCGGAACACGGTGGCCAGATCACGCCGCAGCGGCACCCCGTACTCCACCAGTCCGTCGGGATGGTCAAGGAACATCACCCTGCTCACGCCCACCACAGCCGCGCTGCGCCGCTCCTCCTCCATCCGCAGCGGCCGGACCTGGTCCGGGGGCATGCCCGCGATGCCAGCCTCGCCCTTGGTGACTAGCAGGTAACTTATCTGCTTCCCCTGCCCGGTCCAGCGGGCAATGGCGGAGGCCACGCCGTACTCCAGATCGTCGGGGTGCGCCACCACCGCGACGGCCCTGTCCCAGTCCTCAGGCATCGGCTCCATTGCCGCCCCTTTCCGCATTCTCTCTCCGGCTCGTGCGCTACTCAGGTAACGATCGTCGCACGACGCGCCACCCCCGACCCCGGATTCATGACGCTCCGGGCGCCGGAGGCGGAAGGATGGACCCGTGAGTACCGCATCCGACATTTCCTTTAGCGGCCCGGCGGGGACGTTCAACCTGCGGGTCGCGGCCGTCATCGTCCGCGGCGACCAGATCTTGCTGTGTACCGTTGACGGCCTTGACTACTGGTTCCTGCCCGGCGGGCGGGTCCGCTTCGGCGAACCCAGCGACGTGGCCTTGGTCCGTGAGCTGGCCGAGGAACTCGGGCATGAACTGCCGCCCGGGCCGCTGGCGCTGATCGTGGAGAACGTCTTCCGCAAGGGGTCGCTCCAGCATGAGATCGGCCTGTACTACCGGCTCACCTGGCCCGCCGCGCTGGCGCCCGACGACCTGTACGGCGGCATCGAGTCCGGCCACCGGTTCCGCTGGGTGCCGGTCCGCGAGCTCGGCTCCGTCGACTTCCGGCCCGCCGGGCTGATCCCCGTCCTGCCCGAGCTGACCGGCGCCCTCCGCCACGTCGTGCTGACCGCGGCATGACTCCCGGCAGCCTGCATCACGTCGAGCTGTGGGTGCCCGACCTGACCCGGGCCCGCCGGGAGTGGGGCTGGCTGCTCGGCCAGCTCGGCTACGAGCCGTTCCAGGACTGGGACGCAGGGACCAGCTGGCGTCTGGGCGGGACCTACCTCGTCGTCGAGCAGTCACCTGCGCTGGCCGCCAGCCACCACGACCGGCTGCGGCCCGGGCTGAACCACCTCGCGTTCCACGCCGGCCCGCGTGATGCCGTCGACGCCCTGGCCGCCGCGGGCTCGGACCGCGGCTGGACGCTGCTGTTCCCCGAGACGCACCCGTACGCGGGCGGCCCGAATCACTACGCCGCCTACCTGGCCAACACCGACGGGTTCGAGGTCGAGCTGGTGGCTCAGCCTCAGCGGTAGGAGTGCTCCTCGTCCGGGAAGGCACCCGAGGTGACGTCCTCGGCGAACGCGGTCGCGGCCTGGCCGAGGATGCTGGCCAGGTCGGCGTACTTCTTGACGAACTTGGCGGTACGGGGGGACAGGCCCGCCATGTCCTGCCAGACCAGCACCTGGGCGTCGCAGGCGGGGCCCGCCCCGATGCCGACGGTGGGAATGGTGAGGGCCTCGGTCACCTGGGCGGCCAGCGAGGCCGGGACACACTCGAGCACCACGGCGAACGCGCCGGCCGCCTGCAGGACCTTGGCGTCGTGCAGCAGGCGCTCCCCGTCCTCGCCGCGGCCCTGGACCCGGTAGCCGCCGAAGGCGTTGACCGACTGCGGAGTCAGGCCGAGGTGCGCCATGACCGGGATGCCGGCCGCGACCAGCTCCTCGACCTGGTGCGCGACTCGCTGCCCGCCTTCGAGCTTGACCGCGTGCGCGCCGGTCTCCTTCAGGAAACGGGTCGCGGCGGCCAGGGCCGCACCTGAGGAGGCCTGGTAGGAACCGAACGGCAGGTCGGCCACGACCAGCGCCCGGCTGGTGCCGCGCACCACGGCGGCGGTCAGCGGGATCAGGTCATCCACGGTGACCGGGATCGTGGTGTCGTGACCGTAGACCACCATCGCCGCCGAGTCGCCGACCAGCAGCACCGGGATCCCGGCCCGGTCGAAGATCCCGGCGGTGAGCGCGTCGTATGCGGTGAGCATCGGCCACTTCTCGCCGCGAGCCTTGGCCGCGGCGATATCGCGGACGGTCACCCGGCGGCCCGGGCCAGTCCCGCCGTACAGTGTCCCGCCACTTAGTGGCTCGGGAGTGGTCCGCTGTCCTGTCGCGGCCACGGATGCAGCAATGTCGTGTGACACAGTCGCCAGCCTCCAAGTCTCGTGTCGCCCTCGCGGCGTACCCGGACGTGGTCAATAATCGCATGCGCGCAGGGTGCGGTGGTAGAGCCAACCGGTTCTGGAAGACTGGGACGATGATCGATTTCGCGGACGTGGACCAGCTGGCGGCGAGCTATCAGCAGCGCGGTGGGCAGCCCGGGCTGGCCTACGGGATCGTGCTGGACGGCGAGCTGGTGCACGCGGCCGGGCTCGGCCAGCGGGTCCTCGGCGGGCCGCCGCCGGACGCCGGCACGGTCTTCCGGATCGCCTCGATGACCAAGAGCTTCACCGCGTCCGCCATCCTTGCGCTGCGTGACGACGGCGCGCTGAAGCTCGACGACGCGGCCGAGGAGTACGTCCCGGAGCTGCGCGGCTGGCCGTCGGTGACGCCGGACTCGGCCCGCGTGTCGATCCGGCACCTGCTCACCATGACGGCCGGCTTCCCGACCGACGACCCGTGGGGCGACCGGCAGCAGGGCCTGCCGCTGGAGGACTTCGCCCGTTTCCTGGCTGGCGGCGTGCGCTTCAACTGGTCGCCGGGTACCCGGTTC
Source organism: Actinomycetota bacterium (assembly GCA_003140115.1). The sequence goes on along the minus strand of PLIQ01000344.1, from coordinate 25,910 downwards.
GAGTACTCCAACCTCGGTTACGCCGTCCTGGGCCGGGTCATCACCACCGTCACGGGCGCGGCGTACCCGGACTACATCCGCCGTCGCCTGCTTCACCCGCTCGCCATGATGCGCACCGGGTACGAGGCGGAGGAGTTCGAGACCCCCGGTCTGCTGGGCACCGGGCCCGGGGGCATCGCTCGGGGGTACCGGCGCACTCCCGACGGCTGGGCGGAGGTGGCGTTCGACGTGGCCGGCGCGTTCGCCCCGATGGGCGGGATCTTCAGCTGCGTGACGGATCTCGCCCGCTGGGTGACCGGCTTCGCCGCCGCGTTCCCGCCGGGTGAGCCCGAGGCCGGCGGTGCCCATCCGGTGCGACGCGCCACCCGGCGGGAGATGCAGCTGCCGCAGGTGCTGACCGGCTGGGACAAGCCGGCCGCCTTCCCCGGCGATGCAGCGCCCGCGCTGTCGGCCTACGGGTTCGGGCTGTTCGTGGAGCATCACCCGGCGTTCGGCCGGATCGTCAGCCACAGCGGCGGGTACCCGGGGTTCGGCAGCAACATGCGCTGGCATCCGGCCTCGGGCACCGGCGTCATCGCGCTCGGCAACAGCACCTACGCCGGCATGATGACGCTGACCACCCGGCTGCTGGACGTAGCGCTGCGGCACCGTGAGCCGCCCGGGTATGGCTACAGCGTCGCGCTCGCCCCCGCGGAGCATCACGGGCCCGGGCCCTGGCCGGAGACGCTGGCCGCGCGGGAGGCGGTGAGCAGCCTGCTGCAGTCCTGGGACGATACGCAGGCGGCCCGGCTGTTCTCGCCCAACGTGGCGCAGGACGCGCCGTTTGACGAACGGCAACAGGTCATCGCGATCATCCGGGAGCGCATCGGGGGCTTCGGCGACGATGGCGGCCGCCCCCCCGAGTTCGACACGCCCGCCCACTGCCGGTGGTGGCTGGCGGGGGAGCGCGGCGTGGTCCAGGCCCAGATCCAGCTCAATCCGGAACTACCGCCCCGCGTGCAGTCCCTGACGCTGGCCGTGCCGCCCGCGGCGGGCTCTCCGCTGGGTGACACGCTGGCCGCGCTCGTGGCCTGGCTGAACGGCACCGACCGCGACTGGCCGGACGCCATCCCGGTCGCCGAGACGGTAGACGCCGGCCTGCTGGCTCGCCGCCTGCGGATGGCCGCGGTCTGGTCCGGCCCAGGCCGCCTCGGTGCGTACCGGGCCGGCGACGGCGCCGCCTCGGTCGTGGTCGAACTAGTCGGTGAGCACGCCACGCTCTTCCTGGCGCTGGTCGTCGACCCGGCCTCCGGCGTGCTCCGCCAGGCCGACATCGTCCCCTAGCCGTCCCGGCGGCCGAACCTGTATGTGGCGTAGATCACAGGGACCGTAGCGCGGAAATATATTCCGATACGAGACCGTTCCGTATCGATAGCGGCGGTCCCTGAAGGCCGCGACCATGGCAACACACCGATGGTCCCCGGCCTTCCCGGTTCCGCGCTCCGACTTCCCGGGGCTAGCCCTCGGGAGCAACACACCAAGTGATCCGGAAGGGACACATGGACACGCAGACGATTTACCGTCGCCGCTGGCTCATCCTCAGCGTGCTGATCGTCGGGCTGCTCGCCATTGTCATCGACAACACGGTGCTCAACGTCGCGCTGAAGACTATCGCCGAGCCACACGGGGGCCTCGGCGCGAGTCAGAGCCAGCTCGAATGGGCGATCAACTCCTACACCCTGTTCTTCGCCGGCCTGCTGTTCACGTTCGGCGTGGTCGGCGACAAGATCGGCCG